>CAJXVR010000418.1 GCA_913061285.1 uncultured Verrucomicrobiota bacterium | reverse complement strand
GATTGTTCTCGCTAGTGCCACGCCAGATCCCGATGATTCTGAGGCAAACTTAGAACTTGCCCTCCGAGTATTCAAAGTCAACCAGGCACCTGGTGACAAGAGCCTCCAACTCGGCAAACAGGCTGAGTGGACACTCGGATCCGTCACCAACGATGGTAGCAAGGGTCTGGCAATGGCCCTTGGTGACACGGATGCTGACAGCAAAGATGAAATCGTCATCGCCTACTACAACGCATCAAAAAGGCGCCCCGAAATTCGCACCTTAGACGCAACACGATCGATCACAACTCAGAGCCTCTACCAAGCACCTGAAACAAGCATACCGAGCCAACACCTTAGTAAACTCCAGTTAGCCGTCGGAGATCTCGATCGTGATGGATTCAGAGATATTGTTTTCGGGCATGTAAATAGACAGGGAAATTTCCAGCTGGCGCACCTCAAAGAAGACTTCACCCCGAACCCTTCACTCTCGTTGAAAGCCAACTATTCAAACTTCCAAGCCAGCCAATTCTCAAACTCTCCCGTAATCGCGACGGGAGACCGCAACAACGACTCGGTCTATGCGACTTTTGGGACAGCAGACGAAGGACAATTATGCGGCACAGTGAAAGAAAACCAACTGACTGCCGTCGCATTTATGCCACCCTTCTGGCAACACCTACAGTCAAACGTGGAAAAATCCGTCTCAGTAGGTAAAAGTCAGAATTCTTCCAGCAGCGCTGCCTCAGGAATAACCAGCTTCTACAATGACTCATTCTCAGGATCTGTCGGAGTCGGCGCCGAAGGAAAGATTCCCATAATCGGAACCATTGAAGCAGAATTTCGAGTCACCGCAGCTACCGAATCCGGAGGCTCTTCCTCTGTCTCCAGAGAGACCAGTTCAACGAGAACAATTACATCTGAGGCCTTTCTCACTTCGGGCGATGCCTTGGTCATGTACGACGAAACCGCCTACAAGTGTTTTAACTATCAACTCACCGAGTCCGGAGTTCCCCTTGATGGCAATATACGCTTCTGCGAACTCAATGGTCTCAGCACCTTTCAAAAGGAACTCAGCGAATGGGAGCAAGATCAACTTTCAGAGCCCAACCCGAGCTGGATCCCCATCGTACGGGACTGGACAAGTCTCGGTCTCTTCCGTGAAAGCTTTGCCCGACAATCAAGCACCCAATTAGACGCCCATGCCAACCGCGCCGTTGATGGCTTTCTCGATGGGCGCTTATCCCAAAACACCGTCAGTTCAACACAATTTGAAGATCAGCCATGGTGGGAAGTTGACCTCGGACAACAATCACAGATTCGACACGTTCGTCTCCGAAATCGAACCGATAGCGCGCGGGCAGATCTCAAGAATGTTTGGCTCTTAATTTCACAGAATCCTTTTGGAAACCGAACGCTGAATGAGCTAAAAAGAGACAACGCTATTTCTCGCTTCTTTCATTCGGATGGCGCCCTTGATGTCATCGACTTCCTGACAAAACAACGACACTCGGATGTGATCGGACGTTTTGTTCGCATTCAACTCGCCGGCACTGGAAAACTATCGATGGCCGAGGCGCAAATATTCGGTCCCGTTCACGTGGATCCAGATCAGTATCCCACTCAAATTCGGCCAAGTCGAAATGGAACTCCAGGGATACACGAAGTACAGCGATTCAATCCCATCACAAAGAAGCATCAATGGATCGAAACCCGCGGCAACATTCAGTGGGACGGAACAAGATCCAAAGCAAACTCTCAATCAGAACCGGCTTTCAAAAATGATGTTGGCACAGGTTCCGCAGGCAATGGTTGGAACCTTCAGGAGGAAAAAGCGATCGCCAAGTTCACGAGTGCAACCATCTCAGAGAGCACCAGCATAGGCGTTGCATTCGATTTTGCTGCTGGCGCAGGCAATGTAAAACTGGTGGGCGGGGGCGGATACGAACACTCGTGGGGCACGGACACAGAAACCACCTCCGGAAAGTCTTGGGGATCTGGACTAGAACTCGCCGGATCGATCGGCGGGCTTGGTTCGGGAGCGAGCAGCATCTGCCAGTATAGTTATATCCCCTACACCTACGAAGTCACCGACGAGAGCAATCTTGGCTACACGCATCGATACCTAGTGGTCGATTACATCGTGCCAGAGAATCTCGAACGGGATATTCCTGACGATTTCTATTGTGATTGCAAAGACAAGGAGGATCAACAGGAAGTGACTCAACCGCTCAGGTTCCTTTCGCGAGACTTCGATTTCGATACCTCCCGAAACGAACTCGAAGGCGGATTTCCTATGAATCCGGGCAAGCTGCCTACCTTCGTCACGGCCGATAGTCCCTCAAAGCTTCCACTCGATGCCTACGTTTCATTTGACGGAAGCAACTCGATGCAGATCAACCGAGCAAATGAACTCGTCACTGAGCTCCCCATCACGCAATCGAGAAGTGGCTTAACGATGGAAGCCTGGGTTCGTCTTCCTACCACCCAGGCCTTTCAGAAACGCGTCATTGTGAGCGGTTCTGATGACCGACTAAATTGGTTCGATTTTTATGTCAATGAATTCAACCATGTTGGCATCAGTTATAGCAAGGGCACACGGACCTCGACCCTTCAAATCCCCAACGACGGAAAGTGGCATCACATCGCTCAATCCACCTATTATGATCAAAAAATACAATTCTACATCGACGGCAAGCCCGCCGGAACGGAACCATATTCCCTCGATTTCATTGAATTCGGTCTCGCCCTTGGTCAACTCGACGCGGTTAATTTCGGAGTCGCGGTTGAACGAATTCAACGAGAGGGTGTTAACGTTCTTCGGAGCCTTTACAACTATACCGGAGATTTAGATCGAGTCCGTTTCACTCCCACCCCATTAGAAGCGTGGGAACTTGATTCGGATCCGGATGCCAGAGGCGCAAACCGGTTCATTTTCGACAATGCAACGGGAAACGGACTAGACGGTTTCTACCCTGGCTCACGTGGCATCGGCGCTTACCCGGTCGGGCCAACGCACCAAGCCTCAAATGTTCAAGACGATCTCGAGAACAGCCCGAACAATGGACGAAACTACGGGCTCGTAATGACGGGCTATATCGTTCCTGAGGATACTGGGGAATACAGCTTCCTCGTAACGACGAGCAATCCCGCCGAATTCTATCTCAGTACTGACCAACTTCCGGCGAACAGCACGCTCAAAGCAACGACACTCATCCCCAATCAGAACCGCTCTCAGCCTGTCAATCTTATCGGAGGCAAACGCTATTACTACGAAGCGATCATGCGGAACCAGACCGGCAACGAGCAATTCCGCATCTCCTGGCAAGCGCCAGGGGCAACAAGAATCGACTCGAGCACTCCGCCTATCAACAATGCCTATCTCCGGCCCCTTGGAGCAAACATTCAAGATCTGCCAGCCCCACCAGCTCCCCAAGATCGTCTCAAAGATCCCGATGGTGACGATTTGACCAATCAGGAAGAGTATGAACGCAGAACCAATCCGAGACTCGCCGATTCCGATGGGGACGGTTTGAACGACAAGGTTGAATCCAATACTGGGATATGGGTTAGTCAAAAGGACACCGGCACGGATCCCAACAATCGCGACACAGACGGAGATTTCCTCATTGATGGGTACGAAAACAACACGGGATTCTACCGCAGCGAAACCCAAACCGGAACGAATCCACTCGAATGGGACACCGACGGGGACGACCACAGTGATGGAGACGAAATCACTCAAGGCTACAATCCCCTCGATTCAGCCAGCACACCGAGCCCAAGCGGTCGAAGAAACGGCTTTACCCAAGTCGGTAACGATCCTCAGGGAAACTCTTCAGGCTTTCCAAATAACCCCACAGAAATCGGCGATCCAGATCTCATCGCCTATTGGAATTTTAACGACGCCTCAAATCCAAGCGGCGCTAGCGACTCCATTCAAGGGCTCTACGGTGAATTCGAAGGAGCCTCCTTCACGTCGCCTGGCAGCGGGTTCAGTGGACAGGGCGCTGACCGAGCTCTCGATCTTAGAAATGACCAGCAAACTCAACTCATGCGTGTGGAGGACACGTTCCTCAATGAAATCTCAAACGGCAATGTGGTCACGATTGTTCTACGTCAAAAACTCGATCAGATAACAAACGCCACAGCTTTTCATGCTGTTTCGAACACTTCAAGCGGCGGCGGCAGAGGTCTTTCTGCTCATATTCCTTGGAGCACTCGTGAGATCTTCTTCGATTCGGCAGGCTGTTGCAGTCCAGAATTATTCCGAATTAACGGGAGCATCGATCATCTCGAGATTCCAGGCTACGAACCCACCAATTGGCATACTTACACCCTTATCAAGAACGGCGACAGCAAATCGATCTGGATTGATGACCATCTGTTCCTCGAAGGCACCAATACAGCACCCTTGCCCAACGACTTCACCGAATTCGTTATCGGAGCCTTTGCCAATGGAGCGAACTCAATGGTCGGTTTGCTTGATGACGTCGCAATCTTCAAACGCGCTCTTTCAGAGTCTGAGATCGCCACCATCGCAAGCGGAACCTCACCGTTCAATCTCTTCTCAGAAAGAAGCCTCATCGAACCAACGAATCCCCCAATTAATCCAAACCCTGAGCCTCCAGCGATCGACGATACACTCCTGGCATACTGGGACTTCAACAACGATTCAAATCCAGACGAAGCCATTGACGGCGTAAGCGGCATCTCTGGGCACTTTGAAGGAGGAGCCTCCTATTCTAGAGATGGCGAAGGATTTAGTCGTCTCAATGGGGACCGGTCACTTGATCTCGGAGACTCTCAATCTTCGCAACACATGCGCGTGGTTTCGCCGTTCCTCAATGAAGCCTCGGCTGACAACCGCATCACGATTGTACTCCGCCAGAAGCTCGACGAGATCACAGATGCCACAATGTTCAAAGGCGTCTCAAACAGCTCGACGGGAGAAAGCCGCGGACTATCCGCACATATTCCTTGGAGCAACGGGATCATCTACTTTGATTCAGCAGGGTGTTGCGACGCCGAAATCTCTCGCCTCTCGGCTCCCATCGAGACACTTGAAGGGACAGATTTCTCATTCAGCGACTGGCATACGTTTACCTTCATCAAGGATGGCGATTCAAAATCCATTTGGATCGACGATCAACTTTTCGTCCAAGGAGTCAACACGGGGCCACTACCCGACGATTTCTCAGAATTCGTTTTAGGCGCCGGTAGCAACGGAACTGAATCGATGATCGGTCAATTGGATGACGTCGCGATCTTTAGTCGAGCCTTACTTGAGAACGAGATTGCATCCATTGCCAAGGGCATGTCCCCGGCAAGTCTCGCAGGAATTCAAATACCAAGTGATCCGGTGTCCCCTACCCAAGCACCAGTTGTCGAGCCATCCGAAGAATCGATGGCGATTGGGTTCGACGGACTTGATGATTATGTCCGAGTGAACCAAGGGCTCATTCCGACGAGTGGCAGCTTCTCTATCGAACTCTGGTATAAGAGCGATTCAAGCGCCCTTGGCCTCTTTCGTGAACTACTCAGTCAAGCCAACCAAGATCGCTTTCCCCGCTTCTACATGGGTATCACCCCTGAGGGAAACCTTCGGGCCGGAGACAACTGGTCCGACACTGGTATCAGGCTACAGCTCAACGACAACTGGCACCACCTTGCTCTCGTACGAAGCGACACTGATACAGAAATCTTCATCGACGGCCAGCTCGCTGGATCCCGAGGATCCGCCATTTCCAACCCTTCATCCGAACCATGGATGGACATCGGCCAGCAATTCAGCGGAGGAGAACACTGGAAGGGACAAGTGGATGAGCTTCGAATCTGGTCTAGAGCTCTCAGCGCATCAGAAGTGGCCAGGTTTATGAATCATCAGCTTCGTGGAGATGAAGACCATCTCGTTGGTTACTATCCGTTTAACGAAGGGCAGGGAGCAACAGAAACCCACAACATGG
>CAJXVR010000417.1 GCA_913061285.1 uncultured Verrucomicrobiota bacterium | reverse complement strand
GCTCGTCGGCAGCGTCAGATGTGTATAAGAGACAGCCCGTCACTACCATCCACAAGGTGTCCACAGGGATTGGCGATGCGATCGCTGTTGGTCCAAATGGGGACATATTCGGTTGTCCCGGCCGAGGCACAGAGACTCTAATCCGCATCACACCCAGCGGCGAACGAAGCATCTTTGCCCGGAACCACGGTAGCCCAACGGGAATCGATTTTGATTCAGAGGGGAATATCTTCGTCGTCAACTACCGACAAAACAATGTCGTCAAATACACCCCTGAGGGAGACGCCAGCGTCTTTGCTTCGGGCCTCAACGGTCCCGCCCACATCGTCATCAACCAGGCCAACGAACTCTTCGTTTCTGAGTTTGGAGCGAACTTCAGCGGCACTGGGGCTAAGGTTGTGAAAATTGACCAGAACGGAAACCAAACCGACTATCTTGTCGGAATGGGGCTTCAAGATGTCATCGGCCTGGCCCTCGACGAGGAAGAAAATCTCTACGTTGGGAATTGGCAATCCGGCAAAATATTCAAGAGCACAGGCCCCTCAAAGCTAGAACTCTTCGCCGATATCCGAGGCTCGGTAAACCAGATCGGTTATCACGAGGGCTTCATCTATGCACCATCCAGTGATCGGCGAATCTACCGAATCGATCGGCGAGGAATGATCCATCACTTTGCTGGTAATCCACGGGCTCGGCGGGCGGATGGATTGCTCCTCGAGGCTGGTTTTCCAACCCCGAATAGCATTGCCTTTAGCAATGACGGTGAAACCATCTACATCAATGACAACCCAGACGGAGCCCTTCGGAGCCTGTCCCTAAGTCACGATACCGACGGAGATGGAATCAGTGATGCGGAGGAACAAATCACCGGAACCGACCCTGTTGACTCACTAAGCTCCTTTCATATCCAGCAAAAAAAACAAGCAGATGGTGAAATAGACCTCTCGTGGCCCGTGGCAAGCGAACGCCAATACGAGCTCCTTTTCTCTTTGGACCTTCGGAACTGGGAAACGATCTCAGAATGGACAACTGAGGCAGAAGCACCCTCAGAACTGGCGCACCGCATTAGTATCGAGAACACCCATGGATTCTATCGACTTCGAGTCAAGTAACAGAAGCAATCAAAGACTCTTGATACAAAACTCAACCCACTCTCGAATCGAGATAGGCATTGATCCCATCGAGAATCATCTGCACCGACAGCATGATCAGGAGCATCCCCATGAGACGTTCCAAGGCCGTGGCTCCTCGCCTGCCTAAGAAAGAGAAAATCACCGAGGAACTAACCAACAAGAGAGCGGAAACACCAGCAGCAAGCAAGATGGCAGCAGCGACAATGGAGTTCGCATGATTCTCAGAAAATAAAATCACCATCGATATTGCGCTGGGCCCAGCAATCAGCGGCATGGCGATTGGGACAATCAGAGGGGCCTCTGTGGCGGGCTCCTCGATCATTCGACGGGACGGGAAAAGCATTCCCAAGGCGATCAAGAAGAGAACAATGCCTCCCGCCAGGCGAAGGGAGTGTTCCTGTAAGCCCAGCAGATCAAGAAAATACCCTCCGAAAAAGGCGGCCAACAACAAAATGACCGTAGCAATAAACGCTTCACGGAGAATCACAAGACGTCTACGCGCCACAGGGATCTCCGCCAACAAGGAATTCAGTACGACCAAATTGCCAAACGGGTCCATAATCAGAAAGAGAAGAATCGCAATCGAAACCATCGCTGGAGAATCTTTCAATTAATACCCGTCGTAAAGATCAGAAGACTGACCGTTCAGACAAGAAGGGCTTGTATGAGAAAGTGGCTCTCGGAAAACTAACGAGGAAAGAGTAGTGACTTTCAACAGCAAAGTGGGCGCGCACCCAGAAGGGAACGGACCCACGAAGGAAAAGGTAAGAAGAGAAAAACTAATCGCGTTCGCTCAACTCATTGAGCTTCAACTCTAATTTTCTCATCTTTTCATGCATGGCACGCAAGCTAGAACTAAGCTCTTCAATATGCCCGCGAAGTTTCCGGTTCTCTTCACTCACATATTCCCTTGCCTTACGCTGTGCTAGGATCTCTTCGCGACGCTCACGTTCAAGCGCCAGTTTCCGTTCCAACTCGCGAGCCTCTTCCATCCTTCCCCGATCAACCAGATTTCCAATCTGCGCGCGCACTTTTTCTAATGAAAAATCACGTCTTTCAGAGTTCGAGCGATCCGAGGTACGGTCCTTCTTTCGATCTTCATGCTCTCGATCACGATCCCCATCACGGTAAATATCACGCCGATCCTCGTAATCCTCAGCCCTTTCATCCCTTGTCTCACTCCCTTCGCGTCGTTCGGACTTCTTCTGTTCACGCTCGGACGCTTCCTGCGCTCGCTTCTCTCCGTGCTCTCGTTTCCCATCATCGTCGCCAGGCGTTGGCAAAGCGACGAGTGTCATCGAGGCAACAGCGAGCCCTGTTCCTGTGAGTATTCCGGCCACATTTCGCAGCCAATGTTTCGATGTAGGTTTTACAATCATAGTTAGTCTTTCTTTGATTTCATCCTTGTTGGACAAAAAAGGAACTAAGCCAGGCGCAACGGAGGCCTGACGTTTAAAGAGGGTTGCTGCCCGTAGTAGTGTTTCTCCATAGGATTGCTCGGCACCGTTGGTTCGAGGTAGCGCTCGCAATACAGATCGATCACAAAGCAGTTCCCTGATGAGTGAAAACTGCCGCGTACAAACCCAGACAAGAGGATTGAACCAGTGGAGTGTCGCGATCATCGCCGCCGCCATTCCAACTAATGCGTCCCCGCGCCGCACATGACAAAGTTCGTGCAACAGAATGTGTCTAAGCTCTGTCCGATTCAGTTGCGTCACCATGTTTTCAGGAAGGAGAATTCGCGGCCTGATGATCCCAAAAACTGCCGGCATTCGCATGCGGTCCACTAATAGCAGGGGCACCTTCTGCTCGACTTGGGCGAGTTTTAGGCACTCATTCATGAGTAGAGTTAGTTCTGGATCGTTGCCCACCGGTTGCAGACCTAGCCACCTCAGAAAGCGCCAATAGACGCAAAGGTTCCAAGCAATCAGGCCACAAAGCCCTATAACCCAAACGACCGAGGCATAGTGCCAGAAAGAGGATTTCCCCACACTCCCAGACACACCATCAACGGAAAGTTCGGTCGATAAGACCAGCGGTTCAGGAGCCACGGTCGTTGGAGCCGCGGTCTCGACTTGAAACATTTCGATAGCCCTAGGCAGCAAAGGCACCAGGCTATAGTCACTATGCGGAAAATACGGGATCGCCAGCCGAACAAACACGAGAAGACTGAGTGCATAAATGACGGGCATGGGCAACCAACGTCGCAGCACAAAGCATAGCACTAAAATCGCCAAAATGAGCACCGACGCACTCAGCGACATTCGCAAAACCGTTTCAAAAATACTGAGAAGTGAGGTAGTCATCATTTTGATTTCTTCTTTAGCACTTTTCTTAGCTCCTCAATATCGCTTTCTGAGAGATCTGTGGTTTCCATAAACCGAGCGAGGAACGGAATGGGTTTTCCGGCAAAGATCCGTTCAATGAACAAATGGCTCTGAGCCTGCTCCGCCTCTTCACGTTCAATGACCGGGGAAAAAACATATTCTCTACCGGACTTTTCAAATTCGAGCACCCCTTTGTCCGTGAGTCTCCGTAGTAGCGTATGAATAGTTTTCGGTTTCCAATCCTGTTTCCCTTCGAGGGCATCAACCATTTCATTCGCAGTCACCTGCCCCCGATCCCAGATCACTCGCATCACAATCCATTCCGCATCTGAAATAGCCGGAATCTCCCTCTTATTCTTACGCATGTAGGAATTAACTCTTACAGACGTAGGATTAGCAAGATGAATTTTGAAAAAACTGACGAAATCCCATAGCGAAGGATTGATACGTTCAACCGCCAATCGAAATGGCCAAAAACAGAAGGATTGCGACGAACCAAAGAGGAACGAAACACCAATGCCATATCAAGAATGCTGCCAACTTGATTCTGAGCAGCAAAAATAGCAGGGGGCTCGCCCATCAATTACCTCGATGAATTGGCCGTGGACCAGCAACTGAGAGGCGTGGGCATCACCCACAAAATGAAACTTGCCTCCAATAACCAGCAGTCCACTATCGAAACAATTGAGCCATGACCAAGAAAAACAAGGCGAAGCCCCCACTCCAATTCCTTTTCCCTCTATTCGCTACCCTGCTCCTCTTTCCTGAGCGTTCAAAAGCCAGTGAGATTGTCCAGGAGGATTTCCCCTATGCCTCCAAATATGTTGAGGTCAACGGAGCCAAAATGCACTACGCTGATTCCGAAGGCGCGGGAGATCCGATCTTGCTTGTTCACGGAATACCAACTTGGTCCTATCTCTGGCGTAAGGTCATTCCCGAGATCGAAGATCGTGGCCGAGTGATTGCTGTGGACCTCATCGGGTTTGGCAAATCAGACAAACCCAAGATCGGCTACAAGCTTTCTGATCAGGTCAGTTTCTTCGAAGCCTTCGTCCAAGCCTTGAGATTAAAGAACATCACCCTAGTTGTTCACGATATGGGATCGTTCATAGGCCTGCACTATGCCATGACCCATGAGGCAAATGTCAAAGGCATCGCCTTTATGGAATCGATGATCAGACTCGACACTTGGGAAAACATGCCCAAGGAGAACGCAGCATTCATGAAATCCATGCGGGACCCGCAGTTCGCCTACAATCTCGTGGTCAACGAACGATTCTCCATCGAGATGATGATTCCCTACAATACAAAGCGTCAACTCAGCCCAACAGAAATGGATACCTATCGAATGCCCTTTCAATCGAAAAGCGATCGAGAAACCCTAGTGCCGCTTTGGATGGATTTCCCTATCAGTTCCAGTCCGAAAACGGCCCATCGCCTTCAGCATCACTACGTCGAAAGACTCCAGCAGTCGGCACTGCCTAAACTGATGCTGACCATAAGCGAACCAGCCGTCGGCACCCCCAGCCAGGTGGCCTGGGCGAAAGCAAACCTCTCAAACATCCGCATCGTCAACGTCGGTGAAGGACGCCACTTCATGCAGGAAGATCAACCCAAAGCAATTGGAACAGCGATTAAACGTTGGATGGATGAGCACGCTCTCTAAGCATCCGTCCGAAACTATTGGTTCCTTAAGCGACTGAGCGGGAACAAATCCTCACGGCCGCTCGCGTTCAAACCAAACAAATTCCCGCCCAGCGCCATTGCCCACGCGGAATCCTGCCACAGCCCCCTTCTCGTCTCGACGAAATAGAACACTTGAGACGGGATCGGCACCACTGAATCGATCCTCTTGCACGGATTGCAACGGGAGCTTCTGTTGGAACCAGCGAGACGTCAATACCAGTCTCTCCTTCTCAACCCCCAGTTCGTAGGTGGTTTGTAGTTCGGCACTATGATACCGCCCGATGAACTCCGAAAGGTCTCTTCGCTGCCCCCCCTGCTCGCCCTCGAGCAAGCGCCGTAGTGTCTGTTTTCCCTGGTGAAACAACACGGCAGACTTGACCTCGCCAGTTCTATCCACATCGAATTCAAAGCGAGCGTTCTGCCCTTGAACACGAAATCGGTTCCGTGAGATTGGTAATAGCGGATACTCATCACCCGCCACTTCAGAAATCAATTGATCACCATCACGGCGAAGGGTAAAGACCATCCCAGGGTTTGACCTTGGCTCGTAGCGACCGGCGAAGCGACTAAAGTCAGCAAGCTCACGTGCCGACGGACCTGGAGCCTTCTTTACTTCCGTCAAACGATCACCAAAGAAAATTTCAGCTAGCCGATTGGCACACTGATACTGATCAAACCCGGCATTGTTACTCAATACCATCACGCCCCCTTTGATCTCAGGAAAGTAAACTGTGATCGCTCGATGAGCCACATCGTCACCTCCGTGGAAGCTGTCTCTTATACACATCTGACGCTGCCGACGAGCGATCTAGTGTAGA
>CAJXVR010000416.1 GCA_913061285.1 uncultured Verrucomicrobiota bacterium | reverse complement strand
ATCTACACTAGATCGCTCGTCGGCAGCGTCAGATGTGTATAAGAGACAGGCCCACGCCCAGCCAGCTCCAGCAATTGATCATCCGGCAAACTACACCACAGAAACATCGAAAGACGCGCTGCTAGTTCATAGTCGGAAAGCCCTTGGGAAACGGCTGGAACATCGGACTCGACGGCAAGGTCGCCCTGAAAAAGGTAGAGAAAATCTGGCGAAGACAAGACCGTCGCTAGGACTTCAATCATCGATTCCTCGAAAGAATCCGTCGTTCGACGAATCGTACTAAAGAGTCTGAGTTTTTGTTCAATCTCCGGCTCAGTTATCGCTCGACGCCAGGCACGCGCCATAAACACCGACAAGACCTCGTGCGCATACAATGATTCGTCCTGACGGTTTTCACTGTCGAAGAACACTCGTTTGTGAGATGCCGGCGGCCACTCCTCATAGACGGGAGCGGAGACCTCCACATAGTCGATTTGAATTGCCCCTTTCGCGGCAGAACTGTTGACGATCCGGATATGTTCAGAAGGGCTCGGCATCGAACCCAAGCGCGACGTCTTCCGAACAGAATTTCGGGGATAGATATCCCCCAAGGGCACGTTCCACTGATAAATCTGCGGCTCATCTGAACTGGCAGCCACTGGAATATCTTCCTGGCTAACGCGGAGAAGCGCCCGCCCCTCATTGCTAGCTTGCCAACCAAACTCGAGCTGCATGCTCGGGATTCGGCCCTCTTCCTCGGCAAGTCTCGAAGCGCGTACACGCACCCGAAGGATTCCCTCATCAGGAACCTTCTCGCCCAATTCCACGACGAACTTCTTCTTGTGCCCAGGAGGAATGATCGCGACATGGTCAAACGACTCCGGCAGTTCGGGACGATTCTCCGTTGGCCTGAATGCATACTTTGCCCCACCATAACTCCAGGTATGAAGTGCAGTCTGTCCCGTAGCTAAATTCTTGAAATAAGGACGCGAATGAGACGCTTGATTTCTGGCCAATAGCTTCTCGACCTCTTGTTCTTGTTTCTGGGCATCCTCTTTAAACTTGGCACGGACCTTATCGAGTTCCTCGGCTTGTTTGCGCCACTCAATTTGGCTCGCCTGCTCCATCGAGACGCCCCAATGCAGTTCCGGTGGCTTAGGGCCCCGCACCGTGGCCCTTAGGAGAGCTTTCCTTGCGATCTGGCGATAAGTCTCCAACTGTGCCACCGACATGTGCAAATTTTCAGAACTATTCTGAAAGCCGTCCTCAGAGCGGGCTTCAGGAGGAAGGTCTCGGGCAAATTCCCGAGGAAGACCAAGAAGATCCTGTAGCGCATAATTGTATTCGTAGCGTGTGAGACGCCGAAAAGAAGAATGCCCGCCCGTGGCTCGGCGCACCATCGAGGCCATGCGAATCTCACCCGAAAGCCATTCAATCGCCTTCCCTCGATCATCGCCCGGTAGTTCAGACTCATCTGGAGGAGGCATTTCACCATTCCCAAGCACCGCCAATACCTCTAACCACCAATCGACGTCGGACCCTTCGAGCAAATTGGGATCCAGAGTGTCGATTCGAAGCCGCGCCTTAGCCTTTTCTGGCCCGTGACACGGAACACAGTGGGCTGAAAGCACAGGCTCGATATCATTGCGAAATCGCTCAAGGCCCGGTTGAGGGACAGTGCCTCCCAGAGATCGAGCAACGTGATTCATAAGAATCGATTGCCGAGCGCCCTCAACTTTAAGTTCATCAAGGCTCGGGACATTCGTGGCTGCGCTAGCCGTCAGAACACCGACAAACACGAAAAGCAATAAGCGATACAAGCGTGCGACGTGAAACATACAGATCCTCTACGATTAACAAAGACCCCGCGCGATGTCACGCCAAGCTCTCGTTTGTAGGCGGCACACAATAAAACTTTCGGAATCCGAACTAGTTTTCTTTCAGGAAGCAAAACAGAGAGCGAAATGTCGCAAAAAGATTTGCATTGTCGCAAAAATAAAGCAAACATCGAAAAACATGCTCCACAAAAACCTATTCAATCGTCAATACCTGGCCAGTCGTGCATTCAATCTTTGCGGGGCGATCGTTCTGGGAGCTCAGGTTTGCCAAGCGGACCTCGCCTTTACCGTGTCGGACAATGGGAATGATACAACTGACTGGACAATCAGTGGCTCAGGAACCGCTCAGTCGACCCTGAGTTCAGAGACCTTCAGCACTCTATTCTTCACGACGATAGGAGGTGGAAACTTTTCTACTGGTGGCGCGTGGACACTTGGGGGCAACTCAACGACATTCGCTTTTGCCGGAGATGGTGGCCTAGCGAATGACTACATCAGGTTTCAATTCACATCGGATGTGACCGTGGGCACCGATATTTCTGGAATCACTGGAACCGTAACGTTCCCCACCGCATTCGCCGATCTGACGCTACCGCTTTCCCTCAGCGGAGATGCGGTCTGGGGCGATGTCACCGTCGCAGCGGTTCCAGAACCCTCGACGATCGCCTACGGCGCGGGAACGCTGATTCTAGCCATTAGCGCCGTTCGAAGCAAGCGCCGGAGAAATCTAAGACCTTGATCTTATTCACATCCTCGCTCCGCAGCGACCGTTACATCATCGGACGATTCTGGTTCGCCGCACCGATTCTTTCGATAGCACTGAGTGATGTGAGGCTCGGTATATTCGAGGGATCGGGAAACCAAGCCCCTCGTAAGAACGGCGTCCAGCAAATCCCCTGCCCCATTCTCTGCAGGCGCAAGCTCTTTAATCTACGCCCGATTCTCCGCGGATACTTCTCTCAATACTCGAGTCAAATCTCGCAAGGAGGCAAGAAACGGCCGAAGATGCGCGCAAAGAAGAGATACTGAGCTCCCATTCTAAGTGGTGCAGTCGGAGATTCACCGTATCCGCCGCCTCCAGATAGACGATGACTTCTAGTTCAAGAAAACAATGGCGTTCCCTCGTGAAGGCGATATTGGCGCGCTACCCATCAATGATCGGAGCCTTTCAGCTCCTTCGCCTTGATCGCTGGTTTATCCCGGGAATAATAAGCGTCCTCCTCATGTCGGCAAGTGGCGTGGGGATGTTCCTTAAAATGTGGACGACCACGCCAAGTCACATAGAACCGGCCATCAAAATAAGTCTTTTCGATCGCTTACAAGCGGCGTCACTAGCAAGCAGCGCTCACGTGCTTGAAGAGAAAGGAAACTACGCAGATGCCAAAGCCAGCTGGACGCTCGCCGTAGCCAACGATCCTGGCAATTTGAATCTAATCCGGGGGACCCTACGTGTCCTCGGAAAGGAATCAGCCACACATCAAACCGGGCGCGAGGCAGCGATCTATGGCAGTTGGCTCCTTCGCCTAACACAGACAAACCGGTCCGACTTAAGCTTGGTAATCAAGACTCTGGAACACACTCGACGTTACCAGGAAATCGGGCAACTACTCGAAGGGGAACAGCCCCAACTGACAGCGGAAACCCAAGCGGTACGGTTGCGGGCCTTGTTTCATTTCGGCCAATATCGTCAGTTTCAAAAAGTGTGGGAGAGGAGTCCTGATTTATTTGGAGAAAACAAACGATTACAACTCTACTACTTGGGCCTGACCGCGATCCTGAATCAGAATCCGGAAGATTTTCGCGCTCTGAAAGACGCCTACAACGCCTTGGACCCCTATGATCCGCACTACCTTGAGTCCAGGCAGATCGCGATTCGCGCACACGCAGCCGGCCAACACACAGGAACCTGCCACCGATTGCTCAAGGAGCTCGTCGATCGTCGCATGGCCACGCTACCTGATCACTTATTCTATTGGCATCTACTGATTAGAAACGGCCTGGGAGAATTAATTCTGAACGACCTCGAAGACGTAGGTCAGCCTGCTACCGAGTCGGAAGCAGTGAATCTAGCGAGAACATTGCATCTGGCAGGGCACAAATCGGAATCGGCAGCTGCCGCACAAAACGCATTGAAGGTCTTCGGAGCAAGTGCCCCAGACCTGTGGTTGCAATTTGGCAACCAACTTGCCGTCGATCAAGAGTGGCACCAACTCAATACGCTCGCCCAAGAAGTGCATCGCCACGAGGCGGTGAGCGACCGGATCGGTCCCATGGCTCAATACTGGGAGGCGCTGACCGCTTTGCAATCAGATCATCCTGACAAAGCAGCAGCTCTTTTCCAGACGATCGTCCAATCACCGCCACGGTCACCTCAGATGCGTTTTGCATTAGCCACCCGTCTTCTGTCCCTTGGACAAGACGAAGCCGCCGATGCGCTCGTCGAAGGATTGGATGGAAAAACAAACGAAGTCCGAACCTACTGGGGCGTCCGTATCGGAGCTGCCATTCAAGCCAAAGATTCAGCCCTCTTCTTGAGCGTAGCCAAAGCCGCCTATAATTCCTCCCCTGAGTTTGCCCCTCACATTAACAACTACCTTTCGGCCCTCCTTGGGGAACGGCAGCGGACTAACTTAGTAATGGAGCTGAGCAAGAAACTGATGGCATCCAACCCTGATCAGATTGCCTTTCGCTTAAATCGAGCCCATGCCCTGTGCCTGAACGCGGATTGGGATCAAGCGGTCGCGATTCTCGACAAGATAGAGCCAAACGAACGCACAGCCCCAGCGATTAAGGCGGATTACCAACTTGCCCGATTCCGCTTGGCTGCCGGGCAAGGGAATCGAGAACGCATGTCAGAACTGCACAAATCAATGGATCTCTCGCACTTCATGCCAGTGACGGAAGAGTGGATTCGAGAATCCATCAAGACGCCCCACAGCGGAATTCTCGCCCCCCGAGAATCGCACCCATGAGAAGCAACGAGGCATCTATTTATTCTGAAAAGAGAACACCTGCCCTCCAACCGTCGCCTCATACATAAGCCCACCACGTTCCATCGTGAAAATCGCTATCCCTTGATCAAAGGTCGCATTATCTGAAGCTCCAACCGTCAATGCAACTGCCGACACTTGTGCGCCAAACTCGAAGCTCCCACGTTTAAAGTCGAGCAGCGTATTTTCATCATCAATGAACAAGATTTCAATGTAGGCTTGCCCTCCGAACTGAAATCCAACAGTCGCCTGGGTCATGGTCGAGGTCCCAATAACCTTTCCGTCTTGAATCACCTCTCCCTTGCCCATCGCACCACCAAAGCCAATCCCCGCCTTGACTACATTAGGAAACACGACATAGGCGACCGACTTGTCGAAAAACTTTTGAATCCCAGGGTCCTCCTCTTTGAATCGCGTCACGGCAGCCTCCACCTTTCGATGCAATGATCGAGCTTTGTGAGCCTCACTCTTGCGCCCGAACAAACCTCCAAGATTAGCCGCCTCGCAGGTCGCCAAGCCAACTCCAAATTGAACAATGGCAAGCAGCCCAGCTAACATAACAATTCTCTTCATAATTCAACCTCTAGTCTATTGACGTGTGCTCACGCTTATTAATTCAGTTCTGAAACTCTTTCACTGGCCGACTAAGCAGCGCAATGAGTTGCAACAACGCCTCATCCTCCCGGGATTTAAGCCAGGCGGCTGAAGATACCAGACTCAGCTTCGGTCGTCGCAATGGAAGAAACACGACCCTGGGATGCGGCAGATGCGCCACATCCGCGGGTAAGACAGCAACTCCAGCCCCGCCCGCGACTAAGCCCAGGAGTTCAGAGAACCCTTCAGCGTAGAATCGAATCTCCGGGTCGAAGCCAGCTCGCCGACCTAGTTCTGCCATGAGCTCGGGACGTCCCGGAAAAAACTTCTGATCTAGACTAACGAAACGTTCCTGGGATAGTTCCGACAGGTCGATCGATTTTCTCTTCGCAAGCGAATGATGATCCGGGACAACGGCGGCGATCGGAGTCTTCTTGATCGACTTCAGTTGAAACTCTTTTCGAAGCACGGGACAGGGAGCCCCAAGCAGGGCTAAGTCGATCTCTCCCTCTCGAAGCGCTTGCTCTTGGGGCCGGGGCATGAGTTCACGAAGCTCGACGGTGACATCTGTCCGAGACAAATGAAACTGCCGCAGTGCATCAGCAAGAAA
>CAJXVR010000415.1 GCA_913061285.1 uncultured Verrucomicrobiota bacterium | reverse complement strand
GAGCTCCTTTGATAATGACGACTCCACTGTCCCCACCCGCCTCGATCCCAGCCCTCGAGTCCAAATGCAGGCCACCTTTTGATTTAGTCGCTGATGAATGGCATTCTAAACATGATTCGTGGAAAATCGGCCGAATCTCTTTTTCAAAGAATGCGATCCCATCCGCTCCCTGCCGATCATTGGCGTTTACTGGAGCCATCATGAGATGACAGGTCAATGCGCAGGTTAGGAGTTTTGGCAGCCAGGCAAACATCTTGGATTTCCCTACGATTTAACATGACTCGTCGCATGGCGCCAATACTAGACATTGGTCAGCTATTGGCCTGCACTCTTTGTCGGTCGATTCCCGCTGACGTTAGCGAGGATTACTCATTTGAGGGCATTCGATCTGTGGGCTGAGCTCAAGACAAGAGGGGCCTGACACATGAGCCAAAGAGTTTGCTTCGGCAATTTCTTTTCCTGCGGTTCATTTTTGGATCGACAAGGACTTGTGGTCGGAGAACGATCGCTTCTCGCCTGTTCCTTGGGCGATTTCGATTCCACATGACATGTGAGGTAAGACCGTGGCTGATTCGAATTCTATGACACAGGCGAGCGAATGTGTGCCGGCGCCAAAGCGGATTGCATCGCTTGATGTGCTCCGCGGCTTCGCCTTACTCGGGATCCTTTTGCTGAATATTTTGGCCTTTGGAATGCATTCCGCAGTGTTACTCAATCCTCAGGTAGATCTTTCGATTGGATGGAACGTTGATTTTGTGACCTGGTTCGGCGTGGAGTTATTGGCAGAGGGCGCCATGCGATGTCTTTTTTCCATGCTCTTTGGTGCCGGAATGCTCCTTTTTCTCGACGGCTCTCGAGCTCGTCCCGGCCGCTTGTTCTTCAAGCGTCTTGGGTGGTTGCTCGTATTCGGGGTGGTGGATGCTTACGTCTTGTTGTGGAATGGTGACATCTTGGTGACCTACGCGATCGCGGGTGTCTTGATTTATTTCTTTCGAAAGCGCAGTGCCTTGACCTTGTTCCTCTGCAGTGTCTGTTTGATTCTGCTCATGTCGGGATTCTACGGTCTCTTGCGTTTCGCCCTTGAGAAGGCCCATCAATCGGCTGAGATCGTGGCCCAGGATGAGGGGCTTGAGCCGGTCAGTGCAACGATTCAACAGGAGGCACGCCTGTGGACTGATTTTGCCTCGGATCTCGAACCGAGTGCTACCGAGATGGAGGAAGAGTTTCGGCTACGTCGGACGAGTTATTTCTCTGCCTTTGCTTGGAACGCCAAGAGATCGAACGAGATAATTCTGATGGTGATTCCGCTTTTCTTGCTCTGGGATGTACTGGCGATGATGTTATTGGGAATGGCTCTCTGGAGAAGTGGCGTTCTGCAGGGGCAAAAAAGTCGACGGTTTTACCTTGTTTTGATGGTGTGCGGATTTGTTATCGGATTGGGCGTCAATGGGCTTGAATTGGTACGAGCCGTGGAATATGAGCTTGAAATTGTGAAGGTGTTTCCGTTCTTTCAAAGCACCTACCAATTCGGAAGGCTCGGAATGGCCATGGGTTACTTGGGGCTTTTGATCGTTCTGGTTCGCTCTTCCGTGCTTTGTCGAGTGACGGGGCGCTTGGCCTACGTGGGAAGAATGGCGTTAACGAATTATCTGATGCAGTCCTTGATCTGCGCGATTGCGTTCTCCGGGCTAGGGTTTGGTTTGGTGGGATATCTCGATCGTTCCGAGCTGTATCTCGTGGTCTTGCTCCTTTGGAGTTTCCAGCTGTGGTTTAGCCAGTTCTGGCTCAAACGCTGGAAGCACGGCCCGTTCGAGTGGTTGTGGCGTCGCTTGACCTATGGCGCCAGTTTCAAGACTCGATGAACCAAAGCCAATTTAGATTCAACGGAAAGGCTCTTCAATACGCCAAAGTTTGATGTCATGATCCTGCCCCCCTGAAGCGAGTATGCGGCTGTCGGGGCTGAAGGCGACTTCGTTGACCACGCCTTTGTGGCCGAGAAATGTTTGGAGCTGTTCCCCGGTCTGGGCGTCCCAGAGGCGAACGGTATTATCTGCGCCACCGGATGCTAAGTACTTTCCATTCGGGCTAAAATCGACACAAACGACCAGATCGCCATGACCTTGAATGGGGGGCATGGCTGGCTTCCCTGATTCGACATCTAATATCATGATGTCGAAGGAGCCGTCTCCGAAGGCAAGACGCTGGCTATCGGCGCTGAAATCAATCTTGAAGAATTCAAAACCGGAGGTGTTTTTCCAGAGTTGGATTCCTTCCTGTGGCTCCGTGAGTCGTTGTGCCTCCCAGAGGGTTACGGTTCCACCTTCATTCGCAGTGGCTAGGTGGATTCCGTTTGGGCTGAAATCGATTTCGATGACTCCCCCAGTTTGCTCTCCTAGAATTCTAAGTTGCTCCTCGTTCCTCCAATCCCAGACGAAGACTTGGGGCCGATTGTTCTCTGCTCTCGCGTAACCGCCCGCTACAAGAAACCGACCATCGGGAGAGAATTCGGCCGCAAAGAATTCTCCCTTCGTGCTGTTTATCTTGGAAAACTCTTTCATGGAGTAGGCATCGAGAACTCTCAGCTGGTTGTAGAAATTGGATTCAGTCTCGGTTTTCTCAAGCTTTCCATGGGCCGTCGCGAGAAACTGTCCATCGCGGGATACTGCGACTTCAAAGAGTCCCTTGAATTCGTTCTCGATCCGCTCCGAGGGCACATGCCATACGTAGCCCTTACCGTCTTCAGCACTGGAAATTAGCCTGCCGTCAGGCGCAAATTTCAGAGCCCAGATCCGATTGGTATGCCCAATCAAGTCGGTGGGTTCTTTGGTCTGGGATGCAGTATTTTCTGTCCCATCAAGAGGCTTCAAAGCTCCGTTCCAATCTCCGGCGAGAAGTGTTCCCGATGGTGAAAAAGTGAGCGAGGCGAGACCGCTCTTCATGCCGGAAATCGACAGTGTTTCACGTTGGTTTTTCCAATCCCAAATCTTGATTTTTCGGTCTAGTCCAGCAGACGCGAGACGAGTGCCGTCGGGACTGAAAGCAACTTTTGTGATCCAAAGCTTGTGCCCTATGAGCCTTCCTAACTCTTCTCCTGAAGAAACATCCCAGATTCGCAGGACTGTGTTGTCGATGCTCACGAGTTGCTCCTCATCGTGACTAAAGATGAGCCCACCGATGGGAACGGAATGTTTTGGCAAGTCTATCGGATTGCGCCAGGTTTCAGTGTTCCAAATCTTTACACCGGTGGCTTTCTGGGCAGCTGCAAGCCATTTTCCATTTCGACTAAAAGTGAGGCCATAGATTCTATTGAAAGAGTCTTCGAGCATGATCTTCTTTATCTCCTGTCCTGATTCGAGATTCCAGATTCTCAAGAACGATTCGTCGGCCCCAGAGGCAAATTGTCGTCCATTCGGGTGAAAAGCCACCGATTGTATCTTGTTGGTATGTCCGACGAGTGAAAGGCTCCGCTTTCCGGTCGAGGTATCCGAAATGTGGATGGCATTTTCGGTATGATCAATTTGACCGAAAAGGAGGCCATCATGACTAAAGACTGCCCCGCCTCTTGATTTCGCGATTGATTTAGGCGTGCCAATGAGCTGGTTGTTTGAGAGCGTCCAAATCTTGAGCTGTTCTTTGTTCCAGCTAAGAGCATGGCGTCCTGTTGGGCTTATTGCGCCTAGGAAACCATCGAATTGCATTACTGCGATGTTCTTCGTTTGGTAGCAGCGGTTGTGGACGTAACGCCATTCCCAGTTACGGAGTTCCGGCGGGCACGCTTCGAGTAGTTCGAGTGCGTCTGCAGGCCGGTTCGCTTCGACCTCCTGCATTGCTTGTGCGACGCGGCTTAAGTAAAGAGTCTCGCTGAGTTCCTTCGCCGTCGCCTCAGCACGATCTTTTGCCACTGCCGCTTCTTGTGCCTTCTGGATTGCGAGATGGCGCTGATCGCGTTCGCGATTTTGGGCTGAGACGGCTTGCCGGAAGGCGACTAGGGACAGGGTGAAACCGATGCCGAGTGCCAGCATGACGAGCGCTGCCGCTGTGAAGGGGATCTTGTTCCGGCGCCATGCTTTTCGGAATCGGTAAAGCCGACTCGGTGGATGGGCGAGGATCGTTTCGCTCGCTTGAAAACGTCGGATGTCGGCGGCCAGTCCGTTGGCCGTGTCATACCGGCGAGAGCGATCTTTCTCCAGTGTTTTCATGACGATCCAATCCAGATCTTCCTGAATCACCTTACTATGTCTGTGCTTCTCGGCGTTGCGATTGGAGGCGACGATGCTACGCTCTTTATCCTGCATCGTTTTGACACGAGTCGAGGGTTTTGGAGGTTCCTTTTCCGATATGATTCGCTGCATTTCGCCGTAGCCTTGGCTCAGGAGATCTTGCGCTGGAAAGGGCGTCGTACCCGTGAGTAATTCGTAGAGCAACACGCCAAGTGAATACACGTCCGTCCGAGTGTCCACGTCGAGCCCGCTCATTTCGGCTTGTTCTGGGCTCATGTAGGCGGGAGTGCCGATCATTTGAGCGTAGTTGGTGAAGAGCGTTTTTTCCGTCAATCGCTGGTGAGTGGCTTTAGCGATTCCAAAATCGATCACTTTGGGGACAGCATTGCCGTCGTGGAGGGTTACCATCACGTTGGTGGGCTTGATGTCACGGTGAATCACTCCTTTTTGGTGGGCGTGCTGAATGGCTTGGCAGATGGGGAGGAAGAGATTCAGTCGAGCCTCGTTGGGAAGTTTGTTTTTGTCACAGTACTCCGTAATTGGCACGCCTCTTACGAGTTCCATTACAAAGTAGGGACGTCCGGTGTCGGTCGATCCCGCATCAAGGACCTTGGCGATGTTGGGATGTTCCATCATTGCTAGGGCCTGTCGCTCTGCTTCAAAACGGGCTACAACCTGTTTGGTGTCCATCCCGAGTTTGATGATCTTGAGGGCTACTTTCCGCGTGACAGGTTCGGTCTGCTCCGCCATGTAGACAATGCCCATGCCGCCTTCGCCGATTTTTTGGAGCAGTTTGTAGCGACCGATGGTTTCTCCCGGTTTTTCGGTCGGAATGGTGGCTTCCTCGATCGTGTCTGTGAAAAGCTCTTCGCCGGCGGGATCGTTGAGGAAACTATCCTTAATTTTGTGATCTGCTAGGAGGCTTTCGAGCCGTTGCCGCAGTTCTGAGTCGTTCTTGCAGGCTTCGTCGAGGAAACGTCGACGGGCCTCTTCTGAGCTGTGATCGAGTGCCTTGAGAAAGAGATCTCGTTCCGATGGAGTGGGGTGATTGGTCTTCATAATATGCCGTTCATCCCTGTTTGGCGCTTTTCTCGTGTTAAATCCTTCAGGAAAAGTTCAATTATTTTCACTGCCGTTCATTTTCTCTCGGCAGTGGCAGCGATTGGGCGGGTTGGAGGAAGATTAGCCTAGATTTCCTGGGCTTGGCTGGCCTTTGCTTTCTCTTTATTCATTGTTGCTACTTGGAATTCTTTTCCGTTTATCGAGCGAGGGATCCTGTGATCGGATCGCGCCCCGCAGCCAAGTGCGGGCGTAGGCCCAGTGGCGTTCTACTGAGCTAATGGAAATCTCCATGACCTCTGCGATTTCTTTGAAGGACATACCGACAAAATATTTCCATTTCACGATTTGCGCCGTAGTAGGCTCAGATTGGGCCAGTTCATCCAAGGCTTCATGCACAGCGAGAATTTCCTCTGGGGGGGATCGGAGTTCGATCCTCGACTCGTGAAGTTCCTCGGCCGGAGCTCCCTTTCCTCGTTTTTGGGTGGCTTTGCGGCGAGCTTGCTCGATCAATATTCGCCGCATAGCTTCGGCCGCGGCCATAAAGAAATGCGTTTTCCCGCGCCAGATTTGTTCCTTGGAACGGGAAAGGCGGAGCCAAGCCTCATGGACTAGGGCCGTTGCTTGAAGGGTTTGGCCTGGTTTTTCTTGGGTCAATCGCCTCGCTGCCAATCGGCGCAGGTCGGTGTAGACCTGTCTCAGGTGGAGCTCTGCGTTTGCTTTGTCGACCGGATCGGTAGGTGATCTGTCTCTTATACACATCTCCGAGCCCACGAGACCTCTCTACATCTCGT
>CAJXVR010000414.1 GCA_913061285.1 uncultured Verrucomicrobiota bacterium | reverse complement strand
GAGATGTAGAGAGGTCTCGTGGGCTCGGAGATGTGTATAAGAGACAGATATAACCCGTGACGAATCAAGTCCAGTTCCCTCTCTGGCTTCGCTGAGAATCTCTCCAATGATAACATCTTCCTGCTCAAGAGGCATCTGCTCATCCTCAAGCCGGCTAATATCAAGCACATCATTTACCATCGCCACAACAGACGCCACCTGACGATCCACTTTATCGAGATAGCCCAGAGTCTTGGCATCCAAAACACCCTCTGATTTCATTTTCACGACTTCGAGGAAGCAGTTCACGCTCGTCAGCGGACTCCGCATATCGTGAACGATCATGTGAGTCAGACTATCACGCATTCCCTCCAATTCCTTCAGGCGTGAGTATGAGTCCTCAAGGGCTTGATTTTGCTGCTCAGTCTCTTGCTGCAACCGTCGCAGTTTTACGTGAGTAACAACCCTTGCTTCAACCTCTTCAAATTGAAACGGTTTGGTAATATAGTCCACTCCTCCCGCCTTGAAGGCTCGCACCTTGTCTTGGGTATCGGATAAGGCACTGATAAAGATAATGGGCACTTTCTCGAGCGCATCGTTCGCCTTGAAACGACGGCAGACTTCAAACCCATCCATCTCCGGCATGTTGATATCAAGCAACACTAGATCCGGGACTTGATTGGCTGCAGCCATCAAAGCCAAGCGACCATTCGGAACCGGCCGAACGCGATAGCCGCTCCCTCGTAACATGCCAGAAAGCAAATCCAGGTTCGCCGGCGTATCATCGACGATCAATATGTCCGCCACGTAATCTCCAACATCCTTGTCGCTCATAACTTCTCCAGCCCAGCCCGCCCCCTATCACAAGATAGAGAGTCTTCTTCTCTCAACATATCGGGAGAATCAGAGCGGACTTGAGGAAAATCTTAGGAACTCAACGGAGCCTACAGGGTATCCCTCTAAGAATCGCACTACTCCAATGGCCACCAAAATCTGAAATAAGAGATGCTGTCCTAGCCATTTTACCTTCCGTGATGTAAAACTTGGAGAGTGGCGAGTTGAATGAATTTAAATATGCTTCTGAATGGAAAAATCTCTTCAGCAAGAGTCGAAACACGAAGATTGGGGAAGAAACCCCGTCCGACTTGAATCCCTAGACCGCTCTCACCAATGCTTCAGCGAGGGATTAGAACGTGCTGAAGCCCGTGTGCTCCATGACTCTATAGAGAGCCCGACGGATAACGGATGGATCTTCATAGCTCTCGTAGGCCACACTGTAGAGCCGATCAGATTCATTATTCCATAATGCCTCAAAATAAGTCCGCACCTGGCCAAAGAGAATACTCTCCACCGGCCCCTCAACAACGACGTTGAGTTCCAGATTGAAGTCATCGAGATTTCTTCGGGTATAGTTCGCCGACCCGGTAGAAAGAAACGCAGACTCATCTCGATACTCAATGAACAAGAGTTTTGTATGACACTGCTCGCCGTGTGTTTCCCGCCACTTTAAATCGAGTTTCTCGCGATTTAATTCAAAAGCCACCTGACGATTCGGCACTCCTGATTTTTCCCGTCCAAAGGCATCTCGATTGGGATCTAACATGATGCGCACCTCAGCCCCTCGTTGCCGGGCTTGAATCAAGGCTTTCACGATATCGCGGTCCGAAAGATAGAACATCACCAAACGGACAGCATCCCCCGCACCGGCAATCTCAAGCGCATTGATGACCGATTTCTTTATCTTTCCCTCCGAAACAACTCGAAGCGTCAAATCCTCTCCCCCTAAGAATAGCGGACGCTCAGGCGAGGGATCAGGCATCGAATATTCTAGTGAAGCCGCTCCTGACAGAGCAAGCACAGCCTCTTCCGCAAGCAAAATATCTCCCACAGCTTCCCCCCGGAATTGAAGAGCCACGTTCTCATGAGCGCTGCTTCCATCGTGAGGATTGGCTGTAGTCACAAGCGCAATTGGACCGTCCTCGTCGTCGGCTACAATCACCTTGCGATGGTTCGCCTTAAAGTTTAGCAAGTGAACAAAAGAGCGTAAGGAGACGTTCCCGCCCCCAAAGGGGTTCGAAATTGCAGTCCCCGGAGAATTACCCAACCAAGCTCCAGTCATCCGCCAGAATGAAGAGTAGCCTGGGTTACTATCTCGAAGCCGTTCGATCGAAGTGACTACCACTCGAATCCCTGCGGCCTCTAGTCGGTTCAAATGCTCAGAGTTTGTTCCTCCGTAAAGAGTATTAATCGGATCCGTAATCAACACCATCTCCAGCGCCGGATCCGAAGCCCGCTTCGCCAAGAGTCGCTCCGTCAGCTCCCCTGACAATTGCCGATGAGGTGACGAATTCTCACCCGCAAACGAGTTAAACAAGAACATATCAATCAGGACAAACGTCTCCGCCCGATCAATCATTTCAAAAACAGCGTCAAAGATTTGCTGTTCACACTGCCTCTCGCCGTGGGAATCAAGATAAGTCAAATCCGTGAGAAAACGAATCTCTCGAACCGAACGGCTCTGTCCGTGAAACGAAACCCCCAGAGGCAAGGGCTTATTCAGATGGCACACCATTACCCCTCCTTGGACCAGGAGCCACGTCAGTCCCACGAGCCCCAGCACCCTCTTCTTCTGCCTCATGAACCGCTTCAAACCACCTGCAATCTACTCTAGTTTTGAGGGGAAGCCCTCTGTCCGCCATGATGGGCTCCGAAAGATTCGTTGATCTGTGAATGGATAAGTATCCCATGGGACCATCCCCTGTTGCCGGGGATCCTCTTGTTCATCAAGAAACGCATCCAATCGCTCTCGCAATTGTCGCAAGGTGGACTGAGAAGCAGGCGACGAAGCCAAGTTTCTCAGTTGTCCTGGATCAACTGTCATATCATATAACTCTTCACCGGGGCGCCGACCAAAGGCTCTGAGGTAATAGGGACGAACATTGGGGTCCATCGAATTCGCTAGCATAAACGCCTTCGAGGCCCCTTTGTCCGCGTCACCATAGAAGCCTTGGTGGGAAGAATTGAAATCAGGATCACCAGCTGGCCAACGCTCCGGCTCGTAATTCCGAATATAGCTCCACCGGTGAGTTCTCAGCGCTCGCATTGGATAACCGACGCCATCTCGTCGGCAAATAATATGGCGTTCAAAACCCGTCACGATAAATGAGCGATCCATCTCCATCCGACCTTCCTCATGAGAACGAAGCATCGGCAAAAGACTCTGACCGGAAACAGAATCAGGAACGGTCACGCCGGCGACTTCCAACAAGGTAGGGGCCAAATCAACCAGACTGACAAAATCAGTGATCACTCGCCCGCCCGGCACGCTCTTCGGATACCGAACAGCCAAAGGAACCCGCGTGCCGCTATCATAGAGATTGCATTTAGACCGAGGAAGCGGATTCCCATGATCGCTCGTTACAAGAATCAGGGTATTCTCGAGCTCTCCCGCCTTTTCTAATGCGGCTAGCATCCGCATTAAATGACGATCAAAGTGTTCGATCTCAATACCATAATCCAAGATTTCACCTCGGGTGACTGGCGTATCTGGCAAGCAAGCGGGAAGTCGTGCTTGTTCCAAGCGTTTATCCGTCCGTTTCCATCCACCGATCTCATAGTTCTGGTGCGGCTCGGTCGCTCCGTACCAGAAGAAGAAGGGATTCGATTTATCTCGGGCATTGAGAAAACTCGAAAAATTAGCCGCATAGTCGATCGGGTTAATTCCCGGTCGACGTTCGGCTAACTGACTAGAATTGCGAATATCCCCAAAGACGTCGCTCAAGGTACCGCCCTCCACTCGTCCTGGTCCATACGTCTTTCCCGTCGCCGCCAATTGATACCCCACTTTTCGCAAACTCTGGGTAAATACCGGATAGACGTCCGGTTTGAGTATGCCAAAGAGATTGCCTCCTTCCTCAATCTGCCACATGTGCCGCCCCGTCAAGAGTGCGGCTCTGGATGGGGCACAGGAAGGTGAAGCACAATAGGCAAATTCAAAACGCACCCCTTCATTGGCGATTCGATCAAAGGCCGGTGTCTTAATCCATTGATCCCCATTCGCACCCGCATGCATCCAAGATTGGTCATCTGAAATTGCCAGGAGAATATTGGGCCGGTCAGCGGCATCAAGGCGAGCGAAGACGGCAACAAACATCCAACCATACCATAGATACCAGGAAGCAAAATCCCATCTGGACGAAAGCGGTGTCATAAAGAACCCTCAGGGTGACATCGTTTCGACGATCGTCAATTGCGCAGTTTGCTATAAAAAAACGGCCCCGCCTTGTACGGGACCGTTTTCGTGTCTAACGATGTTGGATCGAAAAGTCTACTACTCGATACAATACAAGTTCTTATAGGAACGAATGAACAATTGCCCTCGACTGATCGCGGGCGTCCCACTGAAATTCGACGAATCGGAGGCGAACGAATTCCTGGACACGAGATCAAATTGATCTCCCATCTTAATAACAATCGTCTCACCCTTACCCGTTAATTGGAAAAGATAACCACCCGCAGCAACCGGCGAGGCATAGTCAGGACTACCAAAGCGTCCTCCGCCTCCGCGACGGCCACCGCCACCGCCACGGCCACCAGGACCCTGCCCGGGAGTGTAGTTTCCACCAGGTCGCCCTCCTTGCGAACGAACTCCCACACCGCGACCCCGTTCAGTAGCAGCGCCCCCCGGAAGACGCTCAGAATAGATTTCTTCTCCAGTCGTTGCATCGCGGCAATTGACGATCGAGGATTTCACAAAATAGAACCGGCCCTCGTATACCAAGGGACTCGTGATATTGCCCCCATCCTTCCCTGTCCACGCGATATGCGATTCACTCACGTCGCCCTTGCCCCCCGCTTTGACAACTCGGGTGCCACCACCTCGATCTCCTGATGCCAACACGGAGTTACCGACCGGAACAACACTGCTCGTCATCGAGTTTCCTCGGAGCCCCTCAGAATACCATCGCAACTTGCCGGTCTTCGCATTCAGGCCCCAAATTTCTCCCGGCACGCCAACAACTACTTCTTGATCCTCCCCCTTTCCGACAACAACCGGCGTTCCCCACGTAGAACCGAACCCCTCAGCTTCCTGTATCCACTGTTGAGCTCCTGTCTTCTTGTTAAACGACACCATGGCGTGATTCTCAACCGAGGCTGTCACGACGAGGCCGGAATCAGTCAAGATTGGACTCGCGGCGGAACCCCAGCCTCGCCCATCCAAGTCGCTTCCTACGTCTGCTTTCCACAGCTCTTTACCCTCCAGGTCATAGGCGTAGACGCCCGTTTTCCCAAAGAAGGCGTAGACACGCTCGCCGTCCGAGACCGGTGTATGCGAGGCGTATCCATGCTGAGCAAACATCCCGCCATACTCTTGCTCTGGAAGCTTCGCCTTTACCGAACGATCCCAGAGCGTCTGACCACTTCTCCGATCAACACAACGCAAGTGAATAGCAAGATCGGCCATATCGCCTCGATCCTCTGGATCGACCCCATAGCCTGACCAATAAGTAACAAACACCTTTTCGCCAACAACAATCGGCCCGGAAGATCCCGGCCCGGGTAGGCTCACTTTCCACTTAACGTTTTCTGTGTCGCTCCATTTCACTGGGGGCGCTTTGTCATCCGCCGATACTCCAGTTCCATTAGGACCTCGAAATCGCAACCAATCGGCCGAAGTTTCGACACCGGCGACTAACAAGCCGGTGATCACGCTAACCCGAGTGAGAAATCTAATCGTCTTCATTTTCAAACTACCACGACGCTCAAACGGATCCCAAGACCTCGCTCTTCCTCTATGGTATGCCCTTAGAGACGCCGTGCACTAGGCGGCGGTTACGCCTTTGCCGCGAAAGCACGGAATTCTTGATCTAACGACAGTGAGCCAGGATCTCGTCGCGCAGCTTGACGAGTCGCTTCGCAGATACAGGGGAAGAGGTTCCCAACTCCTGAGCAAACACTGAGATCTTGTATTCTTCGATCAGCCAGCGAAATTCGTCGATTCGGCGCAGCAAGGCTCGATTTCCTGCCGGACATGACTTCAACAAGGGCACCCAAGCGCCTGTCTCTTATACACATCTCCGAGCCCACGAGACCTCTC
>CAJXVR010000413.1 GCA_913061285.1 uncultured Verrucomicrobiota bacterium | reverse complement strand
CTGTTGATTTGCTGTCGCAACGAGTGTCGTTCCCGGGAGGTGGACTAGAGCGTTGGCGATTGGCTGCTTGGTCGGGCCGTAGACGAAGCCCATTAGGCGCCTTGTGACTGCGGTTTCTTTGACACTTATCGTTGTGCTGGCCGTCATCCCTTCGTGAATCGCCGATACATAGGCGGACCCTGCCTTGAGGGCTGTCACGAGTCCGTCGCTAGAAATACTAACGATCGAGGGGTCGCTTGATTGGTAGACGGTTGAGTGGCTTGCCGCAGTGACATCGGTCTGTGATCCATTGGTATAGCTGGCTTGGACGAGAAGCGGCGTGGTGTCTCCCACGTTGGCTAGCTCTGATTGCCCTGCACTCAACTGCAGTCCGGTCACCATAACCGGGAGAGTATTGCTGAACGTGAGCATGTCGGCAGTCACTTCAATCGTGGCTCCTGGCTGAATCTCTAGTGGTGGACTGTAGACGTACTTGAGTTGCTGTCCTACCGTCTGGAAGCCAATCAATCGGGTGAAGTGGGGGAGTGTTGGCGCATTTGGGTTTGTTTGAATCAAGGCGGACTGCGGTTCGCTAGGAATGTTGGGAATCGTGAAGGAACCATCCGCGTTAGCTTGGACGGTGCGGCCGGCAACCTGAAGCGTCCACGTTTCATCAAGCGTTTGTGACTGAAGACTTCCTACTCCAAGGAATAATCCGAGGCTTGCAAACGTTGCGAAGAGAAGTGTTGTTAGCAAAGTCTCTCGCCGGATTGATGATACTGGGAGTCGCTCTCTCATTAAATCGTCATTGCCGCTTTGATTGAGACTTTGAAGTTGGACTCATGGTTCAATAACAAGGGTTCGAGGACTGGCAAACAAGCATTATTCAGAGTTATTCATCCACTTGAGAGGGTGGAAGGAGCGTTGATAAACGCTTCATTCTAGGCCATTCTCAGTCTTGTGACAGCTATCAATGGCAGCAAAAACTGGGCCGTTTCCTATCCGATTTCCTGGAATCCTGGGAATCAGAGGGAATTGCGATGAAAAACTCGCCTTCTTGCCCTGGAGAATCCAGGATTCGAGAGGGATCCGGGACATAGCTTCTTTGCTTTCATGCGACAATTGATTGAACGGTGGTTGAGAGGGCGCCGGCGACTCATGGTGATGTTGCTTTTGCTCGGCTTTCTGGTGGCGACAGCCATTGGATCGGGAGGGCTCTTCTTGCTCTATTGGCTGTTCGTCAGCTTGAGTAGCGGCGTACTTGGTGCCGCGGGGATCTTATCTCATTCCGGGGGCCCAATCCAGTTATGGCAGCTTCACTGCATGGCAGCCCTTTGGCTGTTGTTTCTCTTTAGTTTATCTTATTGGCGCCGGGTCAGGAGTGATGATTCAGTCCGGCTATTTGATCTTGTGTCCTGGCATCTGGTTGTTGAGCACTGTCGCGGCCCTCGATTATCGCTCATTCGTGGTGGCTCAGCACTTTCTCTCTTGGCTGATGTTGTGCTCCTAAGTCCTCGCCTAATGGTGCTGGCGTTTCGTTGTTTAGGGCTGATTCGTTCCTGGGTTTTTCTTCGGCCGGCCGTCTTGGCTGATGTCCTCACCTTTCTGCTCGAGCAGGCTGAGCGGACGGAACCGGTGGAATGGCACCATTTCGAGCACTTGTTTTGGCTCTGTCCGCTCGATCGGTTGATGAAGAACCTCCTCCTATTGGATGGCATTGTGATCGATCACAACGAAATCGATCTCCGGCCAACCTTTCGGCAATCCCTGCTGCATTTAAAATCGAAGACTCAATGATTCTGTCATTGAACCGCTGAAACCCAATAAGCGCTGCGTCTAAGCTTGGGTGTGTTTCCATTTTCCCTGCCTAAAGAGATAGATGCCGGCGACCGCTGCGACGAGTTCTCCAACGGGAATGGCAATGAAGACTCCTTTCGGTCCCATTGCTAGGGAGACGGATAGGAACCAGGCGAGGGGGATTTTGACGCCCCAATGACTCAGTAAATTGATATAGGTGGGCGTCGTTGTATCTCCGGCGCCGTTAAAGGATTGGACCATGACCATTCCGTAAGCCATGAGCACATAGATCGAACAGACCCATCGAAGGCAAGAGACACCGTAGTCAATGACCGCGGCTTCGGATGTGAATAGCCTCATGATGGTTTCCGCTCCGACCAACAGTATGATTGAGACGATTGCGAGAAAACGGAAATTGTATTTGGCCGTTGTCCATGCGGCCTCTTCCGCCCTATTCGCTCTGCCGGCGCCGAGGTTCTGCCCAACGAGGGTCGCAGCTGCGTTGCTCATCCCCCAGGCCGGTAATATCACGAAAAGAATGACGCGGATAGCGATGGTGAAGCCAGCTGACGCTTCGGAAGGGAATCGTCCCATGACCCACATGAGCCCGGTGAACGAGGTCATGGCGACAAGGAACTGAAAGATCCCAACACTGCTGATTTGAATCAAACGGTGCATGGCTCTGGGATCGATTTGTAATGGAATGGATCTCAAATTTAGATCGCCCTTGTTTCCGAAGAGGACGCTGAACTGGTAAAGAACGCCGATCGATCGTGCCACATTCGTTGCGATTGCCGCTCCGGTGAGACCCATTGCTGGGATTGGGCCCCAACCGAAAATAAAAACAGGGTCGAGAACAACATTCAAAAGATTGGCGATCGCCAGGGCTCGAAGAGCGATTGCAGGGTTGCCTGCGCCGCGAAACGCGCCGTTGATCAGAAAGAGCATCGTGATGGTTCCGGATCCCGCGATGATATGGGTCGCGAACCCGGTTCCGACTTCCATGACATCTTCTGGAGCTCCAATGAGACGAAGCAGGTCGGCGCCGAAGAAGCTCCCAATGACGAGAATGCCGAGAGAGCAGAGGAGCCCGAGATAGATCGCCTGGAGACCTGTGATCGCAGCCCCGGTGAGATCCTTTTCGCCAATCCGCCTCGCAATCATCGCAGTGGTTCCCATGCCGAGGCCTAGACTCACCGCAAGAAAAATGACAATGATCGATTCTGAGAACCCAACCGTAGCCACTGCCGCTGCCCCTAGCTTCGCGACGAAGAAGGCATCGGCGACAGCGAAGATCGACTGCATGAACATCTCTAACACCATCGGAATAGCGAGGAGGAAAATGGATCTTGAGAGACGTCCTTGGGTATAGTCGTGATGCTTACCCGCGATGGCGTCTCGAATGTCGGTCCAGAAATGAGAGTTGTTGCTTGATTCTGCAGGCATGGTGATGGGGCTTGATTCGAGCGAGTCAAGAATCCTTGGAACCGTTGAAGCTGCCGATGAGCACTGGGCTTGTCAAGGGAGTCGCGATTCGGTCGTTCCTTATGAGGGCCGTTCTGTTCCGCCGTGGGTTCGGGTTTTCGAACTAGGAACCCGGAAATTTCTTGGATACCGGTGCGGGTTCGACATGATTGGTAGGGTTAACGATGAAAAAACTTAAACGGATCGCTAGTATCTTCGTCATTGGTGTGATCTTGCTGGTTGTCGGTGGGAGAGTAGGAGTAGGGCTGATGTGGAAAGCGGCACTTGAAAAATACGGGGAGAAGGTGACCGAGGTTCCGGTGACCGTTGGACGGGTATGGGTGAATCCTTTTGCCGGGACGATTCAAATCGGATCGTTGGAAGTGGGGAATCCCAATGGATTCAAGTCGCCACGGGCGCTCATTGCGCGTCAGGTGAATTTGCAAGTTGAGTGGCGTTCCCTGTTTGCCTCCAAGACGGTGATTCGTTCCCTCGCGATTAACGGGCTCGAAGTCACCTATGAGCGGGCTCTCTTGCAAAGTAATTTGGGAGTGATCTCGAAGACCGTGCGGTCCAAAATAAACTCTCCTGAAACATTGAGCGACCGACTTAGGCGACAGGTGCAGGCTGATGAGGTTTTAATTGCAGAAGGGAAGGTCAATTTGAGTGCGACCTTGCTCGGGGGACGGGGGGTGGGACTGTCACTTCCTGAAATCAGAATGCGAGACCTGGGGAAGGATGCCGATGGAATCACCATCGCCGAGCTCGCCAGTGAGATTCTTCGCGCCTTGCTGGAAAACATCAACCCCTTGGCCCCATCTGAGCAGGCCGGACCCGAAACCGGCTAGGCGACGAACCACACTTGGGAACCGGCGCGGTAGTCGCGGCTTTCTAGGAAAGTTTCGATCTCTTCGCGGGCGTTGGCTGCCCCCACAGCGACGATGAGCGGTGTGTTATCGGGAACTGGGAGCTCGCTCGGCGCGATGACCTTGCATTGGTGGATAGTTTGCCCAATTTTTCGTGGGGATACATCAATCAGGTGGCGCACTCGTCTGCCCTCGGATTGAAGCCATCGAATCCATGGCTTACCGGTAGTGCCAACGCCCCAAACGTCGACCTCTTCAATCTCTCGAAGGGGCCCTTGAAGCAAATGCCGGCGTCGGCAGTCGTCGAATGCAGCAGGGGAATACCGTGGATTGTTTCGAGTGGTTCGGGTTGGGGCATCGATCCAATCCAGAACGATATGATCGACTTTTCCAAAGCGATAGTCTCTTGCTATCGCTTGGAGCCAGAATTCGTAGTCCTCAGGGTAGGGGCCGTCGGTGAACGGTTGAGCGTAGACCTTGCGGCGTGCCAGGCTTGTTGGATTTGCGATGGGACTTTCGACAAAGCGGTGCGCTCGAATAGAAACGTTGTCTTGGTGTGTGTTGATCCAACGTTCGTAGCGTTGGTAGGAGTGGATGGGGTTGCCTGTTCGGTCAACGATTCGAACTTTCCCACCGACAACGTCCCAATCGTTTTCCGCTGCCGCGGCGAGTTGCCATTCGAATCGGCGTGGGTAGCAGATATCATCCGCATCCATTCGTGCAATATATGGGGCGGAGCAGAGTGAGACAGCGAGATTGAGTGCGTTACAAAGCCCTGGATTTGGATTGGCTTGGAAATGAATGCGCGGATCACTCAACTGATGAATGACGTTCGCTGAGGTATCTGTGGAGCCATCATCAATGATGATGAACTCGAAGTCCTTCATGCTGGAATCAAGGATAGAGCGAATGGCTTGCTCGACCGTATCGGCCGCGTCCTTTACGGGCATGATGACAGACAACTGAGGTGTCGATGGCATCATGGTCCGATCTAGAAGCGGCGGAATCGAAGTCGTAGCGCATTCCCAACGACGACAAGATCGGAAAGCCCCATGGCGGCGGCGCAGAGGAGGGGACTGAGGAAACCCAATGCTGCCAATGGAATCCCGATCGCATTGTAGAAAAAGGCCCAGAACAGATTCTGCTTGATGGTTCTCAGGCTTGCTCGAGCCAATTTAATTGCTCGAGGAATCGCCTGAATATCGGATTGCAACAGAATGATGTCGGCCGATTCCTTGGCGATATCGCTAGCGGCGCACACGGCGATTCCGAGACTTGCTTGTTCAAGTGCGGGGGCATCATTGATGCCATCACCAACGAAACACACGGCGGATCCAGATGCTTGAAGGGACTCAATCAGAGCGGCTTTCTTTTCTGGAGACGTTTCGGCGTAAGTTTGATCGTGAGGAATGCCCAGCTCTTGGGCAATGGCTTCGGCGGTTATCTGGTGATCTCCACTGACCATGGAAATCTCTAACCCCATGGTTCGAAGGGTATGAATCATCGACTTCGCGCCTTCCTTCAGCTGGTCTCGCAACGAAGCGACGGCAAGGAGTTGCTGGTCCCGAGCGAATGCGATGACGGTGGCCCCTGAAGACGTGTGGGTTCGCTGAAATTCTGTGACTGGAGAAATATCGACGCCTTCGCTACGAAGCCACGTGAGTGAACCAAGTCTCAATTGGGGCGAACGACCACTACGATTGTTCTCGACTGCGATAATCCCTTTACCGGGAAGCTCGCTCCAAGATGAAAATGCCTTGGGCTCAGATGCTTGGGCTAAGTCTCGGGCGAGTGCTTGACTTAGGGGGTGTTTCGATTTCACGGCCAAACTTTGAAGGCAATCGGTGATGTCCGATTGCATCTCCCTTTCGGCGCTCATCCATTCGATTGATGCGAGTTCCGGTTTTCCAAGAGTGAGTGTTCCGGTCTTATCAAAAAGGATCTTCGTGACGATTCCAGACCGTTCTAGGG
>CAJXVR010000412.1 GCA_913061285.1 uncultured Verrucomicrobiota bacterium | reverse complement strand
AGGTGGCGACGCTTGAGGTGCTTGCATTGCCCCCCGAGTCGGAGGAAGCAACAAAGGACGCCCAGAGTGAGCCCGAGAGGTTGGCTGACGGGAGTCTTGATATTTCATTCGATCGCTTAGCTTCCTTTGAATATGAAATGCCCGAGGATCTGACCGAAGAAGTGGCTGGGGAAACGGATGGAGCGTCGGATCAGATTCCTGAAGATATTCGGGAGCTCAATGATCAGCCGATTGCCTTGAAAGGCTTCATGCTTCCGCTGAAGGTCGAGGAAGGTCTGGTCACGGAGATGTTGATCATGAGAGATCAATCCATGTGCTGTTATGGCACGGTCCCCAAGATTAACGAATGGGTGAGTGTGCGAATGGAAGGGAAGGGAGTGAAACCGGTGATGGATCAGGCGGTCACGCTTTTCGGGAAGCTCAAGGTCGGGGAAATTCGTGAAAACGGATACTTGGTGGGAATTTACGAGATGGACGGAGACCGAATGGATGGGCCGTCTGATTTGTAAGGAGTGACGACGCTGCGCGGCGAATCATCTTGCTGCCGCAGAAACGAAAAAGGGCGACTGGAAAACCAGTCGCCCTTTTTGTGTTATGATCGAGAGAAACTAACCTTCTGAAGGCGTTGCTGCGCTTCCGATGGTCTCGGCCTTATAACCTCCTCGACTCTTGAAGTAGAGAGCAAGGATGATGTAGCCGACTAACATAATAATTGGGAAGACCGTGATATCTGCCAAAGCGCCTTGCTTAGCGACCTTGATCTTCTCGTTGGTTTCCTTAGCTGCTGTTTCGCCGAGGGCCTCAACCTTTGCTGCATCGACAGCGGTGTAGTCACCAAGGATGTAAGAGCTCTCGGTTGAGATTTGGCTGTAAACGCTCGCTTCGATGGCGTTCTTCGCTGAATCTTCCTGCATCTTACCGATCAGTGGTCCCCCGACCACACCTACCGTTAACATACCGATACCAGCGATGGCGTTCAGCGTGAGCGCGCCACCTTTAGGGCATTGCTCAGAAACCACTCCCAGCATCGTGGGCCAGAAGAAGGTCTTACCGAAGGCGTAGAGCGTGGCAAAGATGAAGATCATCGCTAAGCCAGTTGCTGACGAAAGCAGGAAGAGCCCGACAATCGCCAGTGTCGCGGAGAGAATCAACAATCCAATCGGTGTTAGTTTCTTGACGATCGGTCCAGCGAACCAGAAGCGAAGCACAGCCATAATCGCTGAGGTGTAGATCAAGACCCAAAGAGGATCGTTTCCAGCCGCCTTCATGGGTTCTTCCATGATACCCGTGATTGCGCCGTCAGTTCCTAGCTCTGTCGTTGCGAGAGGCATCATAATGAGGCAGAGGAAGATCAAGATTGGTCGTCCGATAGACTTACAGTAGACACCGTAAGCGACGGATGCGGCAACGATGAGTCCTAGAGTAAGACCTGAGCTCCAACCAAAGACCTGGCCGAGCTGACCAAAGATCAATCCACATGCTAAAAAGGCGCCGACAAAACCGAATTCAGCCAACATTTCCTTGTAGCTGGTACCGGAGGCAACACGTTCGTTGACCGGGAACTTTGCCTTAATGAGCATGACCAGAAAGATCACCGCAGGAATGGCGATCAGGTAAATGAGAATACGCCAATCGGAGGCTGCTTGTTCACCAAAGAACAAGGTCAAGAGTCCGCCAATGACCAATCCGCCGGGCCAACCTGCATGAAGAATATTGAGCCACTTGGTTTTCTCTTTGTGGAACATGGTGGCAACGACGGGGTTGATGAAGGCTTCAACCGTTCCGTTACCGAGACCGAGAATGACGGATCCAATATAGAGGAAACTATAGGCTTCTTTTTGCGCCCCTGCGAGCGCCTCCCCTTCGACCCCTGTGACCACCCCATGAGCTTTAAACGCAAGCGCCGCATAAGTGGCGTAACAAACGAAACTGAAGACCATTGCGACTTTGTAGCCGATTCGGTCAATGATCAAACTGAAGACAATGATACTGATAGCGAAGGGCCAAATGCCGGCGCCGAATAGCTCCTGCCCTTGCACTGCATCCAATCCGAAGGCCGCAGGCCATAGGGTTGGAACGTTAACCAAGAAGGCTCGCGTAATAAACGCGAAGGCCGTGGTGATCAGGGCAACAAAACAGCCCCAAAAGAGGAGTTTGTCGCCAGCCGAATAGTTGCTGTCTGTACTCATAGATTCAGTTTTTATGTTAGTGAAAAGAGGCGAGGGAGTAAATTAATGGGTAAAAGCTGGGAGGTCGACTCGAGCGCCTCCTTGCTCGGCGCTCTGATGGGCGCAGATTCCAACACAGGTCCAGTTGGCTGCCGTCTGGGCGTTTGGCCAAGGATCTCGATCTTCCACGACCGCACTGGCGAATTCGTGCACCATATGTGGATGACTCCCGCCATGTCCGCCGCCTTGGAGGAAGGATAGATGGTCGGCATCTTCAATGGATTGGGTAAATTTACGGATCGGTTCCGGCAGGAGATGGGCGTAGTCGGGAACTTCGATTTTCTCGGGAATTTCCGGTTCTGGACGCTTGGCAACGTGTAGGATGTGAGGTTCGTTTTCGACCAAGGTCCATTCGAAGCTCTTCTTGCTACCGTAGATATCAATGCTCTCTCGGTACTGTCGCGCCACGTCATAGAGAAAACGCCAGATGTGAGCGGTTAGATCTGAATCCTTCACTTTGATGTGACAGGTTTCAACGGCGAATTGATTGCCGCTTTTCTGGGCAATATCGTCACGGACTGTTCCGCTGCCGAAACAACTCACGTATTCTGCCTTTCCGTCCATCAAGCCGAGGCACGGGCTAACAACGTGGGTCGCGTAGTGCATGGGGATCATTTCCTCCCAGTAGGAAGGCCATCCATCCATGTCTTGAGGGTGACTTGCTGCGAGATACTGGAGTTTTCCGAGTTCGCCTTTGTCGTAGAGTTCTTTGACGAAAAGGAATTCACGACTGTAGACCACGGTTTCGGCCATCATGTATTTCAAGCCTGTCTCATCAACGGCCTTACAGAGGTCTTCACACTCTTGAATCGTGGTTGCCATCGGAACCGTACACATCACGTGTTTTCCGGCTCGGAGTGCTTTTAGCGATTGGGGGGCGTGATCAGGAATCGGAGAATTGATGTGAACGGCTTCGATTTCAGGGTCTTTGAGCAATTCGTCGTAGCTGGTAAAACGCTTGGGAATATTGAACAAATCGCCCACTTTGTTCAATTCGGCCTCGTTTCGACGGCAAATACCGACGACCTCTACATTAGGGTGGGCTTGGTGAATGGGAATAAATTCCGCGCCGAAACCTAAGCCTACAACGGCGATCTTTACTTTCTTGTCGCTCATTTCCTGAATTACGTCTTCCGTCATTAACCCGAACGGGGGCTGGGAAGGTACATAAACCCTCCGTTTTCACGCCTTGGACAGTGCGGGATTAAGGCCTTTCGTCGCTCAAACTGTCAACCGAATTCTTGGCGGCTCAAAACTCAGCTGAGGCATGGAATCCCACCAAATTCTGCTGAGTCTTGGACGGGTTCGTGTCCGCTGGAAGCTTCTTTTTAGGCTGCCTAAGGGGTGAGAACGCGAGGCTATCGCTGCACGAGGGGGCCTTCAGCTAGGTTCTGAGCGAGGGACTTGGAGCCGAGGATGAAATTGAGCCCCGATTCGAGCTGGAATATTCTCAAGACGCGTCCCATTCTTTAGTCGATGGCGGATCCGGATAGAAGAATCGGTTGCCTGGAGAAAACCCCTCCAGTGACTCGTTGTGTTTTGGGGATGTTATTGGTGGTCTTCAGTGTCGAGAGCACGATGGGGGCGGGGGAAACCGATCTCTTTCGGGATGTCGTTCGGCCGGTCTTGGTGAGGAATTGCTTCGAATGCCATGGGCCAGACGAGTCGTCTCGGAAGGCGGGCTTGCGTCTAGATGTTGCCGCGTCCGCTTTTGAGCTTCGAGATGGCGTCCAGGCCATCAGTCCGGGCGAACCGGAAGGGTCTGAGATTCTGAAACGAATGGAGAGCCTCGATCCGGACGATCGGATGCCACCTCCTGAAAGCCATCGAACGGTGACGGGGGAGGAGATCGCTTCGATTCGCCAGTGGATCGCTGACGGGGCGGTCTATGCTGAGCACTGGGCCTTTGTGCCTCCGGTGCGACCCTCGGTCCCATCCATTTCTGATCCCGACTGGGCCGTGAATGAGATCGATCACTTTGTTCGCGCCCGTTTGGATGCTGCCGAGCTATCCCCGAGCGGTCCAGCGGATCGCTATGCGCTGATTCGCCGGGTCTATCTCGATCTTGTCGGGGTGCTTCCGCTCCCGGCGGAGGTGGATCGGTTTGTAGGCGATGATAAGCCTAACGCCTACGGACGCTTGGTGGATCGATTACTTGTCTCGCCCCAATATGGAGAACGCTGGGCGCGGGCATGGCTGGATCTCGCTCGTTATTCGGATACCAACGGTTACGAGAAGGATCGGGAACGGTCGATCTGGCCTTACCGGGATTGGGTCATCAAGGCATTGAATGCAGATCTCCCCTATGATCAGTTCTCGATTGAACAATTGGCTGGGGATATGTTGCCGAATGCGACGGAGCAGCAACGGATTGCCACCGGGTTCCATCGAAACACGATGCTGAACGAAGAAGGTGGGATCGATCCTTTGGAGTATCGCTTTTATGCCATGGTGGATCGTGTCGCAACGACGGGCACGGTGTGGATGGGCTTGACCACTGGATGTGCCCAATGTCATTCCCATAAGTACGATCCGATTTCTCACACAGAATATTATGGATTGATGGGACTGCTTAACAATGCTGACGAACCGGACCTGATTTTGCGGTCCGCTCTAGAAGAGAAGCGACGGCTTGCTCGAGAGAAGCGCTTGCATCAAGCCCTACTGAAGCTAAAGGATGAGTATCCACTTCCTGAGGGCGCTGATGACACAGTTAGCAACCGAAGAATCCAGTTTCAGCGAGCCTTTGACGAGTGGATTGCCGTGACGAGCAAAAAGCTTGTTTCCTGGAAGCCCTTACATCTTTCGAGTTGGGAGACCAATCTGGGGCGACTTGAGGCTCAAGACGATCGTTCGATTTTTGCCAGTGGTGATGCCACGAAACGAGATGTTTACAAAGTGCGTTTTCCGCTAAAGGACGTCAGTTTTCCCATCGCATCACTCCGACTCGATGCGCTACCGGATGATCGACTCCCTAATCGAGGCCCGGGGCGCGCGTTTTATGAAGGGCGAAAAGGGGACTTTTTCTTAAGCGAATTGATCGCTCGAGTGGACGGTAAGGAGATGGCGTTTTCTAGCGGCTCTCGGAGTTATGGTAAGATATCTGTCGGAAGCGGAGACGGGGAAGCGAAGAATGTCTTGGATCGCGAAGGCTCGACCGGATGGTCGACATCAGGTCGTGAGGGAGAGGCGCATTATTTGGTGCTTCACTTCGAGGCACCGCTTTCGGGTGGCGATGAGTTGGAAGTGGAGCTCTTGTTTGAGCGTCATTTTGTTGCCAGTTTAGGGAGGTTTCGAGTTTCTGTGTCCGGTGACCGAGGGGAAGCTGTTGATGTGCCGGAGGCTCTTGAGGGAATCCTTGCGAAGGAATCTGGGGCGTGGACGGATGCTGAGAAAGAATCCCTTCAACGCGTGTTTATTCAGAATGTCCCCGCGCTTGCGGAGGCCCGAAAAGCCACGGCCTCGCTTCGTAGATCACTCCAGTCTCATCAGACCACCATGGTCATGCAAGAGCGTCCTCCGGGGCACGAGCGTCCTTCGGTGCGGCATCATCGGGGGGAGTATTTGAGTCCGCGTGAGGCAGTGGCGCCCGGGGTGCCCGCGGTGTTGGCAAGCGGCCAGGCGATGCCGAGCAATCGTCTCGAATTTGCCCGCTGGCTGGTGAGTGAGCGCAACCCGTTGGTAGGACGCGTGACGGTGAATCGTGCCTGGCGTGCTTTCTTTGGCAAAGGCTTGTTGGAGACGAGTGGCGATTTCGGAACCCAGTCAGATCCGCCGTCTCATCCTCAGCTGTTGGATTGGTTGGCTGTCGATTTTATGGAGACGGGATGGTCGATGAAGAGGCTCCATCGCCAGATTGTGATGAGTCAAACCTATCGGCAATCGGGCATTGTTGATGAGGAACGCTTGCG
>CAJXVR010000411.1 GCA_913061285.1 uncultured Verrucomicrobiota bacterium | reverse complement strand
CGAGATGTAGAGAGGTCTCGTGGGCTCGGAGATGTGTATAAGAGACAGGATCACCCATGCATCCTGATTCGTCTCAACGACGGATCCATGGTTGCCTATAGTCAAAGCTGTACACACCTGATGTGTCCGGTTCATTTTGATCCCATCGACGAGGAGCTTGTTTGCCCCTGTCACAATGGCTTTTTTGACCCGAGGGATGGATCGGTCATTTCTGGGCCGCCTCAGCGTGGGCTGCCAAGCTACGAAGTTTCGGTTGTGGACGGTGAAATTCTGGTGGGACCGAATTCAAGAAACACACTGATGGCTGATTCCAAGTCCGTCTAGATGCCATGCAAAAAGTACCGGTGATACCTGAATCAGCACCCTTCGGAGCCCAACAGCGAGCCTGGTTGAATGGTTGGCTTGTGGGAGCGATTTCGGATACTGAAACTCCTGCGAGCGGAGGTGTTGCGCCCGTTGAAGTTTCGACCGAGCCCTTGCTAATTATGTACGGCAGTCAATCCGGCAGTGCCGAGGGCATTGCGAAATCCTTGAAGAAGGAGGCGCCTAAACATGGGTTTCATTCGCGAGTGCTGGAACTCAACGACTACTCAAAGGTTGATCTGAAAGAGGAGAGACGTTTGCTAATTGTCACCAGTACCTGGGGGGACGGCGATCCACCTGACAACGCCACTGAGTTTTGGAATTATATTCGGAGTGAGGAGGCAATTCGGTTGGAGAACCTTCGTTATGCGGTGCTTGCTCTAGGGGACTCGAGCTACTCTGAGTTCTGTGGTGCAGGCAAATATATTGATGAACGACTCGCTGCCCTAGGCGCGACTCGAATTCATGATCGCGTTGATTGCGATGTCGATTTCGAGGAAGCCTCTGAGGGCTGGACACAAGCGGTTTGGGCCAAACTCGGCGGCAGCTTGCCAGCTGAAGATGTTGACTCAGCTAGGGATCAAGCTCCCGCTCAGGAATCTATCGAGTATTCAAAGAAGAATCCGTTCCCGGCGAAACTTCTCGTCAATCGACTACTTAATGGCCCTGGTTCTGCCAAAGAAACGAGACACTACGAGCTAAGCCTCGAAGGATCGGGCTTAGAATACGCCGTGGGTGATGCCCTGGGTGTCTACGGAACTAACTGTCCTAAGCTCGTTGCCGAGATAATCGCGTGTCTGCGGCTGGACCCTCAGGCCCAGGTGCCCTTACCGAGCGGTGAGAGCGATTCCTTAGAGAACGCACTGAAACAGTTCTATTCCATCACCCAAGTTCCAAGGGATTTGATAAAGAAGGTTGTCGAGAAATCTGGGGACAAGGAACTGGGATCCTTGTTGATGCCGGAGCGTAAACGAGAGCTCAACGAATGGTTATGGGGCCGGGAAGTCATCGATCTGCTATTACAATTCTCGGATCTCGGCCTGGAAGCGAAGGAGTTTGTTGAGACACTGCGGAAACTGCAACCACGGCTCTATTCTATTTCCTCGAGTCCAAAGGCTCATCCTGGAGAGGTTCATTTGACCGTGGCTTCGGTTCGCTATCATTCGCTAGACCGGGAACGCAAGGGGGTCTGTTCGACCTTTCTGGCTGATCGGGTAACACTCGAAACAACCCCTGTTCCCGTGTTTGTTCACAAATCACCGAGCTTTGGAGTGCCGGCAGACGGGGATGTTCCGATGATCATGGTTGGGCCGGGGACGGGAATCGCTCCTTTTCGTGCCTTCCTCGAGGAACGACGGGCAAGCAATGCTAAAGGAAAGAATTGGTTGTTCTTCGGTGATCAGAAGCAGGAGTGCGATTATATGTATCAATCAGAGCTCGAAGGGTATGTTTCAAGTGGCTTGTTGACCCGTCTCGATCTCGCTTTCTCCCGAGATCAGCCCGAGAAAATCTATGTGCAAGACCGTATGATCGAGCAATCTGTGGAGCTTTGGTCATGGCTCGAGAAGGGAGCGCACCTCTACGTCTGCGGCGACGCTAAACGTATGGCCAAAGATGTTGATCGGGCTCTTCATACAGTGATTGAAAGCCAAGGAGGGCTTACTGAAGTGCAGGCCGCCGAATACGTGAAAATGCTGAAAACCAATAAGCGATATCAAAGGGACGTTTATTAAGATGAGTGAGATTGCGATTCCATTTCGTGAGATTTGTGGGGAGAAACTGAATGACGAGCAATCGTCGTATCTTGAGGGGTTGTTTGCGGGATTATCCAATCGAGGCGTGACGTTCGATGATGTCGCTGTAGATCCGGCGAGGGCGATTGACGATGATGATCTTATCTTCGAGGAGCGGGTGAAACGAGATCTTCATCCGCTGGATGCGTTTGAATCGTTGGTTGATGATGCTGAGCTAAATCGTGCTCCTGCTAAAGAGAATGTCTTTCGCTATAAATGGCGGGGACTGTTCTATTTGGCCCCTGCCCATGATGCCTACATGTGTCGTCTACGAATCCCAGGGGGGCTTGTCCATTCGTTTCAGCTTCGGGAGCTTGCCCATATTTCAAAACACCTAACGTCGGGATACATTCAAATTACAACCCGGGCAAACTTTCAGCTTCGAAACATCGAGGCCAATAATACCGTCTCACTCTTGCGACGAATTGAATCGGTCGGGCTAAGCTCCCAAGGAAGCGGTGGCGATAATATTCGAAATATTACCTGCTCTCCGACGGCGGGCGTGGACCGAGGCGAGCTTATTGACACCCTTCCGATTGCGAAGGAACTTGGTGACTATATCCGAAACAATCGGGAGTTTTATGATCTACCTCGAAAGTTCAATATTGCATTAGAAGGAGGAGGGACGATTAGCTCCGCTGAAGATTCCAATGATATTGGATGGACGGCGACGGAAGTGCTGGAAGGGATTGATGGCATTGCGCCCGGGGTCTACTTCCGCGTGGCGTTAGGCGGTGCGACTGGGCACCAATCCTTTGCGAAGGATCTCGGGATTGTCGTGCCTCCGAAACAACTTGTTCGCGTCACTGCCGCACTGATGCGAGTCTTCATCGCGAATGGGAATCGGAGCAACCGAAAGAAAGCCCGTCTCAAGCACCTGCTCGAATCATGGTCGCTCGAGGAATACCTACAAGAAACCGAGAAACGTTTAGGCTACTCGTTGTTGCGGCTTCCGATGACGGAGGACAAGAGAGAATCCGATCGCGAATCAATTCGGGGCGATGAAGGGCATCCACAGGTAGGTGTGTATGCTCAACGACAGGAAGGATTGAACTATATCGGGGTGGCGGTCCCGGTCGGACAGTTGACGCCGAAACAACTAATCAAGATTGCCGACCTGACAGACTTATACGGAAGCGGAGAAATCCGACTGACGATTTGGCAGAACCTTGTGATTCCGAACATCTCCGATACCGACCTGCCATTGGTGAAGAAGGCTCTGATCAAAATGGGGTTGGATTGGCGTCAATCTAACCTGAAGACCGGATTCATCGCTTGCACGGGCAGTCGATACTGTAAGTTCGCGTCGAGCGACACCAAGGGCAATGCTCTTGATTTAATAAAGTATTTGGACAAGCGGCATGAATTGGACCAACCCATTAACATTCATTTAACGGGATGTCCGCATTCGTGTGCCCAACACTACATGGGCGACATCGGATTATTAGCGACCAAGGTGAAGCAGGGAGGGGAGAGTGTTGAAGGGTATCATATCTTTGTAGGTGGCGGATTTGGAAAAGCCCAACGACTCGGACGTCAGGTTTTTCACGGATTGACCTTTGAGCAGGTCCGAAAGACTCTTGATTTGATGCTTGCCGCCTTCACTGCCGAGCGTCAGGAACGCGAGTCGTTTCAAACTTTCACCAATCGATTCGATCTCAACGCCCTTCAGGTTCTCTTTAGCGAAGCCTAATTCACGTGGAGGAAAACGCGCCCTTGTTTCCGAGGGGCTGGCCATCGATCATGTAGAGATGCGACTAAATTGAGGTCAGTATCTAGATCGTTGACGTGGTTTGCCTCGATTCATTGGGTTGGATTCTCACGTGGGCCTGGACTGGTATGAGTTTCGTTTTCCTTGGGGGTTGCTCTTTTTGGAGCGGGCGTTTTATGCTCCAGACGAAGAAATTGACTGTCTCAACGAATTTGCTGTGGCGGTTGATGGATTAACGAATTCGATCGAGCATAAGCCATGGATACAAGAATTTTTAATGGGTGCATTCCCGCGGTGATGACTCCGTGTACTGAGGAGCGACAACCTGACTTTGAGGCGTTGGTAAGCACCGCTAAGTCGCTCGTTGAGACGGGAATGAGTGGCGTGGTTTATTGTGGTTCGATGGGCGATTGGCCGCTGCTGACCGATGCGCAGAGACAGGAGGGGGTGCGACGTCTGTGTGAGGCGAATGTGCCCGTGATCGTCGGGACTGGTGCCCAAAATCCGAAGCTAGCAGCCGAGCACGCCGCCCATGCTCGCGACGTCGGGGCCAAAGGACTGATGCTTATTCCGCGAGTGCTGTCTCGAGGAACGAGTTCGGCTGCCCAACGATCTCATTTTGCGGGAATTCTGAAGGCTGGCGGAGAACTCCCCGCAATTATTTACAATAGCCCTTACTATGGCTTCGAAACCAAGGCTGATTTGTTCTTTGATCTTCAGGCTGAGTTTCCCTCTTTGGTTGGGTTTAAGGAGTTTGGGGGCGCCGCCTCATTAAGCTATGCGGCGGAACATATTACCCATAGAGACAGTGGCTTAGCGTTACTTGTTGGTGTCGACACCCAAGTGTTCCACGGCTTTATTAATTGTGGGGCGGTTGGAGCGATCACCGGGATCGGCAACGTGATCCCAACGGAAATACTTCAGTTCGTTTCTCTTTGTCGTTTAGCGGCTGCGGGGGACACGGAAGCGAGGCGCTTTGCCTGGGAGCTCGATCAAGCTTTGACCGTGCTGTCCCGTTTTGACGAGGGTCCGGATTTGGTGCTCTACTACAAACATCTGATGGTCCTCCAGGGACACAACGCCTTTGAGGGCCACTTCAATGAATCGGATGCCCTGAGTCCCAGCCAGAAGCAGTTCGCTACCATGCAGCTTGAATTGTTCAAGACCTGGTGGAGCCGTTGGCCTGGGCGGAGTTACACGGCTTAGTCGCCAAGGAGTGTTTGAATCTCATGGAGGCGATGCGCGTAATCGATTCCCATACGGAAGGGGAACCAACCCGCTTGATCATCGAGGGGGGGCCGGATCTTGGAGGGGGATCTATGGCTGAACGACGAGATCGTTTGCGTGATGAATTTGATGCGTTTCGGCGCAGTGCCATTCTAGAGCCTCGCGGCTCAGAGGTTTTGGTTGGGGCCTTGCTATGTGAGTCGGAGGATCCAAGTTGTGATGCCGGGGTCATCTTTTTCAACAACGTGGGTTACCTAGGAATGTGTGGGCATGGCGCGATTGGGGTGGCCGTTTCTCTAGCGTATCTAGGCCAGTTTGACTTGGGAACCCACCGCCTCGAGACGCCCGTAGGAATCGTGAACGTTGATCTGCAAAGCGAAAACGAGGTAGCGATTGAGAATGTCCCAAGTTATCGCTTTCGGGAGTCAGTTTCGGTGCGGGTCCCAGGAATGGGCACTATCACTGGGGATATTGCCTGGGGGGGGAATTGGTTCTTTCTAATTAGTGAGGCACCATGTGAGTTGATCGTGAGCAATGCGAAGCGCTTGACGGAATCGTCTGAGCAAATCAAACGTGCCTTGAAGGATCAGGGGATTACCGGAGAGGACGGTGGGGAGATTGATCACATCGAATATTTCGGGCCGGGCAAGGCCCCTGATGCCGATAGTCGGAATTTTGTGCTTTGTCCTGGCAATGCCTATGACCGGTCTCCGTGTGGAACGGGAACGAGCGCTAAGCTAGCCTGCTTGGCTGCGACAGGTAAACTGGCTCCGGGCGATGATTGGGTTCAAGAGAGCATCGTGGGGAGCCATTTTGTTGGGAGCTACCGCTTGGGGCAGCCGGGCCAGGTGATTCCTCGAATCCGTGGTCGGGCATTTGTCTATAGCGAGGCTCGGCTCCTGCGGCATCCCAAAGATCCGTTCCGGGACGGGATTGTTTGAGAAAGATCATGGGGGAATCATCCGTTATTATCGTTGGAGGCGGGGTGATCGGCATTGCCTGCGCCCACTATCTGCTGTCTCTTATACACATCTCCGAGCCCACGA
>CAJXVR010000410.1 GCA_913061285.1 uncultured Verrucomicrobiota bacterium | reverse complement strand
CTCGTGGGCTCGGAGATGTGTATAAGAGACAGACGGTGAACTCGGGCCCGTCGGGAACCAGAACTTTCTTCACGGCTACACCGCATCCGTCGCATTGTTTACCTCCAAGCAACCATAAGCGCCTTACACTCGGCCACCAAAGAATGTCAGACACGCAGACAACGAGGATTCACACCCCCAGCTCTTATTTCGAACCCCTGCCCCTCGACTCGCTATTCGAAAAGCCGCAACCACTCGAAGTAGAGATTGGCTGCGGGAATGGTTCTTTCCTCGTCAAGTATGCCTCAGAACAGGCCAACACCAATTTCCTTGGAATTGAGCGGCTACTTGGAAGAATTCGCAAACTAGATCGCAAAGCAACTCGCAACGAGCTGACAAATGTTGTCATCGTCCGTGTCGAAGCGTCCTATGGCATTCAGTATTTCCTCCCCCCGAACTCAGTGACGGCCTATCACATCTACTTCCCCGATCCGTGGCCGAAGCGAAAGCACTGGAAAAACCGCCTCATTGCCCCAGCGTTTCTCCCCCTCTTGAAATCAACCCTTACCACCAATGGCAAGGTCTTCCTCCGGACAGATAACAAAGACTACTTTCAGCAAATGCTCGAAACCTTTGCCGGTGATTCGGCATTCCACCCGACAGAGGCACCCGAGTCATTGACTCAAATTATTACCGATTTCGAGAAAGGATTTAACGCCAACGGCATCCCCACCCTGAGAGCTCAATACACCCTCGAATCTTAGGGCAAGCCAGCTCCGAAGGATGCCAAGGGAGACAGGCTATCGAATCTCTGCCGCCGTGTCCTGCTTCAAGCGCTCAACGACTTTCGTGTGAGCCGCCGTCACCTCATCGTCCTTTAAGGTTCGCTCTCGATCTCGATAGACGAATGCATAGGCCACACTCTTCTTACCTTCCGGGATCCCTTTGCCGCGGAATACGTCGAAAATAGACACCGATTGCAAAAAGTTGGCCTTCGCCTTTTTGACGGTACGGATAACGTCATCATACGAAACTGATTCATCAACCAACATGGCTACATCCCTCCGAATGGCTGGAAACTGCGGTAATGCTTTAAACGAACGGGCGCTCGTTCGACGCTTTAGCAAGAGATCTAAATCCAATTCTGCAAGAAACACAGGACGCTTCAGATCTAGCTTCGAAGCACTCACGGGTTGAACCTGTCCGAAGCGGCCGATTACCTGTTTTCCTAAACCGAACTGCCCTTCTTCCACAAACAACGCCTCCGGCTCCGCCGCGGCACGCCATTGAATCCCCCTGACGCCAATACCTTCCAGAAGTTGCTCAAGCCGTCCTTTGAGATCGTACAAATCAAGCGCCTCATCCTCGCCTCTCCAAAACCCCGGAGCTCGGCTCCCAGTCATCGCAATGCCTAGACGTCGATTCTCAACTGGCTGGCCGTCCTTTAGCCCAAAAACGGTTCCAATCTCAAAGGCCGCTACATCATGAGTCCCACGATTGGCATTGTGCTGAAGCACCGTGACGAGCCCAGGCAGTAAGCTTGGACGCAGAATATTCATATCAGAACTGAGCGGATGCTCCAGAGGCACGATGTCAGCACCATCTGGAATGCCGACTGCCTTATCGGAAATTAGCGTCTGGCCTTGGATTTCAGCCAATCCCATCCCACTTAGCAACCGACGGATCATTGCGAGATCATCGTGGACCGCATCGTACTCATGAGTTCCAATTGCGCCCCGAGGCGGGGTCGAAGGAATTTTATCAATTCCATAGAGCCGCACGACTTCCTCAATCAGATCAACTTCGCGTTTGAGATCCACGCGGAAGCTCGGCACAGCAAAACGGCCTTCACTTTCAGATGAATCCAACAATCTCAATTCAAGGCGCTCGAGCATTCCCCGTTGCTCGTTTCCAGGAATCTCGATGCCAATCAGTTCATTCGTCTTGGCATATCGAAGCGTCAATTCACGGGGCTCCTCAGGGTTCGGATACTCATCCACGACTCCTTGCTGTAATTCTCCTCCGGCCAGTTCTAGGATTAAGCTAGCGGCGCGTTTGCTTGCCCACTCAGCGATGCCGATATCGGCGCAGCGTTCAAAGCGATAGGAAGCATCGGTTCTTAGATCGAGTTTTTTCGAAGTGGCACGAATGCTCTGCGGAGAAAAATGCGCACTTTCTAGCAACACATCGCTCGTCGTGTCTCCGATCTCAGAATTCAAGCCGCCCATGATCCCGCCAAGAGCAATCGCCTTGGAGTCATCGGCAATCATCACGGCCCCAGCTGGCAATTCGTGTTCTGCCTCGTCCAAAGTAACAAACGTTTCCTTCTCCCGAGCAGGACGCACAATTATCGTTGCCGCCTCATCGCCACTGCGAGCAAGCAGATGATAGTCAAATGCATGCAACGGCTGACCGGTCTCCATCATCACGTAGTTCGTAATATCAACCACGTTGTTAATACTACGAATCCCGATTTTCTCCAGTGAGCTCTTTAGCCACGCGGGGCTAGGCCCTACGGTGACACCTCGAATAAGGCGAGCGGAATATCGCCCACACAAGTCAGGATCTTCAATCCGAACTTGAACTTGGCTGGCAACGGATTCGGAAGCCTCCTTAATGGGGGTCTCGGGCAATCTGAGAGGACTCCCCGTCAATGCACTGATTTCGCGAGCGATGCCAATCACGCTGTTCCAATCAGGGCGATTCGGAGTGATCTCGAGATCATAAACGTAATCAATCTCATCCATCCCCAAATGCGCGGCAAACGGCTGTCCAACCGTCGCATCGGCACCCAAAATCATCAATCCATCCGCATCGTCAGAAGCTCCTAATTCCTTTCCCGAACACATCATTCCATGCGATTCGATGCCTCGAATCTTCCCGACCTTGATCACGAAGGGCTTTGCCGAGTCTGAAGTAGGCAATTGGGCTCCAGGCAATATAAGGGGCACCTTATCACCGGCCTTAAAATTAGTAGCCCCACAAACGATTTGCCGCTCGCCTTCCCCGTCGTTCACACGACACACAGAAAGCCGATCGGCATCGGGATGAGGGTCGCGAGTCAGTACTTCAGCGACAACAACGCCTTCATACGCTCCGCCCATCCGCTCCAAACTCTCAACCTCGAGTCCAAGCATGGTGAGATGATCACCCAATTCCTCAGGCGAGCCATCAAAATCCACATACTGCTTCAACCAGTTATAAGTAATCTTCATGATACCAAGCAGCTAAAATTGATTTAGAAAACGCATGTCGTTCTCATAAAAGAGGCGGATGTCATTAATCCCGTAACGAATCATTGCTATTCGCTCAATTCCAAACCCAAAGGCCCAACCGCTCCAGACTTCAGGATCGTAGCCGACATTCTCAAACACCTTCGGATGCACCATGCCGCAACCAGCAATCTCCAACCACTCCTTGCCCATCTTGCGGGTCAATGGGCTTGAGAAATCGATTTCTAGGCTGGGTTCTGTGTAGGAGAAATAGTGAGGTCGAAAGCGAAGTTTGACTTCCTTGCCAAGCAACTCACGAAACACGAACTCAACCGTCCCCTTCAAATCGCCAACCGTCACACCCCGGTCGACGTAGAGGCCCTCGATCTGGTTAAAGGTAGGATTGTGGGTCGCATCCGCGCTATCACGCCGATAAACTCGTCCAGGGACGACAATTCTGACGGGCGGCTCTTGGTCTTTCATCGCCCGAATCTGGACGGATGACGTATGTGTTCGCAAGAGCTGCCGATCCTTCGTTCCCAGATAAAAGGTGTCTTGAGTATCGCGGGCCGGATGATCAGCAGGGGTATTCAGAGCATCGAAACAATGGTAGTCATCCTCAATCTCAGGACCGGCAGCAACCGCGAATCCGAGGCGTCTAAAACTACGAACAATATCCTCAGTGACCTGAGTCAGAGGATGCACACTGCCAGTGGCGAGACGGCGCCCCGGCAGGGAAAAATCAGACGGATTCTTAGGCTTGGATGCCTCAATCTCGAGAACATCACGACGCTCATTCAATTGGATCTCGACAGCAGCCTTAACCTTATTGATTCGCTGCCCAGCCTCAGGGCGTTCCTCCTTAGGGAGCTTGCCGAGTTGCTTTAGCAAACCAGTAATCTTGCCTTTCGCCCCAAGGTACGCGACGCGAACTTCCTGAAGCTGCTCCAATGTCGAAGCGGCAGAAATCGCCTCCACCGCCGCACCATGCAACGCCTCCAAATCATTCACTGTATCAGCCATGAAAAATCTCCTACGTGTTCCAAAATCGTTTCCTCAATTCAACACCCGCGGCCTCTAATCGTCCTCGTTAAGCCGTTCTCGAGCAAAAAGAAACCGGACGTCCATCGTGTGGCCGCCCGGTTATCTAAGAAAAAATGAATCGCTTCGATTTTCTATGCCGATGCTGCGGCTTTGTTCTTCAAGGCTTCCTTAGCGAGCGTGACAAATTCGCCAAATGCAGCCTCATCGGTAGCAGCGATATTGGCCAAGACCTTACGGTTGACGTCCACTTCTGCTGCCTTCAAACCTTCAATAAATCGGCTGTAGCTCAAACCAGCAGCTCGAGAAGCCGCGTTGATTCGGATCTGCCAAAGAGCACGGAACGTGCGCTTCTTATTCTTACGATCGCGGTAGGCATACTGCCGCCCGTGGTCGAGGGCATCCGCCGCGTATCGATACAGCTTGGATCTGCGAAATCGAAAACCTTTGGCCGCCTGTAAGGTACGCCGTCGGCGTTTTCGAGATGCGGGTGCGTTCGTTACTCTCATGACACTCTATAGGTTAAGACACCACTTAGCCTCGACGACTAAAGGGCATGTTCAAAATGATACGATCTTCGTCCGATCGATCCAACACGGTCGCTGTTCCCAGCCGTCGGCGTTGTTTCGGGCTCTTGCAACTAAGCAAGTGCCGCTTTCCTGATCGATTACGGATCACCTTACCGGTTGCAGTGATTTTGAATCGCTTAGCAACCGATTTTCTCGTTTTCTGGGTTCTGGCACGTCGCATAGTTTTAAGACTAACGTCGAAAGACCGCGAAATATAGGGATGCCCCGGGGTGGGCGCAAGCGCTATTTTGAATAATTCGCAATTTCGTCAAACGACGCGCTGTTATGGCCTTTTCAGCACCGCTTCGTCCACCATAAACGTGGATTCTTCAGCTTTTCCTTGCGGAAATCTCGCTAAGCTACCGAGGCCTTCGGCGCCGCCGCGTCCGATTTTTTCTCCCAACGGCGGCGTTCTCGCTCTGGCAAGGTCCGATCCACTCGAACATGATAGCCCCCTTCCCCTACTAAACTATTTAAGGCGGCTTCTAACTCGAGCGACGGCATGACGTTGTATTTATCGTGGGTCTCGATGAACGCCGCCCCTCCTCCAGGCATGGTCACACAGAGGTACAAGGGGCATTTCCCTGGGTGGCTGCCGGCTAAGCTATGCAGATCGACTAGCAATCGACTCGTAAGATCACTGCGTTTCACTCGGAAATGCACCTGCTCAGTATAGCGCCTTGGAGCGTCTTCAAGTCGCATGATTTCTTGAGGAAAGACCTTGGCCTTGTCTTCGGCATTGTTGACTTCTCCGATGATCAAGACCGGCAGTGTCGCTTCAAAGAGATGCTTAAAGCGGTCGAAGTTGTCGTTCATACAAAGCACCTGGAAGGTACCCAATTTATCTTCAACGGTTAACATCGCATAGGGCTTGCCACTCTTCTTCGAGAATCCAGACTGCACAACCGATATCATCCCGCCGACACGCGTCACGGTCCGATCTTCTAGCTCTGTCATCGTGGCTGAATTCTTCAGGCAGTAGCGATCGATGATCGTTTGGTAGGGATTCAAGGGGTGGCCACTAATGTAGAAGCCCAAGAGCTCCTTCTCATCGATAAGCCGCTTTTCCATTGGCCACTCTGGCAATTCAACGATGCGCTCCTTAAGGGGATCATCCTGCGCCTCGATCATATCAAACATGGAACTCTGCCCCCGGGCACGATCGGTCGCGAGACTTGCCGCCCGAGATAGGGATTGATCCACCTGACTAAATACCGTCGCACGCGAAAGCCCCAAGGAATCGCAGGAACCGGAACGAATCAGCCCTTCCAACACCTTTCTATTTACGGTTCTCCCGTCAACTCGCTCGCAAAGATCCAGCAATGACTTAAAGTGCCCCCCCTTGTCACGCGCTTCCAAAATCGCCTTAACCGCCACCTCGCCAACCCCTTTGAT
>CAJXVR010000409.1 GCA_913061285.1 uncultured Verrucomicrobiota bacterium | reverse complement strand
GCTCGTCGGCAGCGTCAGATGTGTATAAGAGACAGGCTCCAGCTTGGGCAAGGGGGAAAGAATTTGTCCAAATGAATCGACAATCGGAACAGATACGAATTCGTTGAGAATATAACTTGTGCCTCCATTGTCACGGCGTTCAAACCGTGTCGGATCAGCCGGACAAAGACGGATGGCCTCAGAGTTTCCTACGTAGGGGAGGATTTTACGAATCCATATCTTGTTCGTACTAAGCGTTTCGTGGGCGGTTTGAGGAAGCCGCCCTTCGAAATCGTCGCCATACATGGTGATTCCGATACCGATCTGCCGCAGATTCGAGGCGCACTTGATCTGTCTAGCCTTCGAGGAGGCTTTTCCCAACGCCGGAAAGAGCATTGCAGCCAGAATGCCGATAATGGCAATGACCACCAAGAGCTCAATCAGGGTAAACGCGTATTGGCCAGAGAATCCCCACCGGCTCAAATGGCTAGAGCGAGCGCTTTTCAAAGGTATCATTTTTCAATCTTGGTATCCGAAAACATCACGAGTCGCCCACGCACTCCGGCGATAGGCGGTAAGCACATTGGTAATCCAACGTGACAACTGAGAGGTCTAGATAAAAACAGGGGGCGCCCGTGAGAGCGGCGATAAGGAGAGCGGCCCTGGAAGGAATTCCAAGGCATGCCATTGGAGCGTCTCAGCTATCTGAGGCAGACCGAGAACAAGATCTTGATGGTCGCATACAAGGAGATAACCGGACTGACAAAATGGCTCCAAAGGGTCTGGAACATTATGGTCTTGGTCCTCTGGCGAATCCCCACCGGGGACTTCACTCACTGGGGAATCGTGACTTAGGGAACAAATCACTTGATCTCCGTGGATCCAATCGTGGAAGGCGGGACTTCGTGACCCGAAAGAGATGAGCACGAGCGCAATGCCCAAGAGAGCAGAAACGCCAACGCGCCAACATCCTATTTTTCGATCGAGAATCATCGTAAGTTCCGAGAACAGTTAAAGCAAACGATTTGCATTAAGCAACTCCTTTTACAGAGTGCCTGCAAATCGAATAAGCCAACATCTCTGCTCCTCCCCATTCAGGGATCTCCCTTAGAGCGAAACAGAAAGTCCGACTCGCGGCCATCCAGCGAGTCGGACTCTTTCGAAATCCACGGACGCAAGCGCGACGTAGCTCGTCTTTACTGAACCTCGCGCAAACGGAAGAAAGCCCCTGCCCCTCCGGTCTCCAGCCTCACCGACAATCCCGAAGCAGAAGTTTCGGGTTCTTTTTCGACCCTCGCCCATTCCCCGCCAGTCGCTGACTCGCGGGTCTCTAGTGCATAATTGCCCCCGCCAGAGGTATCCCAGGAAATCAAGATCTCTCGTCCCTGCTGCCTAACCAACAATCGGGTTTCCGACTCAGTAACCGGGACAAGAACCGAATCAATCACGTGAACAATCCCGTTGCTTGCACCCAAGTCCGCCTCCATCACGTTCGCCCCATCAACTTGCACCCCGTCACCAACACTGATCGCCACGGACTGACCTTGTACTGTTACTGCACTAGATAAGGAAACCACCGTCGCCGAATCTACAGATCCCGATACCACATGGTAGAGAAGCACCTGTGACAACTGCTCGGGGCCTGACAGAAGACCAGTCAACGTCTCCGTTGGCACCTTCGCAAATGCTTCATCCGTCGGTGCAAAGAGCGTGAACGGCCCCTCTCCCTGCAGGGTTTCCACCAAACCGGCCGCCTCGGCCGCCGCTAGAAGCGTGGTGAAATTTCCTCGAGAACCCAGGGTCTCAGGAATATCCTTATCATTATCAGCTAAGGCCGTCTTACTTCCTCCCCAGAGGAACACGACCCCCAACGTAAGTAGCGCCCCGTCTCTCAGCGCCGTTTGAACATTCTTTGCGATCATCCTTTTCCATTCTTCACAAATCAATCTCTTGAACTCTCCACTCTAAACTTTCCAGCCTCTAAGCGGCCCGCTTCCCTGGTCTCGGCTGACGCTGAGTCGCCTTCTCGCTCACTACTTCCCACTCGGCTTGTTGACGCGCAAGTGCCGCTTGGTGCTGTGCGATATGATGGGCTACTTCCTGGGCATTGAGCACTCCAAGCGCAACAATCCCACAAATCACTAGTCCGAAGACAAAGATAACTACGGATAGAATCATGCCTGTCCCTCCTGCTGAGCTGAAGCCCTGGCTAACAAGGTCAGCCTAATGCCACACCAAAATGCCAAAATGCTTGGAACCCATAGTCCAACAAAAATGCCTGTCGACCTATCCACCGTGAACCATAGAGTCACGCTCGCGACAAAACTCATGAAGGCTGCCAAACAGAACGGCAGGTCCATTTTATTTAAGAAATACATACAATCCACTTTCCACTAATCATTGTTCTCACTTTCACCGAATCGCATTGATTGCGATCCAACAATCCACGCTTCCCCTCCATCGTTGCCTTGTCAATTTTTTGTCTAATTTTAATACATCAAAATCTAGACAAACAATAGATCCACATGTTTTCCACCTCTTAATCCGATATAAACACCATCACAGAACTAATAAACATAGACAAAAAACTTCCTCCCCCTCCCTTTTTGACCCCGAGAATTGGGCTGAGACCTCCTCTCGGGTTGCCAACCCAAGAGAAAACACCACTGTTTCACGACCGAAATTTTAGGTTTTGGAGTATCACCATTTCCCACTGAGGTGATATTGTTGCTTTTCCGCGGTGGATCAGCCCGTAGTTGGGAACAATGAAGCCAAATGCACTTCCGAACCAGAATGAGCGGGGTCCTCGAGAGGTGATCCGCTGGCTACGGAAATTACGGAGCCACCGATGCCAAGCCGCAGAACAAGCAAATCATGAACCTCAACAATCGGCTCACCTCGATATTGTCGCACTGTTCTGCCAACGGAGAACGGTCCCGAGTTCAGGCAGTACAGCGAATACTGATCGCTCTGACAGGACTTTTGAGCATCGGCATCCTTCGAGGATCCCCTGTAACTACAGATCCACACCCCAAATCATTCAGGATCATCAGCTGGAATACCTGGTATGTCTTCAATGAGCAAAACGAAGTCGCAGCAGGCAAGAAGTGGCTTAAGGAACAACGGCCCGACATGGTAGCGTTACAAGAGCTGACAGATATCACGCCGGAGCTGCTCCAATCGCTCGCCGATTCCTGGGGTCATGAGCATAGCTCGCTTCTGAAACCAGCGGGATTCTCCGTCGGGCTGACTTCACGCTCCCCCATTGAAACCGTCGAAAAGGGACTCGAGAACATGCACCATGGATTTCTTCATGTGCGTTCATTCGGAATCGAAATCTTTGTCGTCCACCTTTCTCCATTCAAGTGGGAGGTCAGGCAGCAAGAGGCCACGGTACTCGCAGGAAAAATCAAGCCGCTTTTAAAAAATGGAGCCAAAGTCATGGTTCTCGGAGACTTCAATGCGTTTAGCCCAGCGGATGCCGGCATCCTAGACAAGGACGAAGAGGCTCTTGAGGCCGCCCTTGAACAGGATGCCAAGCACGGGCATGTCCAAAACCTCAAGGACGGAAAATACGACTATGATGTCATAAAGATTTTCTTTGATGCGGGCCTTTCCGATACCGCAAGGGGCAAACTCCCAATCACACCACAGGAACGAATGACCCTGCCCACAGGCGTCTTTTCAGGCAAGAAAACCGCGCCACGAAACGGGCAACGCGTTGATTTCATTCTCACCGGCCCTAAGCTCCATAAGATGGTAGAAAGATTCTCCATCCCTCGAGAAGGATCCCTGAATCGGATCTCAGATCATTTCCCCGTGGTAGTCGATTTCCACACACACCAATAAGCATGCCCCGAATCGGAACGAGAATCGAACAAACTACCGGCAATCGGAATTCGGCCCCTGGGAACGCGCAGGGAGAAGACTCTGTCGTTCCGGTTGGGATTACCGATTCGGTTCTTCCTACTCATCCACATAAACGGGTATTCCGCGGCTCATGAGACCTCAGGAATGTTCTCTCGTTCCACTGAAAACGTTGAAGAACCACCGATTCATCGTTAACGATCGCAGCAACCGGACATTGCGGCTACTAACCTAACGCGATACATGGACCTCCAAAAACGAATGACACCACTCAAACTAGCTTTCCTGCTGCTTGGACTATTCGGCCTATTGGTACAAGCGCAGGCCGATTTCAGCCATCCGGGAATACTGCATGACCAAGCGGAACTCACCTTCATCAAACAGCGGATCTCCGCTGGGGAAGAACCCTGGACTCGTGGATGGAACCGCTTGTTAGAGGCCAAGATCTCAAGCTTGGATTGGCAGGCCAAAGCCAGCAGCGAAGTCTTGCGAGGAACCAACAATCGACCGGATATTGGAGCCAGTGACTTAGAAAGGGATTCGGCCGCAGCTTATTCACATGCCATTCAATGGTTCATCACCGATGACGAACGCCACGCACATAAGGTCATCGCTATACTCAATGAGTGGTCGTCTACCTTGAAGTCTATCGGCGATCACGACGCCAAGCTCCTCGTCGGCATGACAGGCGTCAACATGATCAACGGTGCGGAGATCATCCGACACACGTCGTCCCTTTGGCAGGAGCATGACATCGCTCAGTTCGAGAAGATGCTCCTGGGCGTCCATTATGAAGTGATCAAAGATTTCTTTGATTGGGCCAATGGGAACTGGGATGCATCGATGATCCAAACGATGCTTAGCATCGGCGTATTCTTAGACAACGATGCCATCTTTCAACAAGCCGTGACCTACTTCCTCGAGGGTAAAGGGAATGGGACCATCCTCAATTACTTCAATGAATTCGGCCAGTGCCAGGAGAGTGGCAGAGATCAATCCCACGTTCAGATGGGCATTGGGTTTCTGGGAACCGCCTGTGAAATCGCCTGGAAGCAAGGCGTCGATCTTTACGGTGCCTACGACAATCGCCTGGCCCTCGGTGTTGAGTACACCGCTAAGTACAACCTGGGCAACGATGTACCCTTTGCCCCCTTCAGCAGTATCGACGGACGGTACAAACACACATCCATCTCAAGAAGAGGACGAGGTCGATTCAGACCTATCTATGAACGAGCCTATCACCACTATCACGATCGGCTCGGATTGAAAATGCCCTACACGGCGGAAGTCATTCATAAGAATCGGCCCGAAGGTTGGCATATTCAGCACAGCTCTTGGGGAACGCTCCTGCATGCTGCCCTACCTGTGTCTCGTCGGAACGAAGTGAGGGTCTCCAGCTTAGCCGAGTTGAAAGCAGCTGTTCAGCAAAACAGGCAAAGGATAATCATGAATCCAGGGCAATACACGCTCACCGATCTTCCTAGAGGCAAGAGGGAGATTCACTGCTCGGGGTCCGACAACACCATTGAGCTCTCCGGCGTTTCAGTGACCATCCCCGTCGGCAGCACGCGTCAGAGCTACATCCGCATTTCCGGCAACAACAATGTCTTTCGCGGTGGCACCTTCGAGGATACCTATCGAAGTGGCCTCAAGAAAATCACTGATTTCAGCGCCTACAATCAGGACCGAACCGAGTTGGCCAGAGGCCTAAAGGGCGGGCCCGTTCTACGGGTGAGTGGAAATCACAACACGATCGCAGACACTAAGCTAACAGTGAGAGGTTCATTTCCCTACGGTTACGGAAGCATCTATGGAATCGGACGGGACAACATCTTCGGCTTGGATAAACGGTGCGGGATCCTCATTAAAGGCGAAAACAACATCGTCGACGGGTGCGAGGTCCAGCAGCGCGCATTCGGCCACGGCATCTACATGCAAGGTCCAGCCGATCAAACCACGATTCGGAACACCCTCGTCGAGGGGATTATGCGCCCCAGCAAAGACTTGTATCTTGAGACCGGCCCCAAGGATCTCCCGGCGCGATCGAACTACCAACTCCCCCTCAGCAAGAATCAGCCCATTCCCCAGGATGTCATGCTCCCCCTAGCCGAGGACGGCATTCGGGTTTACACCGGGGGCGGCAGCGTTAAGGTCGAAAACTGCACGGTTAAAAAGATGCGAGGCGGCATTCGAGTCTACCTCGCCAGTCATGCAACGGTCACAAACTCACTGGCCATCGATTGCGGCAGCGCGAATTTCAACCTACCAAAAGGCGGGACAATTGCCGCCTCCTCAGGAAATTTTGCCTACGCACCGCTGAGCGACTTCAGACCTGTCTCTTATACACATCTCCGAGCCCACGAG
>CAJXVR010000408.1 GCA_913061285.1 uncultured Verrucomicrobiota bacterium | reverse complement strand
CACTAGATCGCTCGTCGGCAGCGTCAGATGTGTATAAGAGACAGCTCCTGGGAAGATGGGTTAGCTACGCGCATACATTCGAAGTAACCATAACAACTCGTTGTCACCAGCGCACGAATAGGCCCATGAACTCATAGAGATGCAAATGGGCCTCCCCTCAGACCATCAATAGCCAGCCCCGCTACTCTCGTGGGAGTATCGCCTCTTGACCAACGCAATCAAATCACGCCCCACAAGGTCATATAGATCGACACTCATCATGAACAGATCAAGATAATTTATCGTCTACCACCTCGATTCAAGACCGTCGCCAAGGATTTGGTAAGCTCATTGTGAATTCGTGGTAGGTCGTTCAAGCACCAGGAAATCCGTGAAACTAAGTGGGTCCGAGTTGCGCGTGATTCTATTCGATTCGAAACGCTCAAGTGCCTAAGAGCTTCCCCTAGTTCATTTGTTCGTTCTGGCCCCATCAACGGCTGAACGACACCACGGTCTACCGTTCGCAAATAATCGCGAAGCGGATGGTCTCTGTTCTTGGAGAGATAGAAATCGTCCAATGCGCTGCGATAGGCTGCGATTCTTAGTTTTCTTCCGTCCTTCGTCGCCGGTAGGCTCGCGCCAATTTCGCTTAGCGCCTTTACCGATGGAATGCCATTTCTCAGTTCGTCAATCGCATCCAGAAGGATTCGCTCAAAGCCTACAAGGACACTTATGACATCGGCATGAATTCCTTTGACGTGCTCCACGACGCTGCTCGAATCTAAATCTTGCGGAGACTTAGTGATCGAGATAACACCATCCAACACTTTTCCAAAGTTTCTCATCAAACCCCGATCACGAGGCAAGGGTTGTTGATGATTGTTGAGTTTTGTTTCAATTCTAAATGGCTTTTCCACACTCCCTCCCATATCCAAAGAAGATCTGCCTCAAAAAGCGACCGGCTATGCCTCAGGCCGCTACTAGCTCGTTAGAAATCTAGGATTTCAGTATTCCATCAATCCGATTCCATCTTTCCAAATCTGAACTCCATGACAGTAAATCGAACGCCTTTTCCTATTCGATCTTAAGGTTTTCAACCCCTCCTATTCCGACAGCTTGGACTAGAATCTATTTTCCAAACACTACCCATTGAAACTGACGAGCCGAGAGGACCAGCTGTGAGCTGCTATTAACCTGCATTGGCTCATCCCAACGAGTGCTTGAAAGTCTACTAAAACACAAAAACACGATCCTCCTCTAAACATAAAAATCCTGACTGCATCCTAACATTGTATTGTTCATTAGTCTCATCTCACGATCCTCTAATACGGAAGGTCCCTTTGATTTAGGACCGCTCAGACACACCGTATGTTGCCATAGACAGATTGAAGATCTACAATGGAGACTCTATGAGTCTAGCAACGAATTCGATAACAACGAAGCGAGTCCTGTTTACGGGAGGGTCAGGAAAAGCCGGAAAGCATGCTGTGGCTTACCTTCTCGATCAGGGGCATCGGGTGATGAACGTCGACCTGGTTGCACTGAACCGCCCGGGCGTGGACAATTTGATCGCTGATATCACCGACTCTGGACAGGTCTTCAATGCCATGAGTTCCTATGCTGGCTTCGACGAGTTGGAACCCGGAAATGGCGTACCACAATTCGATGCCGTGGTCCATTTTGCAGCGGTTCCTCGAATACTTATCAATCCAGACAATGAAACGTTTCGAGTCAACACAATAGGGACGTACAATGTGATTGAGGCGGCGGTTAAGCTAGGGATCAAGAAGATCATCATTGCTTCGTCCGAGACTACCTACGGTGTCTGTTTTTCAGATGGGAAAACCAACCCACGATCTCTTCCTCTAGAAGAGGACTACGATGTCGACCCAATGGATAGCTATGGACTGTCGAAAGTGGTCAATGAGGTGACCGCTCGCAGCTTCCAACGTCGTTCGGGCTTTGATATTTATGCGCTTCGGATTGGCAACGTCATTGAGCCACACGAGTATGCTGATCTGTTCCCTGCTTATTTCGAAAATCCCGAAGTACGTCGCCGAAATGTGTTCTGCTATATTGATGCTCGCGACCTCGGGCAGATTGTCCATCGATGCCTTGAAAAAGATGGCCTTGGTTTTCAAATCTTCAATGCTGGGAACAACGACAATAGTGCGACCATTCCCAGCAAAGATCTTGCACACCAGTATTTCCCAGACGTACCGCTTAGCCGCGAACTAGACACGCACGAAGCCCTCTATTCAAATCGCAAAATACGTGACGTCTTGGGGTTTGAAGAACAACATAACTGGAGAAAATACGTCAGTACAACTCACTGATCGCTTTCATTGCTGAGGGATTCACCCAGTTCTGATGCGAAAAACGATTACCAAATTCAAACGGCGTCACATCCCGGTACTCGTGGGTTGTATCGTCATCTGAAAACAGAATCGCCTTTTTCAAGGTAGCCCGATGAGAAGGGTTCGCGCCTCGACGAAGCAGCTCTTTGGCCATCATTCCGTCCCGCTGACGACCGCATTGATAGGATTGAGAAACGACGGTATTAAACAGTGGAGTCTGTTTTCCAAAACCGCGCTCGTCCACGATGGCTTCCAAATTCGGGTCCGCCCCCTTCTCAAGTAGCCAATCAAAGATCTCCTGTTCGTCGAAATCCACGGCCATGTGGAGTAGTCCACAGCCTGAGAGAGGCGCGCCATGGAGTCCGTACTGCGTTGATGGAGCATGGCAGCCTAAAGCCATGGGATAAAGCTCCTCATAGCTGAAACGGCGCTGCAATAGTTCTGGGTCACGCAACAGATGTCCTTCCAGAAGATCGATACGGCCTCTATGAAACGCGACTAGCGCCGTATCAAGTAAGTCACCCCCATAGCGAACCAAAGCCTCAAGACACTGGTGCTTACCGACCGGGTTTCTCGAATAGGTCTGAAGCACCAGCGCGATCGGAGCCAGTTTGTCCCCATGCTCATCTGCGACGGCAGCACCGAGATCTAAAAGAAATTCAAGTCCATCTGAATTAAGCGTTTCGCAGCACCCCATTATGATGCCCATCTTCAATGTCGCTCCCATCTCCATCATCCAGCGAGCCACCTCTAGTTGCCCCTGTAAGCAACTCCGATCGAAGGCATGCTGGAAATCGGTCGCTCCTCGAGCCGCAAAATCCCTTATCAAATCCATTCGGCCCAGATTAGCAGCATACGCCATTGGCGCTCCCCAGTTTCGTGACAGTCGCTTATGCAAGAGCTCAGGATGAACATCAAGCAATGCACTTGCCCCGGCACGATCGTCGCGATGGATACAATCCTGCAATTTCTTAATACTATCCGCTATGTCCATAATTAGATTTTGATTTCGCGAGAGAGTCTTGCATTGACTTCTTATTCCTCCGAAAAGACAGCTATCCGCCACCGGATTTCTCGATGAGAGTGATGTTCAAACCGCGAAGTTGAGAGCCCGAAATTTTGATAGCGGCTGGTTGCTCTGCGCCGAGCAACTCATGTTCCTTGAGATAGCTACGGACCTCCTCCAACGACTCGACATAGACAAGCACCCCTAAGATTCCATCCTTGTCGGCTTGGTTCAAGACGATGGCCGGTCCTGCTGGGAGTTCCCAACCACTTCTCGATGCTAGCCTCTCTCGCCCCAAGAGGTTTTCCCAGCGAACTTCGATCCGTTTTAGATCTCTTGCGCCGAGTATCAGTTCTTTGATTCCGAGCACCTTGAGCGGTCCCCCGTCGTGTTCCTGCAACTGCTCGAGCAGGAGACGTCTTCGAGTCACGGGATCCTCTGTGTATTCGCACAGAAAGACTTGAGAGCCCTCCGCCGAGAAGTCTGGCAATCCGACTGTCGTCCAAAGCGTCTTGAAAAAGTTCGATCTGAACGGCGAAGGGGTTCCATGGCGGATGCCGCGAGAGTCCATCTGATCGATGCTCTTCCGAAGAGGCTCGGGCTCAAGAGCGAAACCGGCCCACCGAGACTTCAGATTATCCGCAGATCGCTCGGTTTCCTTGATGATCTCAAGATTGCAGTTGCCCATCGCTACCCCGCCGCTCGCAAAGGCGCCATAGTCCGTCATTGGCCAGGCAACCGGCAACTGGAAGGTTTCCGTTAGCAGCGAAAACAATGCATTGGGATCGCTTGATGCAATCAGAATGTGGTCGACCTGCCGGACAATGCTCGACGAGGAGACAGTGGGATCGGGCTTGCAGGAGATCAACCCGGCGAAGGATAGGACTCCTAATACGAGGAACGCTAATGATTGGTGCCTAGGCATACTGTTAGAGGTTCTAATGATTGGGATCGGACAGGAACTAGTGGCCATCGCAACAGCAACGCGGGCTCGAACCGCTACGGCCTATAAAGGGATACCACGGCGAAAGCTTCCAGATAAACAGTTTTCGCCCTACACCCATCACAATTGGGTTTCATCGAGTATCTCCAGGATGCTACGCTTAGGCTCTGAATCGTCGCACATTTCTCACCACGGCTGCCGTCTAGACTATCACGTCCCCTGATCATCACAAATTCCCCCTCCACGTACGTGACACGCAACCGAAGCCAACAAGCAGCTCCGAAGGCAAGCTGGAGATCCCTCCGATTACACCAATGACAAATCCATGGCGACCAAATTGCCTAGGCAAAGTTCATGATCCCTTTCAGATAGGACGCAAGACGATCGTTAGTTTCGCCTGCGTTTGATGCTGTTTTTGTCCCAGACTGCCCAGAGTTGTTCGTCGAGTTTCTTTAATTCATTGGGAGATGCCGGTTGCGGAGCGTGCGTGTAGATCGCACGATTAATTTCCGTAACCGCCTCGATCAATCCGTCACGTGGTTTACCTTCGATTGAGTAGAATCCGTTCTGATTGTTCTTTTTCGAGGTCTCGCCACCTTGATCAAACATGCAGGCGCAATAGGTGACCCCTAAAGTCTGTGCGTCCTTGAGATGCCGCATCAAGTTGGCCTGATAAATATCGCCACGACCGTCATGGGATTTGACACCGGCATGCCTGCTTCCGGTGCCGCCGGGGTAGTGAAAACCGAAATATTCGTCGGAGAAGATGATTGGCAAATCGACCTCAGCAGCGACTTGGTTCACAGGGATGTAGCGGTTGACGTGTTGCGGCGCGAGCATGTCGACATACGGGGCAGCCCGCTTCAAGGAGTCCGCAGTCAGTGCCCATTCCTTGATGAACGAACCGAGAATCAGGTGATTGGTGTCGTAACGACGAATTGCGTTGTGCCCGATCTTGTACAAAGTCACGCACATGTGCTGAATGATTGCCTCGAAGTCCTTGAGTTTCTGTTCGTTCAGGCCCTTGCGGATAACCGGGTAATTGCGGCGCTCGTACGCTTTTTCGTAGGTCAACTCTTCGGTGCTCTTGAGATCGGCGATCTGTTGGAGCGATGTTCCGTAGGCCTCATTAAACTTCGCGACATTGGCGCCGTATTGCTCAATGAGCACATCGACAATGGCAACGCGCCCCGGACTATTTGCAGGCAGGGAAAGGTGATGATTCACCCATTCATCGGCTCTATTGAAGGCTCCGAATCCGTAGTAGTAGCCCATTACCAGCGGATCGTCCTTGTATTTCGGGCAGACGGCTTTGGCACGAGACTCGATGAGTTGCTTGTATTCCGGGTGAAAGATGTCCGGCAAGGTTTCACCATCGACAAATTCCCAGGGATGCTTCAGAAGAATGACTCCGACCGCATAAGGAAAGTTCGCCTTGCGAAAAAGTGCCTCTGCCTTGTCGACATCGACAAAGCCATTGAGGTTGCGTTCCGGACTCGTTGCACTCCCGAGCGCGCAGTTAAACCCCATCGCCTGCGCCTTCTTAAAGGAATCCTTCATCCACGAGTCTGCGTCGCCGCCATACACCTTCTCACAGGCGTCAATACTCTCGCCAGATAGCATGTGACTGAGCCCAACAGGGAAGAAGACGTTACCGTCCGGCGTCACAAACCAGTTCCGTTCATTGATTTTCTCCAGGTGAAAGTAACCAGTCTGCTTTCCCTTAACGCCGGTGAAGCCGCCGTATTGATCAAGTTGAGCGGCATGGATCGAGAGGTTGAGTATTGCCGCAAGAACGGCAAGTGCTTTTGCGATGGTCTTCATGATTCTAAATTGAGGATTTTGAATTAGTGGAGTCGCTTGCTTCGCAGGCAAGGCAAAGACTCCGAGGACTTTGAAGGATATCCTTCGCATCCAAAATCTTAGCGAAAGAATGTTTCACTCTTGGATCCGAGCCCTCTCATGT
>CAJXVR010000407.1 GCA_913061285.1 uncultured Verrucomicrobiota bacterium | reverse complement strand
TCTACACTAGATCGCTCGTCGGCAGCGTCAGATGTGTATAAGAGACAGGAATGATGATATGCCATACGAAGCTTTTGTTCGCCTTCAGGTGGAGGGAGATGTTTACCGGCCGCATGACCCTTGGGCGGTCGCTGCTACGGGGTTTCTTTCTTGTGGCCCCTGGGATCAGAGGTCGCAGATGGGAATTCAAGGGCATGGCCAATCACCGACAAGAGCGGTGGAAAGCTCCTCTGCCCGAGTATATTGAACACCTTTACCTGAAACAATTTCGTCGGGCAGTCCCCAAGGACATTCGATCAATTGAAATCAAAGAAGCTGAGAAGCGGCAAAAGAAACTAATTTTAAAGGGCTTGAGGGAAAAGAATAGTCAGCCGCCCGAACCATCCGACTCAGGAATGCAGGTTCCGACGAGCTCATGAAAAAGTGGATGTGGTATCTTGCCACATCTCCCCAACTGAGGCGGGACGCCTTTGCCACTCTAGCTCCAAGGAATCCCGATTGGGTTGACGTCAGCGTTTCCTGTAAGCGCCGAACGGAATCACTTTCTCTAAATGATCACTCTGCTTGAATCTTGTAATGAGGAAAAGGCGGGATTTCCTATTGGGAGAGCGTTGATTGGATAGACGCGTCGATCTCGTCGAGGGAGGGAATAGCGAAGAATCTAATCTTATTTTGAGAGTAGTACATCAGATCACGATAATTGGGGGAGAGTACGTTCCAGTAGACCCACGTCGAATCTCGTGGCGGGTGCAACTCGGCGATCTGACGCCAGGTGCGTCGCTCAAATAGTTTTAAAGTGGTTTGCATGCGCTTTGGATTGTTGAGCAGGCGGCGCTGGCCGATGACCAGAGTTCGATTGTCCGGGGTAAAAAAGATATCGCCTCGATCCGTTTCCCTAAATGTTTGGAGCAACTCGCCCGTGTTCAGATTCCAGATGCGCACCGCCTTGTCATTACAAAATCCGGCGAGGAACTTTTCGTCAGGCGACGCTGTTGGACTTAGACGGATCCCGCCATTCTCAGTCGTTTCGATCCAAACAATGTCACCTTTGCGGATGTCCCAGATTCCGGTTTTTCTGTCATTTGCGCTGGTGAAGAATAGCTTTCTTCCGGATGCGGTAAATCCCACAGAGCCGGTAAAGCAAGGGTGGTCGAACGTGCTACTCGTCTGGCCAGTGCTGAGTGAGATGAGGCGGATGGTGTCGTCTTGATTGATCGTCGCCATGGTGGAGCCATCCGGAGAAAGACTCTGAAGGCGAGGGACGGGGCGATCAAAATCGATTCGCGTGAGGGGCGATTCGAGAACCACTTCATTCTCAATTGAACCGTCAGCAACTGTCCGGGTGAAGAATCGGTTCGTTGAGACCGTCAATAGATGGCCCTCGTCGAGAGAGAAACCTAAGACCTTCTCCGTTCGGGGAACTTCCCAGAGTCGATTTGCTGTGGCGGCTTCAAATACGGACCGTTTGATCTTGGGGGATGGAGCTCCCGGGCCTACCACCATACGCCGAAGGAAAGGGGGGCTTTCGGCGGTCCGCTCGCCTAGCACCAGGTAGTGTCCCTGGGATGAGAAGATTGGGAGTGAAGTGTGGTCGGGCGCATTGGGAAGGGCATTCGGCGGCGAAACGAGGTAAGGAGGCCAGAAGGATAGCCAACCAGCATCGCCTCCCGTGATCACCAACTCTCCCGTTTCATCCACACCGAGACTGCTCACACCACTTGCTCGGTCGAGATATCGTTCAATTGTTTGATTCTTTCGACAATTCCAGTATTGCAGCGTCCTATCAATGGAAGTGGAGATCAGTATGTCATTGGACAGAGGATGAAAGATGAGTCCAGTGACTTTGCTCGAGTGACCGGTATAACGTGCGACGCGTTCCCCGGTCGCCACCTCCCAGACATCAATTGTCATCGCCCCAGGCCAACGTGGTGCCGCGAGTAGCTCCTCACTGCTGGAAAACGCCACTGTAGACCGGTGGGTGATGATGGACCCTAGATCAAAATCTTTGAGAATGGAAATCCGCTCTCCGGTCGCTACTTTGTAGATGTGGGTATCTATACTGGCGTTCATATTGAAAGGATCCGTCGAGTAGCTGATCGCGACGAGGTCTCCACTGGGTGAAAATCTCGCCCCCATGCCGTGGGAGACAATCGGAGAACCGATCTGCTTCTTTTCTTGGTAATTCCACAGGTACCCATGAATCGTGTCGGGCCTCGAGGGGCGGTTGACGTTTCCGTTGCCTTGTTGATCCGAGCCAACGGTCCAGATAAGAGGGGCTGTTGGCGAGACGGCACAGTCTCCCCACTGGCCTTTGGGAGCAAATACGTCTTCACCTGACAATATATCGTTCACCGAGACTTTGAACCCGGACTCGCCGTTGGGTTCCCTGCTCACAGACGTCAAGACGATGTGATGATTGTCATGCGCGAATCTGAAATGGATAATCCGCATGTCAGGACGGTATTGGCTTCGCACGGGTTCCATCGATTGCAGATCCCATACCACAATCTCACGGTTCGGATTCAGAAAGCCCATGAATCGCTCGTTTGGGGAGAGAGAAAAGGCGCTGCCCTCCCATTCGTGAACGAGTTGATTACTCGAGGTATGCCAAAGCTTGATCTTCTGGCCATTGCAAGCTGTCAACAACTGTCTGCCCTTACTGAGAGTCTGCACCTGTGAGATTGGATTGCGGTTGTCATAGGCCTGAAATGTGCGAAGCTGTCTTGCACGAGTTTTTTGCCAATAAAAACGCCATTCGAATCCTCTGAGATCTCTGCCGCTGGATTCGCTTTGGTGTTGTAATAGGAGCTGTTCCGCTCGAGCAAATTCCTCTTTCTCCACCGCGTCTTCGACGGCAAGCATGTCTGAGACGTAGAGATTGTTCTCAAGTTTGATTGTCTGATCCTGTGCCGTCTTCTTTGCGGTGTCCGCCTCCTCTCGGAGCTTAGCGTTCCAGAGGGCGAAACCGACACTGACGGCCGTTGTGACGATCAGAACGGCGGACGTAAAAATCGCGGTTCGGACCAATCCCTTATGCCGATGATAGAATTTTTCAAATTGGTAGGACAGACTGGGGGCCGCTGCTAGGACCGGTTCATGATCAAGGTGTCTTTTGAGATCGGCAGCGAGGTCGGTGGCTGATTCATAGCGGCGGCGGCGATCCTTTTCCAAACACTTCATCGTGACCCAGTCGAGGTCCTTGTCGAGGGACCAATCAGTCGGATGAGATTTGTTGGGTTGAATCCTCTCAGCCCTTGGAATGGCATCCTTGGTCTTGCTGAGACGGGTCGACGGCTTCTCGGGTTCTTCTTCGGCGATGATCCTTTGAATCTCAGCGTATCCGGCACTTCGTAGGCGTTTTTCCGGAAACGGAGTCGTGCCCGTCAGCAATTCGTAGAGCAAGACGCCCAGTGAGTAGACATCGGTCCGAGTATCCACGTCGATGACGCTCATCGCAGCTTGCTCGGGACTCATGTAGGCCGGCGTTCCCATCATGGCACCAAAGCGAGTGAATAGGGTTTTCTCGGTAAGTTTTTGGTGGGTCGCTTTGGCGATACCAAAGTCGATCACCTTGGCGATTGCTTCACCGTGAAGAAATGAAACGAGGACATTGGATGGTTTGATATCGCGATGGATAATCCCTTTTTGATGGGCACTCTGAATGGCTTTGCAGATCGGCAAAAAGAGCTCGATTCGTTCTTTGGTCGTGAGGTTGTTTTTGTTGCAAAACTCCGTGATCGGAATCCCGTTGACGAGTTCCATGACGAAATAGGGCCGTCCGGTATCGGTCGCACCGCCGTCCAGGACGCGGGCAATGTTCGGGTGATCCATCAGGGCCAAGGCTTGGCGTTCGGCCTGAAATCGCGCGATCACCTGATTGGTATCCATGCCCAATTTGATAATCTTGAGAGCGACCTTTCGAGTAACCGGTTCGGTCTGTTCCGCCATATAAACCACCCCCATCCCGCCTTCGCCGATTTTCTCCAGCAAAGTAAAGCGGCCGATGACGGAACCGGCTTTTTCCGCTAGATCGATCTCAACCCCGTCCATCGATTCATTGGACTTCGTTTCCGCGTCGAATCCGACCTCAATGTCGTCGAAAAACATATTGGCTTCTCGGTGTCTATTGACGAGAACTTCGAGCTTTTTGCCTAGTGCGGCGTCTTTCTTACAGGTGGCGTCGAGAAATGCCTTTCGGTCTGCTTCCGTCTCGAGTCCGAGAACTTCGTCAAGGAGGCGCTCTATGGTTTCTTCGTTCATAGTTGGGACTACCTACAATCCGATATTATTGGGACGATCCGGTCATACGGTGCGAAATCCATTTTATGATGCCCGTCTGTTATGGTGATCTACCCTTAAGTAGGGGGCATGACGCTATGGTAAAACGACGACGCCTTCTTGCTCGAGTCTGAAATATTCCGCTGCTGCTGACCGGATTTCTGCCGAAAAATCGGATTGGAGATAGCGGCCAATACGAAAAGACTAAACGGATGACTGATAGAACCCCAGAAACCCTACTGGATGAGTTGCTCCAGCCAAATACGGCCTCGGAGCAAAATGCCTGCCTGGACCGGGTCTGTCAGAATGACAATGGTTTGCGGCGGCGCCTTGAAGGTTTGCAGGAGGAGCACCGCCAGGCAGAACAGTTCTTTCAGGATGCGGGCATCGCAACAGTAGCCGATCAGGAGGAGGGTGGGGTGAATCCGACGGACGCCGCGCCACAAGTCGAGCAGGGTTCAGTGATCGGTCGCTACAAGATCCTGGAAAAAATCGGCGGGCGCCGCACTTGATGAGATTGACCGTGAGATGAACGCTCGTTCCGCTCCTAATGTGGAGCCTAAGTAGGGCACTACAATGAATAAACAAAACGACTAGCGATAGGTGAACTGTGTACCAAACCAAAGCGAACTATGAACAAAATAATAAATAGAATAAGTACGTGGGTGGCCGTAGCGACCGCCTTGGGATCGCTAAAACTCCATGGGCAAATCCTGGAGTACCATTTTAGTGGGACAGTTGAAGGGAACCATCCTGACGTCGACTTCTTTGCGGAGGAACTCGAGTATTCTGATGGAGTGATCCAGTTTGGAGACGAGGTAAGCGGGACAATTAGGGTCGATCCGCTCAGAGGAATACGACTCCCTCCTGGACAAACCTTCCCACAAAATAATCTCATCTATTCGGGTGGCTTTCTGGATATGGATGTGAAGATTAACGGAGAGCCTTTTATCGCTTCTGAGGGAAGGCATTCCATGGATATTGGGACCTTCGATAATGCGGAAACTAAACCCGATCGTTTGGAATTTCCCTTGGGAGATGCTGGCGCCGATGCCGTGATCTTTGTTTCATTTTTTGGTATTGAAAGAACGGGAAACTCTGAGGAACGCTTTTCGTTTATGCTGAACTTTACGGATAGTTCTGGGGCAGCCCTTCAGGGTGCCGGTTTCCCGGAGTCTGTCGACTTGGAGCAGTACGATTTGGCAAAAGGGTTCATTCGCCCGTCGAATGCTGATGTATCCAATGGCGATTTTGGCGCGATGTTCCAAATCAATTCCTTCGAGCTCATTGCCACTCTTGAGCGTCAAGTGATCGCGGCAGGCCCGAAGAGTCAAATCGTTGAAGCGGGAGATAGTATCCGACTGACGATGGCGGAAGTTCGCGGCAACATGGGCGTAGAATGCCAGTGGTCTTTGAACGGTGTTGATCTTCCAGGGGAAACGCTCCCCGGCTTGACGCTCGACAATCTGCAGCCGAGTCAGGCGGGTACCTATCGCGTGACGGCTTGGAACAACTTGGGTACGACCAACGTTGCCTCAGCCCGAATCGAGGTGAGAGGTGCGAGGCATCGCTCGATGCCAGTAGCCGTCTCCGGATGGAATGTGGACATGATAGCAGCGTCGGATGAGGACCCTAATGACCAGCTTCGATTTGATGGCGAGTCAGCCTTTTGGTTTGCTGCCGACTACCAGGAACACCCAGATGGCTTTCCCAACTCAGGAAAGGTCACAAGTGCAGTCAATGCCGATGTTCATTATCAAATACAGCCTTATGATGCCGAGAATGTGCTTTGGTTGGCGGCAGCGGATGAGGAAGCAATGTTGGCTGCTCCTCACGAAATCAGTCCGGCTGGAAACCTAGACCTCGTTCGAGCCAAGAAATACACTTCGCTGGCCTTACTCGCTGCCTCCTCCGGTGGGAGTGGTGACGATGAAGGGACTCTCGTCCTGCATTTCGCCGACGGTTCAAGTAGCGACGAAATTGGGTTCAATGCGGGCGATTGGTGGACAA
>CAJXVR010000406.1 GCA_913061285.1 uncultured Verrucomicrobiota bacterium | reverse complement strand
CTTGTTCATTCCGATTGTTCACTGGCCACCGAACGAATCCACTCGTTTCGTTGAAGAACCATCTCACGAGACTTAGATCCTTCAATATCAGCACTTTAAGATTGCATGCAAGCTGCTTTTCTAGCGAAACTTTTAAGTAGTAAGCGATGTCTCACGTTGATCAATTTGAAAGCGCATTCCGATCTGCCATTCGGCCTGTCTATCAACCACATGCCATTGACCTCAACTGCGTATTAACAATTAGCGACCTTCCTAGGGAAGCAGCAGCCGGGTTCGTTGATCGTGGCAAACGCTACCTAGCGTCTATTTTCCCTCAAAGAAACCAAATCCGATGGGAGGAACTTGGAAGGGACAGCTACGATTCAACGGCAACGCTCTTAGCAAGAGTGCAATCAATCGATCCGAGCCTGATCGTCACCTACCGTAACCTAGATACCGAAGATTGGCAGTTTCAAAACAGCATGGGCTCAAGACTCGACACCTTGATCAATCAAACGCGCTATCCGGTCCTAGTCACTCCGCACCCAAAAACAAATCTTTCTCCAGATCACGGCCTTTCAAGAACCAGCACAGTAATCGCGATCACAGATCACCTGACTGATGATCATACCCTCATCGATTATGCCGCAGCCTTTGTCAATGCGCCTGGTTCCTTGGTTCTTGCCCATCTTGAAGACAAGAACACATTTGATCGATATCTTGAGGCGATTTCGCGGATCACAACCATCGATACCGAAGATGCAGCACTCAAAATTCGAGACCAGCTCCTCAAAGACCCAATGGCCTATGTTCAGTCGTGCCGAGAGCGACTCCTGACAACCAGTCCTCAGATCAAAGTTCGAGAAATCGTCGAATTCGCTGATGGCATCTCCAACTTTAAGGCGCATATCGCGGCTCAATCGGCAAATCTTCTCGTCATGAAGGGAATTGATCACGATCAACCTGGCATCCACGGAATTGCTCAACGATTGATCAACGAAACCCGTCAGATCCCTGTCCTGGTTGTGTAGTCACCCCAATTCAGATAGTTACGAGTTTCAATACCGCGCATGGACCCAAGTCAGCACGAAGTCTCCCTTTCGGTCACGCTTCTCTTCACCGGGATTCTGGTAGCCATGATTGGCTGCCTCGCATTCGAAGAAAAGATTCACGCGAAAAAATCTCTCATTGTCAGTCTCTTCGGAATTATCGCCCTGGCCTTGGGGACATTTTGCCACCTGATTCCATTCGGACCTGTACTCCTCCCGGGGGGACACGAAATCTCAATGCCGGTCTACATTCCCTCGGTGGATTGGAATGTTATCGCAATCATTCTCGGCTCCAGCATCTTCGTCGATGTCACCTCCCGCTCTGGGCTGTTTACCTGGATCGCGGTAAAACTGACGAAAACATCCCAAGGAGACCCCCTAAAACTCCTCTGGTATTACGGAATCATGACGGTTGTATTTTCAGCCGTGCTCAACAACGTCACAGCCATGATTATCGTGGGATCCCTTACGGGTGTGTCCCTCAAAAAGCTCAACCTCAATGACAAACTCTTAGGCTTCCTCCTCATTGAAGGACTCCTCACAAATGTTGGGGGCCTACTGACGCTAATCAGTTCGGTCCCAAACATCATCGTCGGAAACGCAGCCGGAATTAGTTTTCTCACCTTTTTTCTCAAGGCGGGTCCCTATGTGTTTATCACCACTATCATAACGATCATCCTCGGGGCTCGAATCTACCAAATCAAACCGCTTGCATCAGAGGAGCTAAGACAAGAATCAGCAGTCCTCGTATCGTCATTTGACGAGAACGACGGTATCGCCAGCCAGAAGTTTTTCTACTTTTCAGCCGGCATCCTCGCCTTGTTTATCCTCACAATCGCCACGACAAGTGTTCTGCCGATCGCTCGCGATCTTGGGATGGGTTTCGTTGCTATGGCGTTTGCAACGGTGATGCTCATTCGTTACAAGTCTGAAATCGACCAATTCTATCGTGCTATCGACTGGGATTTGATCGCATTCTTCGCGGCACTCTTCATCGTTATCAATGTCATGGAACACGCCCTGGTTCTCGACCTCATCGGGAAAGGGATCAACTACATCATTGGTGACGGAACCAGCCTCGGACAAACAACCCTTCTCGTGTCCGCATCGGTCTTCAGCTCAGTCACGGACAACATTCCGCTTGCAGCCATGCTAGCCAAGATCCTTTCCGCAGCCGGCACTGCCAGCGATTCAGGCTTATGGTGGGCGCTCATTTTTGGGGCAAACCTTGGCGGCAATTTGACGCCAATCGGCAGCGCCTCGACGTTGGTAGCCGTCACTATCATCCACAAATACAAACTTAAGCTCTCGTTCGCTGCGTTCGTCAAAGCGGCACTCCCATTCGCAATCTCACATATTATCCTCGCTATCATCTATGTTTTGATCATTTTCTAACTACCGAGAACCACACGACCTACCATGTTTCCAAAATCCATGGATACGCCAAGACTCATTGGTATCGCTGGAGCATCGGGCTCAGGAAAAAGTTTCGTCGCGGACCGGATAGTAGAAAAAACGAAGGACGCCTGCCTTTGCCTTCGAATTGATAACTTCTACAGGGATCAGTCCCATCTTTCCCGCGAAGAAAAAGCATCGAAAAACTACGATATTCCGACAGCGATCGACTGGGCGACGCTTCTAACCGCCATTAACGCGCTGCAACGCAGCACCTCTGCAAACGTGCCGGTTTACGATTTCACCCGCCACACGAGAAATTCTCGATACATTCGCCAGGATCCGGCACCCGTCATTCTCTTGGAAGGCCTCTGGGTTTTTCATTTCCCTGAAATCAAGCAGCTCTTCTCAACAACCATCTACGTCGACTGCCCAAGCAGGGTCCGACTCGAACGCCGAATCTCAAGAGATGCTAAGAACCGAGGAAGGAGCGAGAATAGCATTCGCAATCAATTTGAGAAACAAGTCCTCCCCGCTGAGGAATCATGGGTTCTTCCCCAGAAAGGAGCTGCAGACTTCGTCGTAGAATCGCCGGTATCTGAGGAGCAACTCTGTGAAATTATGAAGCATATCAACCAACCTACCCACTAAAGCGGACTCTCAACCACAATTCCCTGCCTGAAATCGATTCTTTGGTGCCATGGCGCCAGCTCCTCGCTTCTTCCCCTCCCCAAATCGATTCAACGGTGACCAAGGGACAAACATGTTGAGAATTCCTAGTATCCTGGTAGCTTTATCCAAAATTACGACATTTAGGATCAAAGGAAGTTCCCGAACGATAACCCTCCCTGCACCAGGCAAGCATACAAAAACCTGCCTACCAAACGCCTGAGATTTGAAAGCTCAGATGGGGGAATGGTTTAGCTTCAAAGGCGAACTGACGGGGGCGAAGCCTGTACAGACAAGATCCAAATCCGATAAGCGCCCAATTTCATGACAGGCAAATCCGCTGATCCACTTCCGCAATTCAACAAGCGCTGACACCAAGACAATGAGACTTCTCATCACCGGAGGGGCAGGTTTTATCGGATCAAACCTACTCCAGCAAATTTTCAGGCAGGATCCTCCTGAGATCGTGGTCAATTTAGATTCGTTAACGTATTCGGGAAATTTAAAAAACCTGAGCAACCTCGAATCCCATCCAAATTATCAGTTCAAGAAGGTTGATCTTCGAAATGCAACTGATGTGAGCAAGGTGGTCAACACCTACGCAATCGATCACGTGATGCATTTGGCGGCAGAGTCCCATGTCGATCGATCGATCAACAGCCCAGAACCATTTCTCGAAACGAACATCATGGGAACCTTCAACCTCCTAGAGGCCTGCCGTCAGAACTGGAAAGAAAGCACCGGGCCCAAGCGTTTCCTACATGTCTCAACAGACGAAGTTTACGGCAGTCTCGGTCCCTCCGGACTATTTACAGAGAAGACGCCTTACCAACCAAACTCGCCCTATGCCGCAAGTAAAGCATCCAGTGACCTGGTTGTTCGTTCGTATGGGAGAACGTACGGACTGCCCGTCCTGATAACCCATTGCTCCAATAACTACGGCCCCTTTCAGTTTCCAGAAAAGCTCATTCCCTTGGTGACCTTAAAGGCACTGCACGGCCGCCCCATTCCGGTCTATGGACGCGGAGACAACATCCGAGATTGGATTCATGTTGATGACCACGTTCACGCGCTTTGGCAAGTGCTCACCGAGGGCATCCCTGGCGAGACATACAACATTGGCGGTAATCAAGAGTCATCCAACCTCGATCTCGTCAAAACGATCTGCGCAATCCTTGATGTGAAGCATCCGAGCTCACGGCCCATCACCGAAACTAACCAAGTCCTGCCTCACGAATCGCTAATCGAGTTCGTCGCCGATAGACCTGGTCATGATTTTCGCTACGCCATCGACAATCGCAAGATACATCAAACCTTCCATTGGGAGCCCACTTACAATCTATCAACTGGGCTGGAACAAACGATAACATGGTATCTGGAACAAACCGATTGGTGGCAAGATATTCTCGATCAGCGCTACGATCTTAAACGGCTCGGCATTCAAGACTAGGGATTGGCTATGAAAGGAATCATTCTCGCAGGCGGTTCAGGAACGAGGCTCTATCCGGCAACGCAAGCTTTCTCGAAGCAGCTCCTTCCGATATACGACAAGCCGATGATCTACTATCCGCTTACCACGTTAATGTTAGCTGGGATAAAGGAAATACTAATCATCACAACCCCTCTCGACCGCCCAGCATTTGAGCGACTCCTCGGAGATGGAGCGCGATGGGGAATTCAGATTCAATTTGCCACCCAAGCCGAGCCAAAGGGAATCGCGGAAGCATTCATCATCGGCGAGCGATTCATCGATAATGAATCTTGCTGCCTCATTCTGGGCGACAATATTTTCTACGGTCACAAACTGTCTCAAAGACTACAAGAGGCTGCAGCCACAGAAAATGGAGCCATCGTCTTCGCCTACGAAGTGACGGACCCTGAACGCTATGGCGTCGTAACCTTCGATGCCAACGGCAAAGCCACCGATATCCAAGAAAAACCAAAGAATCCAAAATCAAGATTCGCGGTGACCGGGCTCTACTTCTATGACAAGAACGTGAGTGCGCGTTCAAAATCACTGAAACCCTCCCCCCGCGGCGAACTTGAAATTACAGACCTAAACAATCTCTATCTTGAAGACTCACAACTGAGCGTCCGGGTGTTGGGACGAGGGACAGCTTGGCTCGATACTGGGACCCATGATTCACTGCTCGAAGCAAGCCAGTTCGTTTCAACGATCGAAAAACGGCAAGGTCTCAAGGTTGCCTGCCCTGAAGAAATTGCGTGGCGACAGAACTGGATCAGCGCCGACGCCGTTCTAGACCTCGCGGAAAAATTCAACAACGGACCGTATGGGCAATACCTCTCGAGGATTGTGGAACAAGCGGCCCCAAATCATTCATCAGTCAACGTCTAAAGAGATTGTGCCAGCAGAGTTTTCTACAACATCGTTGCCCGGAGTTGTCCTAGTCACTCCGAAACTTTATCACGACCCGAGAGGCTTCTTCTTTGAATCGTTCAAGAAATCAGAGTTCGTCGAAAATGGCTTAGAAGGGAACTATGTCCAAGAGAATTATTCTTACTCAAAGGGAAATGTTATCCGCGGACTACATTTCCAGCGTCATCCAGCCGCCCAAACAAAATTAGTCCGAGTTGTTAACGGTGCCATCTGGGATGTCGTCGTCGATGTACGTCCAGGGTCCGCAAGTTTCGGAAAATGGCACGCTGAAACGTTGACAGATGAAAATTGCCATCAGCTCTACGTCCCGGATGGATTCGCTCACGGCTTCCGGGTCTTAAGTGACAGCGCCACCGTGCTTTACCGAACCAACGCCGAGTACGCCCCAAAACTGGAAGGAGGAATTGCCTGGAACGATCCCTCGTTAGCAATCAGTTGGGATCTCGCTGATCCGATCATATCAGAGAGAGACACCTCACTTCCGTCGCTAAGTGAGGCACTCGAGAATGGCGAACTCGATAGCGTTACGATCCGGTAGCCAGCTTGTTCTTCAAGAACGAAAGCGATTTGAAACTCATTGTCTTAGGTAAGAACGGACAACTTGGGAGAGCCGTGCAAAAGCAACTTGCAGCCAAGAACAAGCAGTTCATCGCTTTCTCCAGAGGAGAACTTGATATATGCAAGACCACGGAGCTAACACGACACATTCAAGCAATCCGGCCCTCGATCATTATTAACTGTGCTGCCTACAACGACTGTCTCTTATACACATCTCCGAGCCCACGAGACCTCTCTACATCTCGT
>CAJXVR010000405.1 GCA_913061285.1 uncultured Verrucomicrobiota bacterium | reverse complement strand
GCAAGTGGTGCGGGCAGCGGCACCCTTGGCAGCGGCAGACGGGGTGGGGCGCTCCCTGCTGAAAGAACTGATGCGCTTGTCGGTTGACGATACGATTGGAAGGGAAGAACAACTAATTTCGATCGGGGCCGTTGCTCCCCATTTGGACTCTCTGCAAAACGCTCAATACCAGGCGATTGTCTCTAGTGTGACCATTAATCAATCCGTGACAACGCGTTCACTGGCGGCCGCCGCGCTGCAAAAAGCAAGCTTGAGTCAGCAACAATTGTTTCAGTTTGCAGACGTCCTCAGCGAGGTTGGGCCACTAGAATTGGCTGCCTGCTTGCGAGTGTTTGAAAAGGCGAGTCACCGACGGATTGGGTATGCATTAGTCGGCTCTCTTGGTAAGTCGCCGGGGCGTTCCGGATTAGATCCGATCCAATTGAAACAAACCTTTGAAAGCTTTCCTGATTCGGTGAGGCAAGCAGCGAACAAATTGCTCGAGCAAGTGAGCGCTGGATTCTCCGAGAAGCAAGATCGTTTGAAGCAGATGCTTGCCGCGCTGCCGAAAGGAGATGTGCGCCGGGGGCAGGCTGTCTTCAATAGTTCTAAAGCGGCCTGTGTGTCCTGCCATGAAATCGGCTACCTGGGAGGGGATGTGGGACCAGACCTCACTCGTATCGGTCGGGTGCGGACGAAAGAGGATCTTTTGGAAGCGATCGTTTATCCCAGTATGAGTTTTGTGCGCAGCTACGAACCGTATCATTTGATGACAAATGACGGGGACCAATACAGTGGCATTATCCGAAATGACGATGGTCAGCGAATCCAGTTGGTCGTTGGTCCTGTGCAGACGATCAGCATCGAGAAGGAGTCCGTGTTTGAACTTGGGCGATCACAGACCTCTCTAATGCCGGGCGGGATGGCCGAGATTCTTTCGGAAACCGAACTTTCTGATCTGCTCGCCTTCCTAGAAGCAGCGAAATAAAAAGGGGACGAAGAAGCATTCAAGACACTAGTAGGACCCAACGTCAATGAGGTTGAATGTTTTAAGCTGAGGTCGGTATTGGTCGCCCGATTTAGAGACGATCTCCTGCCGCCGGAATCTATCTGTCTGGTGGGAAACCCCGGCCGTTCCTTCCTGTAGATGTGGTCAAGACCAGGTTTTCGTGATATCTCGCTTGCGATATAAATTCAGGCCCTGAGCTCTCTGAGATCCGGTTCCAACGTGCCTCATTTTCGTCTTCTCCCACCCCATGATCAGTGGGTGGAGTAGTCTCTAGAGCAGTGAGGGGGATTGGTGTTCGTTTTTCGGTCGCTGATTCTACGGGAACAAGGACACGGATTCTGCACGGAAGAGAAGGATGTCAATGGTCTAAAGGCTGCAACAGAGTTCAGATAGTTCGAGTAAATGTTAAAAAATTAACAATCATCTTGAGGTTTTGAATCTAACTGTTAAAAAGTTAACAGTTAGATATGAACATCGAACTTCAGCTATCCAAACGTGAACGGCAAATCATGGAAGTATTGCTTGCTAAAACCGCCATTTCAGCCGCGGAAATCCGATCTGCCATGCCGTCACCACCTAGTGACTCCGCAGTAAGGACTCATTTGCGAATTCTCGTACGGAAGGGCTATGCCCGGCATCAGAAAGAAGGAAATAAATATGTGTACTCGGCAACTGTGTCGAAGAACAGAGCTCAAAAATCCGCCTTTCAGCGAATTCTGAGAACCTTCTTTGGGGGCTCTATTGATACCGCCGTCACGGCTTTGCTGGACGCCTCTGACACTCGTCTGTCTGAGAGCGAGCTGAATAAGATTCAGTCGATTATCGACAAGGCAAATAAGAGAGGGAAGTGAAATGAATTTCGAAACGCTACTAGTTCATTGGGAGTGGAAGGGAATAATTTTGCTGGTTATAGCGGCGTGTATACGTTGGTGCTTAAAGGGGCATTCTGCCCAGCAGAGATACTGGTTTCTTTATTCTGCGCTCTGCTCTTTGCTGGTGATTCCCCTTGCTGAGCGGAGGGCTAGAAATGACTCGTCTGACCGCTATCAGATACTGCGTCCGGCTGATTGGAAGATCGTGGAAGACTCATTCCATGTAGGGATGGAAACGTTAATTCCAACGAACATATTCACTCGGACTCGGGGAGTTGATGGCTCGGCTAGTGTTTCCAGCTCACTGCAAGTCGAGTCAGATGCTGGAGAAGAAGACACCAACAGCCAACGAGAAGCATTTGTAAGATGGGATAGAGTATGGTTGTTCGGGGTGATCATCTTGTTTGCACGATTGGGAGGTCAGTTTTTTATGCTCTCAAGATTGCTTCGAGCATCCAGGGAGCTCAATGACCCTCGAGTGGAATCGCTTCTCAATCAGACGGTCTTTGCTTTGGGCCTAAAGACTCAGCCAAGATTAGTTGAGTCATCGATGATATCCGTGCCTGTGACATGGGGTTGGTTTAGATCGATTGTTGCTCTTCCATTGGGGGCAAAAAGTTGGTCGAGTGAAACCCTGGCGACAGTTTTCGAGCACGAATGCATCCACATGAAACGGCACGATTTTCTTCTCATGACTATGGCGAAGCTGATTCGTATCTTAACATGGTGCAATCCGATGAGTTGGTGGGCTGTTCGCAGGCTGCATATCGATATGGAACTGGCCTGCGATGAGCAAGTCATTGCGATGGGGGCCTCACCTACTCGGTACGCGCAAACGTTGCTTAGTGTCGCACGGAACGCAGCTCGCGATTCCAGTGGTTCCGCTGTAATGATGGCGTCGAAACCAAATATCCAGGGTAGGGTGGAAGCGATCTTCGCGAATGAGCATCGAACGAGCAGTGACAATGTATTCGTAAAGTGCCTTCAACCGTTGGGAATAGGCATTATCGCTCTGCTCATCGGATGCCAGACTGCGATTTTCGATAGAGGCATGGCTGAGGCTCCGCTCAATTTTTCGATGAATTCAGATCTGGATCAACGATTGAAGAATTATTTCAGAGTTCGTTTTGAACGAACTAAGCGATTCATCGAGGAGGACGGGCTAGTATTGTCCAACGACTCCAAACTTTTCATTTTTTTCAATCTGGGAATCAATGGGGAATGGCGTGACGCCTTAAGTTTGGCTAGAGACTTAGGCGAGCGCTATCGTGACAATCCGAACGGCGAAACCGATAGTCCCATCAGAAGGGAATATGAATTGGTTCACGATACGGTTCTGTTCCACGCCTTCATGGAATGTCACAAGGCCCTTGAAGCATGCTCCACTTGGGATGGGACCCAAATCGAATCCCTAATCAGAAACACAATTGGCATTTTGCCTGAGGGTGGCATTTTGATAGCGGATGAAAAAGCAGGCGGTAGTCTCATGTCTCTGTTTGTGGAAGCTGGGCCGACGAAGATCAGTATCCCCGTGCTAGACATGAGATCTCTTGCTGATGAACGATATTTTGACTATCTCAGAAGATCTGCGGGTAGCAGGATGGCCATTCCGGCAAGTTCAGATATTCAACAGGCCTATAATACCTATATGCACGATGCTCATAGGAGGCATCTGTCTGGTGAGTTGCTAAATGGTGAAGAAGTCACTACTAAGGGAGATGGGATGGTCTCGATCCATGGTGGTCACGTGGCTGCCATGGGGGTGAGCCGCTACACGATCGAATGGATAGCGGCAAATAACAGGAGGAAATCGCTATACTTTGCTGGTTCTGGTTCCATTCCCTTCATTCAGAATAGGCTGCAATCATTTGGATGCTTAACAAGACTCATGTCTTTTGAGAATGAGGTAGCGAGAACAAAAGGTAGCGATTCGGACGTCATTTCTTGGCATGCCTTATTTGAGGCAGACACTGGTGCTCGGGCTTCACGTCAATCTTGTTATGATTTAGTTTTAGATCATTACAGTGGTGGAGAGCTAATTGACAAAGAACTGATCCTCTGTTCTCCCTCACAAAAAGCCTGGTCCACGCTCAGATTGGCACAGGCATTGACTCTGCTGCACTTTGGCGATTCAGGGGAGAGAGAATGGGGCTTGGCTGAGCAGCAGAAACGGGATGTCGAATCAGCTTTTCTTCAAGCCTGGGCGTGGGATCCAAGGTCTGAATTGGTGGTAGACGAGTATCTTAATTTCCTTGGGAAAATCAACGAATTCGAATGGGTAGAAAAACTTTCATCTCTTAGTAGAGAGATAAGATCATCGAAGAATCAAGTAGAGTAATGACCTCGATACTCTGCTTGAAAGGCTTACATTCTGCAGGGTTCTTCCACGTTCTCAATGGAACAAAGCCCCTGATAGACCCCGCAGCGAGAGGGGGTTGTCAGGCTGTGCTATGCTCACCCACATTTGCCCCCTTCCGGTATTCCTCGATCCGATCTTTTTATACGGTCTGCTGGGTTTACCCCACCTCGGCCAGACTCCTCCTTCTTCCGTCCCTTCAATAGTCACGATACCATTCCACTGGAATGGTGGAGGTAACTTCTAGAGAGGCGGAACGCCCAGATAGTCAAGTATTTGAATGAGTCTGCGCGATCAATTCTCGAGTAATTGATTTCTGCCTAGAATGCCGACTGCACAAGGCTGAGCTTTTGAAACCGACGGTGGCTTGATTTCAATTTTTCATGCGAGATGTGCAATCCTTATACTAGATCTTACTAGATTTAGAGCGCCCGAGCGCCCTAAGGCCTTGAGATTAACGGCTGACGATCGGCCGCAAGCGCTTGACCGCTAGCAGCCAGAGAATGCAGCGAGATGTTGCCGGAGGTAGCTTACGTAGAGGCCGCATCTCAGTTCGACTCGATTCTGATTGCTTCGCTTCAAAAGGCCGCCCTGATGGAGGCGTTTTTCGCTTGTTGCGTCGAGGCTGGCTGTGCCATCAAGCCAGCGATTGAGGGCCGACAGTAGCTTGCTGTCTTTGGTAAGAAGAAGAACGATTCGTTTGAGGTGATCATCGAAAAGATGTTCTTCTTCGTTGAGGTGCGAGGAGAAGGCGGAGAAGGATTCTTCCTTAGTTAGCATTTCCTGAAAGCTTCGGCGAGTGAGGTAGGGTTGTCCGCCGGTAAGTTGGTAGAATTCTTTGACGTCGGCCGAGGTGTTGAGTGGGGTCCCGTGCCGTTGATTGAGTTCTTCAACTTGTTCCTGATTGAAGTCTTCGAGTTGCAGTCTCGTCCCGATGTTAAAGGGGGACATGTTGATGTCCGAAATGAATAGGGCTGCCTCCGTTGCGTAGGAAATGATAAGTGACAAACGATGCCATGGTGAGTCGGGATCGAGCGCTCGTTCGTTATGCCAACTGCGAAAGAGGGCAAAAACCTCGCTGGAAAACGGGCTGGTGAAAATCCGGTCGACCTCATCCATTGCCCACACGAAATGTCCTTCGCCCCTTCCAAGAACATAATCGGTGAAGTACTTTTCGAAATTGGCATTGGGGCTCAAGCGATCATTCCAAACGTCCTCAGGCCAATCATCGAGGTCCAAACGGTCGGCTATGGTTTGGCCGAGCGTTTGGTAAAACTCTGAGAGAGAGTTTAGGTAGCTTGCATTGAGTTTTTGGAAATCGGTAAGAACAACACGGCATCCGTTTTTTCGCGCTTCAGCCAGTCCTCGGGCGAGGAGCGAGGTCTTGCCGACCTGGCGAGCTCCGCGGATGAGAATCGTGCTTTCTTTTTGCTCGAGAGCTTGAAAGAGAAGCGAATCGACATCTCTTGGGATGTAGAAATTTGAATCAAGAGGAATCGCTCCTCCGACCGACTCGAGTGGAAAGCCTGGGCTCGGCTCGCCTGGATGCGTGTTGTCGTTCGCTTTCATAGGCCACTGCTATTCGGTCTGACAAGCATGCTACAGGCTGTGGCTGTAGTCATTCTTGAGAGATGGGGTAGCTTAGTCCGCCCGATTTCCTTGGCAAGGACAACTTTTTTGTCTGTAGGTAGCAAAAAGGGGGCCCTTTGGCCCCCTCCAAGAGTGATGGATTCTTCGTAAGACTTAGAGAAGATGCCGCTTTAGAAAGGTCTCATACAATTGACAACGGGGGGCAACATCGGTTTGGGAACTGCCGATCACGACGCCGGAGCTCCGTAGGCGATAGAAGCTTTCAGGGGTCGGACATCCTTCACCTCGCAAGACGCCACGCATGATTTCGGTCAGATTTGCGTCCTTGGCGAGAAGCACGAGAATTCGCCGCAGGTGATCGCCGAAGACCCCGTCATCATTGTCTGCCTCGCCGATGAAATTGTCGAGCGACTTGTTCTGAGTCGCAATCTCGTGGAGGCTTCGACGTACGAGGTAAGGGCTGTCTCTTATACACATCTGACGCTGCCGACGAGCGATCTAGTGTAGA
>CAJXVR010000404.1 GCA_913061285.1 uncultured Verrucomicrobiota bacterium | reverse complement strand
CCGCAACTCGCTCCAACAATTGATCTCGAGACGTGTCTTCAAGCAATCGAACGAGCGGCTCGATTTCCGGGCGAAACGTGACACTGTCGCTCGGTAACGTAAGCTCATCGGCACTCAATCGGGAGAGAGTCGGGAGAAAGGGCAATTCACTTAGCCCAATAGCCGCGGCTCCGGTGGTAGACCGACTGAGGAATCGGCGCCGATTGAAAAGGGGTTTCATCGACAAGAACCTAACCCACACAACAGACGCCACGAAAGGCTTTTCTGGGATCTCGTTCTACGACTTCCATGAGCTACAGTTCTTATCAAGAGCCGAAACACCGATTCGTTCCACAATTACCCCAAATCTATCATGCGCAGAGAGCCTCCGACCAACCCCAGAGTATTGAACGCAATGCTAAGTGGTGCCTCGCAGTAAGGTCAGCCCCCCACTTGCCGTTATGAAATGATACAACTCGAATCACACACTGCCCCCAATCCGACTCGTTGACGTTCATCCCGGCAAACCAGACCACGTCAGAGTGAAAGCGGAGGTCGTTCTGAGGCTTTCGAACGTTCGCCACTCCATTTTGAATGATTCCATAAGCGGCCGCACCCTGTGACTGGGATCTCAGAATATCGTTTAAATTCCAGGACGATCAGCCCATCACTCCTAAGATTTGCTCAAACCCCGGAGTTACCTAGAACTTGAAGATATGTATCCTCGACCGCTCATCCGATCATAAGCGACTGTAACACCGCCTCCGTTCGGTGCACGTCTTGAGTAGTAAAGTCCGTTCGTGATTGTTGTCCTAGGATTCGCTACGTTCTGAAAATAGGACTTGGCGACGAAGATGGGTTCCCTACCGGAAACAAGATCCAGATCCCAGCCCTCGCTGTCCGCGAATCGAACGAACGCAGCTTCTCGGATTTCAAAGTCAGCTAGAAACATCCCGGACATATTGTCGTTCTTGAAGACGTTAATATCTGAGGCCGCCTGAGGAATGCCATCGTACGTCAATACCCCCCCTTAAACGAAGATCGCCCCCCAAACAACAGCCATCCAACGACCGCGAAGTTCAAGAGCAGACACCAGGCCAACACAAGCATCGCCAAAACGACTTTCAACATTCGTTTCAAGAGCATCCCGGACATTGTTTTCCAATGCGATGCCATCACACAAACCAGCCAAAGGCCACGAATATCCAAACAAGAATGCCCAAGACGAGGTAGCTCACAAGATTGGCAATTCCAGCCAATCCATAGGCTCCTTCCATTAGCTCTGACTCATGACGGGAACAGAAGCGTAAGAACCAGCCCTCGACAAACACACTCAAGAGACAAGCAACGAAGAATCCTATGATTGCGTAGCCGGTGAAATAGGGTCCTTCTGTGAGGATCTCCATTTCAGCGCCAATGACCTTCTTAGCTAAACCGGAAGGCAAGACTTGTCCCAAAAGAACTCCAACTAGCCAAGACATCATATTGGCGCCAATCACGTCACTTAGCGTGGGAATGCCATTCACGCTAGAGAATCGTCGATAACAATACAGTTCACTCACGACAGCAGCGATTCCCGCGATCGGAAATAAGATCGGAGAAACATACGGCGTTGTGAACGCAGGAAAAATCACATTCGCAAATACGGTCATCCTTCAAACAATATCACGCCGGGCACTCTCCATCCGGCGGACCCAAAAGTAGACTCTGACTGCCAACCCAAGCGTTAACACCACAACCTCGATAAAGTCGCTCAAATCAACCCGGTTGAAACTGCGGAAGAACCAAAGAGGCAGTGCGCGCACCTCTCCTCTTATTCCAAACAACGGCATTGACATAATTCCGGGCTTCGACATTTTATTATCTCTAAAGCTCCTATACATATAGTATTCAGAAGGGAACATGTATGCCTACCAAGGATTATCAGAATCGAAGATTTGATGCCCGCCCCGATCGAATCGACTACCGCGACCAAGAATACCGCCCTCCCCTCGTCTCCCTGCCGGCGCAACATCCCTCAACTCAGTTCATTGAAGAAAAATTTCCCCGTTACCAAGAGCTGATTCTTGATCAAGGCAAGGAAGGCTCTTGTACGGGCTTCGGTCTTGCAGCCGTCATCAACTATCTTTTGTGGGCCCGGCAACTTGAAAATGATCCAGTCAACGAAACGGTGAGCCCAGCAATGCTCTATGAATTGGCGCGGCTCTATGATGAATGGCCAGGCGAAGATTATGAGGGATCGAGCTGCCGTGGAGCAATGAAAGGATGGCATAAACACGGAGCCTGTCTGGCGTCACTCTGGCCGTACAAGCCAGGCAAATTTATTAAGCCCGATCCCAGCTGGGATCGAGATGCCGCTCAGCGGCCTCTAGGAGCCTACTATCGAATCAACAAAGATTCTATTTTAGACATGCAAGCAGCGATTCATGGGGTCGGGGCTATCTATTGCTCATCACAAGTGCATAAGGGTTGGTTTCTCGGGACCACTTCTAAATCGCTTCCCACGATTCAATCAGGGGAAGAACAGGGAGGACACGCCTTCGCCGTCGTCGGCTACACCGTTGATGGCTTTATCGTGCAAAACTCATGGGGAGCCGATTGGGGCTTCAACGGCTTCGCAACACTTCCGTACGAGGACTGGATTCAAAACGGTTCAGACGCATGGGTTGCCGCATTGGGAGCACCTATGGCCATTCAAGAGTCCCGGCGTTCTCGCAGTTTTAGCACTCTGGAAGATGCCTCAAGCGGTAAATCAAGTTGGCTCTGGTCAGAAAAGAAGAAATCAGAGGGATTCCGCTACAAGAACGATAAGATCAAGCCGATTAACGATTCCAAGGCCTATGAGCACAGTATTGTTCTCGGCAACGACGGTCGGCCACTGAGACGACTAGCGGATGTCCCAAACGCAGAGGCAGCCCTCAAGGAAATCACGCTTACGAGACCGCTAGATTGGTTAAAGAATCAAGCCAAGCCACGGATCGCGCTGTATGCCCACGGCGGTCTAAACGACGAAAAGGCATCGATTAATCGCATTCGAGTTATGGCTCCCTATTTCATCGAAAACGGTATCTACCCACTCTTCATCACTTGGAAAACAGGATTCAATGAAAGTCTGGAAGGAATGCTCGACGATGTCCTAAGCGATGTCTGGCCAAGTAGAGACAAACGAGCTGAAGGAATTGGAGATTGGCTGCGTGAAAAATACGAGACCGCTAAGGACCGAGCTGTGGAGGCGAAGGACCGAGCCATAGAACTCGCTTGCGAACGCCTGGTAGTCAAATCAGTTTGGGCACAGATGAAACAAAATGCGGCCGCGTCAGTCGATTCCACCGCAGGTATGAATCTAACCGCGCGACATTTGATCAAACTCAAAAAGGCGCTCCCAAATCTTGAAATTCATCTCGTCGGGCATTCGGCAGGATCGATCATACTTGGACATTTCATTGATCGAATGGTAACACAAAAAACCAACCTATCCACATGCACACTTTTTGCGCCAGCCTGCACGATGAACTTCGCGGTTAAGAAGTATGGACGAGCTCTAGAGAAAAACATCATCAAGAAAAAACAACTCCATATTGACATAATGGACAACGAACGGGAACTAGCCGATTCGGTCGGCCCCTACGCCAAATCGCTTCTCTATCTCGTATCGAGAGCTCTGGAAACATCTCACAAGACCGCGCTACTGGGGCTCGAAGCAGCTTGGAATCGTAAATTCGACAATCATGACTTGTGGACTCAACGCGACAAACCGCACATCAAACAATGGCGTCAACTAGCAAAAAAACATCAAACTAGCGTCCGGATTCACGATAAGAGAAGAGCCACCGTCTCGAATGGCGTTCACAATTTTGACCTCGCTCATGGTTCTTTCGACAACGACCTTGACGTTGTGACAAGAACCCTTCTTCGCATTCGAAGCGGCGAGCCACTCCTCGCCAAGGTCGAGAATCTCAAGGAGTTGTAGTGTATCGGATAATAAATATCGCCCCCAACGACACGTTCGCTCCCAAAGAAAGGGTTCCCCCGACGAAGAATGCAGGCAGTCCACCGAAGAACAAGCCCCACTCAAATGGCTTGTCCCAAGCAGTGAAAATGACTAGCTCGAGTTAATGGGGCGGTCCCACGATTCCGCTAGATTTCATTCTTCCTGTGTCTGGGAGAACCGGAGACAGAAAGGGGTGAGTCCCAGTAAAGCGATACTTCTTACATTCAGGGAATTTTCCCCGCTTCTCAACGCCAACCAAAGCCATCATGTCATTGAGCAGTACAGTAGCGTTTTACTGGGATTGACCCCTTTTCCAACTTCGTTCTGTTAGAACTGTGGCTATTCTAACGGATTCACACTCCTAGTAAGCACGACATTGCCAGGCCGCACCCGAACACTACGGCAATCAGGGCAACTCAACTTCCCAAACCGCCTCTCCTTGAGGTAATCCCCATTGGTCAATCTCCTGGGGTATGATCAAAACCTTTTCGGTCTTTTCCCCCAATTTCGGCACTTGGAAAGAGCAATATTTTCGGTTGTCGCCGAACTGAAATAGGGTAAGTCCCTTAGGAACAAAAGATTGACGTGACCCCGCATCTAGAATCGTGACGTTCACTCCATTGATAATGATAGAATGTGACATCATTGTGTACTGTCCCTGGCTTGCTCCGTTTTCGCTTCGAATTAAGATCCAGAAAGTAATGTCATCTCCCGTTTTCTTCCAAGTCGGCGAAGGCTTTATCCAAGGTGAGCTCATTCCGAAGAAATTAAGAAGAGACTTAGGAATTGCTATGCATCTAAGTGGCCATTGCGATAAAATGTAGCTAGCTGTCGAAGGATCTGCATACAGAAATGGTTCCATTCCGCTAGTAATACCCTCTAGTGAAAGAACTCGCCCATCTTTTAGAGTGATTGATGGCTTCTGGAATTGCCCCTGCCGGCTATTCAGAATAATGGCCAAAATCCCGATAATAGCCACGGAACTGATCATCAGTAGGGCTATTCTTTGATAGAGTTTTTTCCTAATCGGAATTGAATCTGAGCCTTCATTCATAGCGAGTAAGCACTTCCTGAGGCGCCAATTTAATCATTCGACAGCATTCTAGGCTGATTTCCGGTATGCGTAAAAGAGAAAGCCACAGGGTAGATCCGGGTAGCGGGGGATGTTTCCCTCCCCCCCGCTAGGGTTTGGCCCCGATCGGACCAGCGACTAAGGGCAACTCCCACGCTGGAGAAAGCGCCCCCCCTTACGTCCCTCATGTCTGGATGTCATTCGAGGGCTCAGACAGGAGGCAGTCGATCACCCACAGCAGCAATCCTCACAATTCAAGCCGAACACCACCCAGATCCTTCTCAACGCCGCCTGAAAACCTGGCACGGGGGCTTCCGGCGCCCCTCCAAGATGTCCAAACCCCAGGGTTAACAGTTTCATTGGAAAGTGTTAACTACAGACAACCGGAGGACAGAGACCCCGTCATTGGCGCGACGGAGGCATTCACTGTTCACCTGCGCCGATTTTCCGATCAGTCGACCGGGCCCCGCGAATCCATGTCCCGTTGGCATATGGAAATATATTTTCTCGTAGCAAAAAGGGGTCAGTCCCAGGTATGGACCGGGTACATGGGTAACAAATAAACCGGGAACATAGGTAACACTTGATCATGTTAATTTTGGGTTCTTTCTTCGCGCAAGCGCGATTCTCTAAACGTTCGGCGGAAGCCGTAGGCTGTAGCCGGGCGTTTGGAGAATCGCCCATTTCTCCGAGCTTCACATTTGCGTAGCGCACGCTAATGACACCCGTTTTTTCATGCCTCTCCAATGCCACCTCTCGTCCAGCGAAGGCCTCCCCGACCAAGCAACTTTTGCCAAAGAGGTTTATGAAGCCTGAACTGCTCACCTCTTTTGTTTCATCGCCTACTTCGTAGATGAGATACTTGATGCGGTGGTCGAGCCGTACGTTGGATGCCTGATAGTTTTCACCTGGCATTTGCATTCCTAGCATTTCATGGGGACGTTCATGGTTGAACTCGTGGCGCCATCGATTAAATCGCTGTTGTTGAGCCGGTCCATGGATACTCGGTCTCCGGCAACAATCGTCTTTGAGTGTTCGATGCATGCGTTCGTGGCATCCGTTATCCTGGGGACATCCGGGGCGAGAAAACTCGACTTCGATTCCCAATCCGATCCACCATACGCTCAGTCGGCTCAGCCCGCCTGGGCCCATTGAAGCGAAGGGTGCTCCGTTATCGACTCGAATGATCTCTGGAAGCCCATAGCGCCGGAATGCTGCCTTAAAGCTCTTTTGTGTCCATCCAGTCGTGGCTTGCGGCAATCCTTCGACACGGATGACGTAACGGCTGTAGAGATCACTTATCGTCA
>CAJXVR010000403.1 GCA_913061285.1 uncultured Verrucomicrobiota bacterium | reverse complement strand
CTACACTAGATCGCTCGTCGGCAGCGTCAGATGTGTATAAGAGACAGCAACAGAGCCCCTCACGTTCCCGAACGTTCAGATGCCAAACTCACAGAATTGGCCCCCCCCAACTTCGCTTCATCCACCACTTGGAGAACCACGCCATAGTTTGCATTTTCGTCGCCTTGCACAATCACTGGCATGTCCTCAGCCTGGGTCATTCGTTTTACGAGCGGCCTTACTCCAGAAACACCAATCTCTCGGCCGCCGTACACCACCTGCCCCTTGCTCGTGACTGCCAAGAGAATGCTATTCTTCTCTAGGCTGACTGCTGAAGCTGCCTGCGGTTTGTCCACGTCTACGCCGGTTTCCTCGACAAAAACCGTCGTCACAATGAAAAAGATCAGAAGGATGAACACCATGTCGATCAACGGTGAAACGTTGATCTCAGAAATTTCCTCTGACTCATTAATGGAGCGCCGATACTTCATCCAGCAATTGGGGAGAGACCAAAATCTGGAATGTTTCTCGTGTCGGTGATAGGAACGAACTCCTCGCGCCGATCATCCTGGATGCTAGGGCGCTTGAATTGTTGCACGGTTTTCGATTCTAGATGAGCGAGAAAAGCCTGGTACTCATCACGCTTTTTCTTCAACATCTGCACCATCATCAATCCAGGCAAGGCAACGCACAACCCGACTTCGGGCGGAAAGAGAGCAGCGGAGATTCCTTTGGCCATCATTCCCGCCATTTCTCCACTTCCCGCACCGATCGATTGAAATGTCATAAGCATCCCCATCACGGTTCCGAGCAGTCCAATGAGAGGCGCTGCTGTCACAAGAATGTTCGTAAACGCTATATTGCGATCAATGTAAGGAAGCTTGGAAGCAACCACTTCCGCGAACCGGCTCTGGATCTCATCCAAGGTCGACACCTCATCTTGAGTGTACCGAATGATCTCCCCGATCTCACCTTCCCCGCGCTTTGAATCCTTGATCCACTGGGACCAGATTTGCTCAGGAACACGGTGAAAATCCCGCTTAGAAAAGTAAATGAACAATCGGATCGCTGAGCAATAGATTAGGATACTTAGGAAACAGAGCGGCACCATCGTCCAACCGCCAGCGGTCCAAATATTCCAGATACGTTCAATAAATAGCTCTATCATCTTGGCTTGCTTTCGTTTTGGTCTGCCTCCGGCACACCATTGATAAATCCCACCGTTACTTGTTCCATGCTCCCCAGAATTCCCTTAACTTTCCGTGAAACGATGGCATGACAGATGAGCGCAGGAACAGCGGTCACCAAACCGAACTTCGTCGTAATGAGCGCCTCCGAGATTCCCCCCGACAGCATTCGAGGATCGCCGGTCCCAAATACGGTGATCATATTGAATGTGTTGATCATGCCTGTTACCGTCCCCAGAAGCCCCAACAAGGGGGCCGTCGCAGCCGTTAACGCAATCACCGGAAGCAGACTTTCCAGGACCGGTTTTGCTCCGAGCATTCGCTCATAGAGAATCTCTTCAATGTACTCCTTCTTCTCACGGTAATTGTCGACTGCCACATGAAGCACCTCGCCCACAACACCTCGAATCTGCGCCGCATGATCCTTCGCTTTTTGAAGATTGCCGGTTTTGATATGACTGAGGACAAGCTGCAGATCCGCCGGTGCCACAAGTTGATTTTGAGACAGGCGAATCCATTTAAAGAGGGCAATAAGAATAGCGACGATTCCCAACCCGATGATCGGCACCATCACAGGCCCACCCTTACTCAAGTGTTCTAGAAAATGGTCTTCGGTAGCGGCAATTTTCAACGCATTGCCCGAGCTCGCATCGACCGGGAGAGCCCCTTCACCCGCCGCAACCAAAGCTCTCACTGCAGCTGTGGCCTCAGAGCCCAGGTCAACGACCGTTGGTTCAGCCGATCCAAGTTGCAGATTTGCCAACCCGCCACTCTCGGAGTCTCGACTCGAGAATACGGCGACCGGACCAAGAACGATGAATCTTCCCTGCTCCAGGACACCTTTGGGAGAAAGAGCCTGTCCCTCGAATGAATCCCCTCCCATCAGTCGCTCCATTCGCGTCAAGGCACCATCCAACATCGTCACCTGTTGCTTCGATTTTTCGACGAAAGTAAGATCAGCATTTACGCTAGCCGCTTTCGTTTGCCTGATGATATCTGCGTATTCTTGAACTTCACTGATATGGATCCGGGTTTCGAATGCCCGAACATATTCCGACAAAAGCCCTGCGATGTAGTTGTTCTCATCACGGAGCCCCTTCACCTCACTTTTTAGGGCGTTAAGCTCTACCAGCTTGTTGTCGGCGCTTCGTTGTGCACGAGCCAATCCTTGCCGCTGTTGCACGACATCGGTCTCCACAGCGCTCAGTTTCTCCGCAATTGGAATCTTTTCTTCCGCAATGGAATTCTGTAGCCGAGACAATTCGTCGAGAGCTGACGCAAGATCACGAGAGACACGTTGCCCTATCTCTTCCATTGAAGCCGCTTGAACCGACAGGGCGCTCAGCATCAACACCCCTAGACAGATTGTGACTTTGTGAAACAATAACATATGAGTTCTCAATCGTGGAAGGCTACTTCACTCTGACAGGCAAGGAGACAAACGCAGCGGGTTGGGAATTCTCATAAACTCCAATCGCCCTCTTGATCACTGGGCCCAGATCATTCTCCACAATCCAGGTCCAGCCTGATGGCGATGAAACGCCGTAACCGCAAAAATCACCAGTTTGATCCATAAAATAGGCCTGCCCCAGCCCAATGTAGAGAACGCGTGCCTGCACATCGACGCCGTCCTCCGTTCGCCTCAATTCCGATACAACGGAAAACGAGCCATTGAACTTGTCCAATTCATTCAGAATACCGACGATATTTTGGAACCGTGCGGACAGGCTCAACTTGGTCTCATCTGGATTTTCTGGAATGCGATCAAAGAGTGGCCCGATCTTTTCAACGACAGGCGGAGGAAACCCATCGGACATACCTCGAACCCGCGTCTCGAGCATACCAACTGACGTTTTCAACGCGTCACTTGCCGCCGTGAGCTCTTCTTTCTCCGTTTCGACCAAGATCAACTCCCGCTCGGTTTGAGTGCTTCCCTCGTCCACCTGATTGCGTTGATCTCCCACGGTCTTCAGCTCTCGACCATAGGCATCGAGAGATTGCTGAAGAATCTCCTTCTCGACGGCCCAACTACTACGAACCGTGCCGATCGTCCGCCGCGCTTCAACCCATTTTTCTAGGACTGTTTTGGACGTCTCGAGAGCGGATTGGGAATGCACCGAGAAAAGCCCGCTGGCAATCAGTCCTAAAACTATGAGTCGCTTATTCATGCGTCACCTAAGAATCCCGGCACCGGGTAACGGTTCTAAGACGCAATCGTTACAATTCCGTGAAGGCACAAGAGAGCACCGGAATCAGTCAATTCAACCAAGTCCGGAGAACGATGATTGACCCGTTCGGGTCGGCAGCGTCAAAATGCCACCAGCTATCACTATGATTTGAACGAAGCGTATCATGCCATACACACGCCAAGAAAAAGAAAACTCCCAACCGGCCGCGATGAACACTCTTACTAAAAGAACATTCATTGGGCGGCTTCTGACCTCGCTAGGCGCTCCAGTCGTGTTTCTAGATCGACTACCAAACGGAGTCATCCCGACAGCACTCGCTCAGGAATCGGGCCTCCTCGACGATGTCCCTGATTACAAAAAACAGCTAACCATTCTGAGCGACCGACCGCTCAATGCGGAGACACCTGCCCACCTTCTGGATGATTCTATCACGCCCAACCATCTGCATTTCGTCCGCAACAATGGGCATATCCCTGAACGAGCCAAGAAGCAGGACCTGACGGGCTGGGGATTGACCATTGATGGCGAAGTTGAACGTCCCCGAACATTCACGATGGCGGCATTGAAGCGTGAATTCCCTCATCAGACCGCGCAAATCACCCTTGAGTGCGCCGGGAATGGGCGGGCCGGCTATTACCCTAGCGCAAGCGGCAATCAATGGACACTCGGTGCCGTGGGTTGCGCCCGCTATTCGGGAATTCGCCTGCGGGACCTTCTCAACACTCTAGGCGTAAGACAGTCTGCCGTGTATATTGGCTACTACGGCGAGGACCCCCACCTCAGCAGAGACCCAAATAAGCACCCCATTTCTAGAGGAGTCCCAATCGAGAAAGCCCTTGACCCTCACACCCTTTTGGCTTGGGAGATGAATGGTCAGCCCCTCCCCAAAGAACACGGATTTCCGCTTCGACTCATCTGCCCCGGTTGGCCAGGATCAACCAGCGGAAAATGGCTCAAACGCATCTGGGTACGGGACCAAGTCCACGACGGCACCAAAATGACGGGAAGCTCCTATCGAACCCCAACACATCCGGTCGAACCAGGTGAATCCGTACCCGAATCGGACATGGCAATTATTGAATCCATGCCTGTGAAGTCTCTTATCACCTCACCCAAAACGGGTATTACCACGCCACAGGGAAAGGATATCGAGATTCGAGGTCATGCATGGAGCGGTAGCGGAGATGTCGAACGGGTCGACGTGAGCTATGATTTTGGCGCGACATGGCAAACCACCAACTTGTCATCCGCACCCAATCGGTACGCCTGGCAACGTTGGACCTGCCAAATCAACCTTCCCAAGAAAGGCTATTATGAAGTTTGGGCCCGAGCCACCGACTCGCAAGGAAAGGCACAACCCATGATCGTTCCAGGCTGGAATCCAAAGGGCTACCTCAACAACGCCATGCATCGAATTGCAATCAAGGTAAGCTAAGGGCACCTATGAGATCCAAATTTCTCCAATTCATTGCGCTACTCATCGTCGCATCCGCGCCCATCGGCAACGCCAACGCCACGCCAGCTACAGAAAACGAGCCTGCCGCGGTGAACATTTCTACGCCATCTCTCGCTAAGGGGAAGGGGCTCGTCAAGGCCCTCTGTACTGCGTGCCATTCTCAAATGGTCATTGCGAACGCCGCAAAAAGCCGCAAAAGCTGGGAACAAACATTTGAGAAAATGGAGAAACAAGGCATGGCTAAATTACCCACCTCAATGAAAAGCGCTATGCTCGACTTCCTCAGCACGAACCAGGGTCCAGCCCAAATATCTAGCCGGGCAAACCGTGGCCCCTGGGCCGACCAGCGGAACGCAAATCCACTTTAGGTCGTCAAGACATCGGCCACACCAGCGCTCATCGTGTGACCGCGATGATGTGCTGTCCATTCCGTTGGAGCGACACCAAAACAACGCCGAAAGGCTACTCTGAAATGCTGACCGTCAGCATAGCCACAGAGCTCCGCTACGCGTTCGACAGTCAACCCACCAACTTCAAGTAATTCTGTCGCTTGATCCATCCGGATCTCAACTTGTTTGGATCGAAGTGATAGGCCGTAGATTCTCCGAAAAACACGCCCCGCATGTCGAGCACTACAACCGCAAATCTGAGCCAGGCGAGAGACACTGAGATCACGGATTTCTAACAGTGACAGGCTCCCAAAATAGCGCCCCATCCGCTCTTCGCACGAACAACTCGGGGCTCCGTCCCTTTCTTTCATCGAACAGGTACGGCTTCGCACCAGCAACGCGAGAACCTCCAGGAATCGAGCCCTCGAAAAGAGATCACTCGTCCCGAGCTCATCCCTCTGCGAACGATAAGCTTGCGTTGCCGGATGATTCTTCGATATGACAGCCGGGAGCGATAGATCTTTAAGACTCCGTCTGATCTGCAACTGCTCTTCAATCGAGATAATTCCTTGGAGCCACTCCAAACGGATTGAGAAGACGTTCACAATGGATGGCTCATATTTCGCACCTCGCAGACACCCAAATTGTTCTCCGTTTACCACCAGAAGTTCATCAGGTTGCAACATGATTCCAATCTCCCCCTCCAACCAATAGGCACAACCAGACGCGAGCATCAGAAACTCAAATCCCCCCCGAGCGGGCACTTCCTCCGACGGGGCGAGTCGAACAGTGCGAATTCCCAGTTTTCCCCTGAACGCCATCAACAAAGAAGATTAAGGAAACTCGTTTCATTTCTGTTACAGCAGCATCACGCTTTTGCAACAGATGCCCCAGCGAGAAACACGCTCACCGTGCTTACTTTGTCAAAAAAGAGTCGACCTGACTTCTCGCTGGCAATCATCCAATCCGCCCCCCCCCAGCCATGACCGAAGCGCTGATAAGGTTGTCGTCTGGATCGGGATAGAATTCGACGGCTGGCAATTCCTCATCAAGAACGTTCGCTACAGCAACAATCGTTTCAACCGAGGTCTGAGCTTGTTTGAGATACTTTTGAGGGCGCGTAGTTGAGGATCTGTCTCTTATACACATCTCCGAGCCCACGAGACCTCTCTACATCTC
>CAJXVR010000402.1 GCA_913061285.1 uncultured Verrucomicrobiota bacterium | reverse complement strand
CTACACTAGATCGCTCGTCGGCAGCGTCAGATGTGTATAAGAGACAGCAATTAGAATCTTGAACTCATCGCTATCTTCCACCCTTGGTGGAGGCGTGTGTTTGATGATCGCGTCACAGAGTGGCTCCATGTTGGTGCCATCTTCTTCGATTTCGTTCTTGGAAATACCAGCCTTAGCACTGGCGTAGATGACTGGGAAATCGAGTTGTTCATCAGTGGCCTTCAAACTGAGAAAGAGATCGAAGACTTGATCGAGTACCTTATGTGGGGCTGCGTTTTCACGATCGATCTTGTTGACCACAACAATCGGTTTGGCACCGCTTTCGAGCGCTTTTCGGAGGACGAAGCGGGTTTGGGCTTGGGGCCCTTCAACGGAGTCAACGACTAGAAGTACTCCATCGATCATATTCATGATTCGTTCGACTTCGCCGCCAAAGTCCGCATGCCCTGGCGTATCGACGATGTTGATCTGATGGTCTTTGTAATGGAAGGTGGCATTTTTAGAGCGAATGGTGATGCCTTTTTCGCGCTCCAAGTCCATTGAATCCATCATTCGCTCGGCCACTTCCTGATTTTCTCGGAAGAGTCCGGATTGGGTCAGTAGGCAGTCGACTAGCGTCGTCTTCCCATGGTCGACGTGAGCAATGATGGCGATATTTCTGATGCGGTCCATATATGAGCGGTCTGTCGGAGCGAGATGCACCGATTGAGCGGCGTAGTGTGAGCATTTCCGGGTCGACGTCAAGCATGATGGTTGTTAAAGGGCTCAATGATTTTTTGGCACCGTCTCAAGAAGGGGGCCGCGTGTATCACTTTCTCGCCGGATCAGGTGCCAATTGTCCCCTATCGAATCGCCAATCAGGATCGATTTGAAAGGGGAGCGCGACGGAATTGAAGTTGGGATTCTTTCCTGAAATATCTTAGTTTTGTCCTCTCTGCTCTCGTGGGCACTACTTTGATTGCTCCGAAATGTGCTGAGGAAGCAATAAAAACGCCTGTCTGAGCCTCATACCGTTGAAACATCTCATGAGAGAGTGGTTTTACTATGCATCCCGGCCGCGGGTAATGAAACGAGCTCTGAAATTCGGAGTGGTGGTCGGCTTGATTCTCCTAGTGATTAATCATGGCGCGGCCCTCTCCGAGGGGGATTTTTCTTCTGAGCGCTTGTTGCGCATGGTGCTAACCGTGATGGTCCCGTATTTCGTTAGCACGTCCTCCAGCGTCTGCGCTATGAAGGAGCGAGCCCGAGAAGAGCAGAGTCCTTCTTCGGAGAAGAACTCTTTCTAGGGGATAGTTTCTTTTGTGGGCCTAGCAACAATCCGTGCCGGGCTCACAGCACTGACTTGCCGGAGTGGAAAGCCGGAAATCGCGCCCTTTCGTTTCGAAGGGGGGGCGGACTTGTCCTGGCGCTCGATCAAATGCGGGCGCATTTTCAGGTGAAATGGCTTTCTTCGGTGAAATGAGAGCAAACTGTCCTTTAAATGGGGGCTTTTGGTAGCGTTCAAAGGTGCGTTGACTGACGGCATGGCGCTGTCCGCGCTCGAACCAACGCCCGTCATCATCAAGGACTCGCTGAAAGGGGCCCAGATAGATCGCTGCCTGATTGCACTCTTTGTTAGGGACCTGCGTCGGTTTGAAGGCCTGGACGGTGACAGAGAAGAATTCGATGCCCTCAACCGTTTGCCATGGCTCGGTATCTCGCTTGACCAATTCGATGCCATAGAAACCTACCGCCGCGAAGGCATCGAGAAATTCCTTTTCGGTGAGAGCGCCACTGATGCAACCACTCCAAAGCTCTGGATCGTTCTGAAGTCGTTCTGGAACGGCTTCATCACAGACGATATCTGAGATAACGGCTCGACCGCCATCCCGGATCACTCGGAAGATTTCTTGAAAGAGCTGTTTCTTTGCCTTGGATTCCACCAGGTTCAATACGCAATTCGATACTACCACGTCGACCGATTTGTCGGCGACCAACGGTTGGTTTCGACGAAGGTTATCCGCGAGTTCCTCGGCCTTGAGGAACGCATTTGCGCCACAAAGAGGCGTTTCTTTAAGCGTTTTGTCGAGTGCTTCAAGATCCAGTGCGAGGTCTTGAATCCGTCCTTTTCGAAACTCGACATTCGAGTATCCGATTCGCTCAGCCACAATTGGCGCATTGCGATGGGCGACCTCGAGCATATCGTCGGTCATGTCAACGCCGATGACTCGTCCTGATTTTCCGACCACTTGCGATGCGATGAAACAGATCTTGCCCGTCCCGCTTCCGAGATCGAGCACGACTTCTCCAGCTTGTAAGAACTGTGAGGGGTCGCCGCATCCGTAGTCTTTGGCGATCACTTCCTCGGGAATGATCTCGAGATATTGGCGATCGTATTCGACCGGACAACACAGGGCGGCCTCGCGGACTTTCGCTGCTGCGGCGTAGCGATCTTTGACGGATACTTCAGTATTTTCGTGATTCATTTTTCGCACTTGGTCACATCTCTAACACTGATTGTGGCGGATCAACAAGAGCCAGAGATGGGCGAAGTATTCCTATTATCCTTAAACGGAGCAAGATTCGATCGTATCGTTTGGGTGACGTCTTTGAGGAGCCTTAATCGCTTGCCGAGTGTATTTTTATTGCGGAATTGTGACTAACTGGGATGTTTTACCCATGTCCCGCCATCATTCGTCTACAGAAATGGGTGATGAATCGAACTGGGTAGAGAATGAATGAAGACTGATTTGAGCCAAACTATGAAAGGATTCTGCATTGGTAGCGGTTGCCTGGCCACCTTGTTTCTTGTTGTGATGCTCCCCTCCGAAGGGTTTGCTGACAATGGACCTGGAGCTCGATTTCTTGAAATCCAAACTAAATTGATCGAGCGATTTGATCAGGATGGGAATGGGCGTCTGGACGCTTCGGAACGTGAGGGGATGCGTCAGACCGTGGCTGCTGAGGCTTTGGAAGAGCAAGAGGGAGGAGACAAGGGGCTGCCCACGGAGTTCATCGAGAAACATGATGCCAATAAGAATGGCAAGATGGACGATCCAGAATGGGGCCCAGCCATTGAAAAGGAAGTTGCGGTCATTGTGAAGCGCTTTGATGCCGATGGGAGCGGGAAGCTAGACAAGACGGAGCGTGCCGCTGTCAGAGAATCGATGAAGAAGGGCGAATACGAAGGTGTTTATGGCTATTTTGCGGGGCGAGCCTCTGAAGATCCCGAAGCCAAGAAGCGACGCCGTGGAGGCGGGCCTTCCTATTTGGCCAAAAGTCAGGAATTACTTAAGTTTGACCGTGATGGTGATGGCGTGGCTAGCCGGGAAGAGTTGCAGGCGATTCGAGAAAGCCGTTCGAAAAAAGCTGTTGAGAGTGCGGACGTTAAGTGAGATGAGTCGGTCGTGAATTACTCAGCTCGATTTCGTCAAACGTCGATAAACTGACCGGTTTCCTGAAATCGAGTGAGTTGATTCAGGTAGGGATCGATATCGATTTGTTCGTTTGAGAGCCAGTCGCGATTGAAATAAGTGTCAAGGTAGCGGTCGCCTGGATCGCAAAGGATGCTGACAATGGTCATGGGGGCGGACTTGTCGTCGCTTTGGGCCATGAGCTTGAGAGATCCATAGACGTTCGTGCCGGTGGATCCGCCGCATTTGCGTCCGAGAATCGACTCAAGCCACCAGATCGTCGCAATCGATGCCGCGTCGGGAATTCGGATCATGCGATCAACTACCGAGGGTAGGAACGAAGGCTCAACCCGTGGGCGTCCAATGCCCTCGATTCGCGAGCTTTTTTTCGATCGCAGTTCTTTATTTCCCGTCTTGAAAAAATCATAGAAAACGGAGTGCTCTGGATCAACGACGCACAGTTTCGTTCTAGCGTAGAGTTCGGGGCGATAGCGAATATAGCGCCCGATCGTTGCTGAGGTGCCTCCGGTGCCGGCGCTGACAACGATCCAATCAGGGATGGGATCACTCTCTTTTTCCAGTTGTTGAAAGAGACTTTCAGCGATGTTGTTATTTCCTCGCCAGTCTGTGGCTCGTTCCGCGAAGGTAAATTGATCCATGTAGTGACCCTGTCGTTCTGAAGCAAACTGCTGAGCTGTTTGGTAGAGTTCGCTCGCGGGCACTCTTAGGCACTGCCCTCCGTAGAATTCAATCTTCTCAATTTTTTCCGCTGCTGTCGTAACGGGGATAACCGCCGTGAACTCCAATCCGAGGAGTCGTGCAAAGTAGGCCTCCGAGATGGCAGTGCTTCCGGAAGACGCTTCGACAATGGGGGTGCCTTTTCGGATGAGTCCATTGGCAAGGCCATAGAGGAAAAGGGAGCGCGCCAGCCGGTGCTTTAGACTTCCCGTCGGATGAGTGGATTCATCCTTTAGATACAAGGTGTGAGGTGAAAAACACGAATGTTGCAACTTGAGAAGATGCGTGTCAGATGAGCGATTGAACTCTGAGGCGATCTTATTCACCGCCTCGCACACCCAGTCTCGATTTGACGTATTTGTGATCAATGGAATTCTGTGGATTTAATTGTTCGTGCTCTCGAGGCGGCAAGCCATCGAGGGTGTGCTGTGAATGGCGATGCCTCGCTTTAGGCCTCGTCGTATGCCTGTCGTGCCCTGTGCCGAGCCGCATGGGAAAAGACACCGGAAAGAAAATGGCTGAGACGGCATTGCCATCTCAGCCATGAATCATTTTCGGTTTAACCCAAGCTGGCTCTTAGAGCCCTGAATCTTCGATTCGTGTCCATTTCTGATGCTTGTACCGATTGTAAATCCAGACGAAATCAACGTTTTGAGCATTGCCACCAGACCAGCCGAAACTGGCTTTTCCAAGCGACGAATCGCGGGCTGCCTGTTTCACTCCCGGTGTGATCCAGGTGTGGGATTCGGCATGTCCATCGGCAAAGGCGAGGGTGCTGGTACTTCCGTGGAAAATCGCGAAGGGATCAACCCAACGTGGTGAAGGAGCAACATCGATAACCCAGGTCCCGAGATTTCTTCCGCGGGGATCCGCTTCTTCCACGAAAACGAGTGCTTCTGCGGCGCCTTGAATGGAGGTGGATTTGACATACGTTGGTTGTGGTCCATTGGATGCTCCGCCCGATCCTGAGCCTTGCCAGCCGCCGCCATTCATACCGTTGGCTTTTGAGTAGCTGTCCCATGCCCATCCGCTTCCTGGGCGGAGGTTACGACTGCGGAGATCCCCGGGGCAGTGATAGGCTCCGGCCGCATTGACGTACGACCAAAGGGCACCCATACGGAGGCCATTCTCGACGTTTCGCTGTGCCTCGACCTTGTTCATGCTGCCGTTCACCTCGGTAAAGCGGCCTGCATCGTTGTGTGGTCCTGGCCAAAAACCGCCCGCGGGATTGCCGATCTGTCCGCCGCCAGGTTGGGTGTAGAGCATCTTACTATCGTTGTCATCAGCATACATGACCCAACCGAGAATCAGCTGTTTCTGATTGCTAAGACAGGATGCCCCGGTGGCCTTTTGCTTCGCCTTTGAAAGGGCGGGGAGGAGCATTCCGGCAAGAATGGCAATGATTGCGATAACGACGAGTAGCTCGATCAGCGTGAAGCCGTCACGGTGTTGACCGTTGTTGGTTGGAAAGATAGTGAGTTTCATTATTTGGATATGATACGTTCATAAAAGTAAGCAATTGTCATTCCTTAGTCCAAACTTTTGTTCGGTAAGTGGGGGCATTCTACGGGTTCACTTCAACGATCTCTGATGGCAGCCTCAAGGGAGTGAAATCGATGTCCAGGGCATTGGTAGAGATCGCAGAATCTTGGATAGTTCCAGGGCTTGATTGGAACCTGATGGCCTGATTGCTGAGAATATCGTCTCCCGATGAATCGGAACGTTCCGGTACGGACGATTGTTTTGGTGATTGGCTGCGGGCGGGATCGTAGCTTGCCACACTTGAAGGGGGGACTTCTCTTGGGGGATTTTGTTCGTTTTCGGCAGGCGTCGGCGCTACGAATGGGTTTGAGGCGCTGTTGGTCCGTGCCTGTTCCGTGCCTCGGTTAGCTACTCTTAGCTTGGGCTGAATCGGGTTGTTTTCTGGGACATTTGTTGGTGGTGTCTTCTCGCTTGCAGAGTGATTTCGGGAGTTATTGGCAAGAATTCCGAGTCCCCCAACAATCAAGATTGTTATCAACGCCTTGTTTGTTCGGCTCCGACGAGCTGTCGTGCTTGATTCTGTTTTCATTTCGCCCCGCCCGAATCTAGGAAGGAATGGACCAAAGGGCGACTAAAAGGGGGTTCTAATAACGATAGGGATTGTCGGGGAGCTTCCGAGGATTTGTTCAGGTTGCGGTTAGGATCTTTGCTTTCCCGATGTCGTTGGATGTAATATTCCTTAGCTCATGTTCCATCGTATGTGTCTCTGTCTCTTATACACATCTGACGCTGCCGACGA
>CAJXVR010000401.1 GCA_913061285.1 uncultured Verrucomicrobiota bacterium | reverse complement strand
CCCTAGGAAACCGCGCATCGGCAGCAAAGGCGGCGGCAAACAACCGAACGGACCGAAGGGTCAGAATCGAGGCGGGGGAAGACCAGGGAAGCAAGGAAAGCCATCAACCACCCAAGCTAACAAGTAACATGCACGGACTCATCGCCTGGTTCACACGAAATGGGGTTGCGGCAAACCTCTTGATGCTCTCCATTTTCTTCGCTGGCGTCTTTGCTTTAGGCCGAAGTATTCCAACCGAAGTCTTCCCTGAGTTCGAACTCGATATCGTCACGGTCAGCGTGCCGTATCGCGGATCGACCCCGGCAGAGGTGGAAGAGTCTGTTGTCATTCGGATCGAAGAAGCGATCCAGGATCTCCAAGGCATCAAGAAAATGACATCAACGGCTTCCGAAGGATCCGGAACCGTGTCCATTGAAGTCGAGAAAGGGTACGATTCCAGAGAGCTTCTGGACGATATCAAGAACCGTGTCGACGCGATCAACACCTTTCCGGTGGAAACCGAAAAACCAGTTATCTCCTTAGCCAAACCACGGGGAGAGGTCATTTCCGTCGTCCTCGCCGCAGATATGAGCGAGCGAGATCTCCGTCTTCTAGGAGAACAGATCCGAGACGAAATAGCGGCCCTACCCCGGATAACCCAAGTCAGTCTCGGCGGTGTCCGACCCTACGAAATCGCCATCGAGGTGTCCGAACAAACGCTTCAACGCTATGGCCTCACCCTGGATGCCGTGGCCAGAGCAGTCCGTAGCACATCGGTCGATCTCCCCGCTGGGGCAATCAAAACGAGCGGCGGCGAAATCCTTCTGCGCACAAAGGGACAAGCCTATGTCCAAAAAGACTTTGAGGATATCGTCTTGATCACCCGACGTGACGGCACGCGCCTCACCTTGGGCGATATTGCAACCGTCAAGGATGCCTTTGAAGAAACTCCCCTATTCGCCCAATGGAATGGTAACCCGTGTGTGCTTATCTCCGTAGCCAGGGTTGGATCCCAGAACGCCATCACATTGGCCCGCGACGTCAAAGACTATCTGACAGAACGTCAGGCAAGCCTCCCTCCTGGCGTCGAATTGCACTATTGGAACGATCGTTCACGAATTGTGGTAAGCAGGCTCAACAGCCTCACCAACAGCGCTGTCCAGGGAGGCCTCTTGGTCATGCTGGTGCTTGCCCTCTTCCTTCGTCCAACGGTGGCATTCTGGGTTTGCGTCGGGATTCCCGTCACGTTCATGGGTGCCATTGCGCTCATGCCTTTCCTCGGTGTGACCATAAACGTGATTAGTCTCTTCGGCTTCATCCTCGTACTCGGCATCGTCGTTGATGACGCGATCGTGACTGGGGAGAATATATTCACCCATTTTCAGCGCGGTGAAGACGGTGAAACGGCAGCTATTGTCGGCACCCAAGAAGTCTCGGTGCCTGTTGTTTTTGGCATTCTCACCACGGTCGTTGCCTTCGTTCCAATTCTCATGATCGAAGGCGTTCGCGGAAAAATCTTCGCTCAGATTCCCTTGATCGTGATCCCGGTCCTTCTCTTTTCTCTGGTTGAGTCCAAACTGATCTTGCCGAGCCATTTGAAACATATGCGTATGAAACGGAGGCGCGGCGCGGAACTCTCAATGCTCGAACGGTTTCAACGCCTTTTTGCGGACGGTCTCGAATCGTTTGCTAGACGATGCTATCGTCCGGTGCTCGATTTTTCTCTGCGCCATCGATACACCACGCTTTGCTCGTTTATCTTTGCTGCCGCCTTCCTCTTCACACTTCTCGCAAGCAACCGGATTCTTTTCGTCTTTTTCCCTCGCGTGGCCAGTGAACGTGCCACGGCCTCATTGACCATGCCGCTAGGCACTCCAGAATCAATTACCGGCAAACACATCGCCAAGATTGAAGCCCAGGCACAGACATTGCAGGCAGATCTCATCGATCCTGCGACCAACGAGAGCATTATCATGGATGTCCTTTCAGTCACCGGAGGACAAGGCATAACCGGAGGAAGAGGCCGATCTAAATCCGGCGTCTCAAGCGTGGGTGAAGTGTCCATCCAGATCATTCCTCCTGATGAACGAGAACTGAAAACGGGCAGCATGGAGGTCGTTCAACAATGGCGACAAATGATCGGCACGATCGCCGGCGCTCAAGAACTTAACTTCCGAGCTGAAATCGGCCGAGGCGGTTCTCCTATCGATGTCGAACTCACCGGCCCGAGCTTCGACGACCTTGCCAAGGCCGCCGATGAGGTCAAAGGTCTCTTGGAAAAATACCCGGCCGTCTTTGACATTGCCGATACCTATCAGGACGGGAAACCAGAAATCAAACTCAAGATCAAACCTGAGGCAGAAGCACTCGGCCTGACCATGAACGATCTCGCAACGCAGGCCCGGCAGGCCTTTTTTGGAGCGGAAGCCCAGAGAATTCAGCGGGGGCGAGAAGATGTCCGAGTCATGGTGCGCTACCCCCGTGAAGAGCGCTCCTCACTCAGCAATCTTGAAACCATGAGAATCCGCACACCCGACGGTCGCGAAGTTCCATTCACTAGCGTGGCAGAGCCCGAGATGGGACGAAGCTTCTCAAGAATCACCCGGATCGACCGCAATCGCACGGTGAGCGTGACCGCAGACGCCAACAAGGAAACAGCCAATATCGATACCATTCGACTCGACCTTGACAAGGAGCTTCCAAAGATCATTGCCAAGTACCAAGGAATGCAATACGCCTTCGAGGGAGAGGCTCGGGAACAGGCTGATTCCTTTGGCTCCGTGCTCTACGGAGGAATCGCCGTCCTCTTTGTCATATACTCGCTCCTGGCAATTCCGTTTCGCTCCTACCTCCAACCCTTTGTGGTCATGTCCGTCATTCCCTTTGGTCTGGCTTGCGCCATTCTCGGCCACGTGATCATGGGGATGGCAGTAAGCATGATGAGTATTTTCGGCATGTTAGCCCTCGCCGGTGTGATCGTGAATGACAGTCTCGTCCTCGTTGACTACATCAATCGCAAGCGCCTCGAGGGTGAATCCATTTTCGTATCCGTGAGATCAGCGGGCGTAGCACGTTTTAGAGCTATCTTGCTCACCTCAATGACGACCTTTGCCGGCTTACTCCCGATGATGTTTGAGAAAAGCACTCAGGCACAATTCCTCATCCCGATGGCGGTTTCTTTGGGTTGGGGCGTGATGCTCGGAACCTTCGTTACTCTCCTGCTCGTTCCTATCAACTACTTGATTCTCGAAGACCTACGTCGCTTCGCTCGAAACTACTGGAACTGGCAATTAGGACGGCCAGCCATCGCAGCAGCAGAAGCAAGCAATGGAGAACACGAGGTTCAAACAGCGTAGCCTGTCCCCAGGAAGCGGGAATTCAGCCTTGAGCCCGAGAAACAAGCCCGTAATATGGCGACATGCCTTCCAATAGCAAGCGCTCGAAAACCACTCGTCGTCGTTTCATTGGAGCAAGCGCTCTGAGCGCCGTCTCCGCCCTTGGATTTCCGGGCCTGATCAGCGCTCGGTCCCCAAACAATAAGCTAAACATCGGCTACATTGGAACCGGGGGACGCGGCGGTTCGAACCTTCGACAAACAGAATCTGAAAACGTCATCGCTCTTTGCGATGTCAATGCCAATAACCTTGCGCGGGCCGCGGCCAAGCACCCTCACGCCCGAACCTATCGAGACTTCCGTGAGTTTTATCTCGATACCGACGATTTAGACGCCGTCGTTGTCAGCACAACGGAGCACACCCATGCCTTCGCCGTGCTCCCCGCGCTTCAGCAAGGCAAGCATGTTTATTGTGAGAAACCCCTGACGCGAGACGTTCACGAGGCTCGAATCATTACCAAGGCGGCGGCGGCCACCCAAGTGGCGACTCAAATGGGAACCCAGATTCATGCGGGCGAAAACTACCGACGGGTCGTTGAGCTCATTCAATCAGGCGCTATCGGGAACGTCACGGAAGTGCATGTTTGGGTCAATCGAGCCTGGGGATGGCAATCCGAGGCTGAAGCAAAACGGTTCAAGGACATCGTCTGGAGTTTCGAACGGCCCCTCCAGCCTCAAGCCGTCCCGCTAGAGCTGGACTGGGATCTATGGATCGGACCAGCCCCGTTCCGCCCCTACAATGACATCTATTTTCCGGGCCCCAAATGGTATCGCTGGTGGGATTTCGGCAATGGGACGATGTCAGATCTCGGCAGCCATTTTAACGACCTCCCTTTCTGGGCTCTGAATCTGGATGCACCCACTGCAATTGAAGCGTCAGGACCGCCGGCTCACCCCGAAATTGCGCCTGCGAGTATGAGTGCCAAGTATCAATTCCCCCAACGCGGGAACCGGCCAGCTTTGACCATGCATTGGCATCAAGGAACCCACAAACCAGAGCTGTGGAAGACAGGAAAGATTCCCCAATGGAAAAGCGGCCATCTCTTCATCGGCGACGAAGGAATGCTACTGGCCGACTATGGAAAACACCTGCTTCTACCTGAAGACAAATTCACCCATTTCGAAGCCCCTAAACCTTGGATCCCGCCGTCGGTGGGACATCACAAGGAATGGATCCAAGCCTGCAAAACTGGAGGCACCACGACTTGCGACTTTGCCTATGCGGGGCCCCTCACGGAATCCAACCACCTCGGCAACGTCGCCTATCGAGCAGGCGAGAGAATCGTTTGGAACGCTGCCGACATGACGATCCCCAACGCTCCAGGAGCAGAACGATTCCTCGGCCGAGCTTATCGTAACGGTTGGTCTCTAAGCTAAGGACTTGTCCTGACCGAACCGGACAAGCAGGCAGACCACGCAAAGATTCAATCTCAGATGAACAACAGCATGCACTTGAAGAAGGACAAGCCCAGCGACTCAACAAGATCTGTCAATCGGCGGCGTTTTATCAGCTCAAGCCTCGGGATGCTTGCCGCATCAAGTCTTGGAACAACAGGCCTCTTTGCCCGCTCATCGCGCCTTGTCACGGAATCGCGATCCGCCCTCGGAACGAAGGTCACAATCAAGGTAGTCCATCCATCACTTCGTCTGGCACAGAACGCCATCGACACCGCCTTCGCTAGGATTGAACGAGTGGAACAAGCGATGAATCTCTACCGACCACAAAGCGAGATCTCGATTCTCAATCAAACAGGAGTCCTTTCCTCCCCCTCGGCCGAACTCCTTCGCGTTTTACGCACGGCACAAGCGCTTTCTCGTAAGTCAAAGGGAGCCTTCGACGTCACCATACAGCCTCTCTGGGAACTGTATCAGAGACACCAAGAGGTCCCCTCTCCAAGTGAGATCAAGGCACAACAACCATTCCTAGGCTGGAGGAATATCTCTGTGCAGGACACCGAGATTCGCCTCGCAAACAAGCACACGAAAATCACGCTCAACGGCATCGCTCAAGGCTACGCCACAGACCAAGCGACGCGTGCCCTTTCAAGGGCTGGCATTCACCACGCTTTGATTGACTGCGGAGAGCTGAGATCGATTGGGCAAAATGCGGAGGATCTTGACTGGACCGTGGGTATCCAGCATCCCAGACAATCGGATGCCTTTGCCGCTGTCGCTTCGCTAGACAATCGTTCCTTGGCCACATCAGGAGACTACGAGTCCCACTTCACAAATGATTTTAAGCACCACCACGTCTTCGACCCGCGCACTGGGCACTCCCCAAAGACCATCGCGAGTGCCAGCGTCCTCGCCCCGAATGCGATGCAGGCTGACGCCCTATCCACAACACTGATGGTGCTCGGTTTGACTGACGGCCTCGCTCTCATCAAACCACTAGAGAACGTCGATGCCTTGCTGATCACCAAGGACGGACGCCAGATCTCAACCGCCGGGTTCCCTACGAAGGCCTAAGTAATATGCCAGCGGCTCGACTCTCAATCTGGCTTCTACTCATCCTTGGGTGTCTGCGCCTAGAAACGGTCCAAGCGGCCGATCAGATTGAGTTTCTCAATGGGGGGACGCTAAAGGGAAAAGTCATCGCAATCCACAAGAGCGCCCGAACCGTCGAGTTCGAATCCGTCATCGCCGGACAAACACAGTCTCGACAATATCCCTATAAACGGATCCATATCGTCACCTGGAACGAAAAGGAGTACGTCGTCACCAAACGCGCCCCCGCAGAACGCAACGTCAAAGCGTCCCAAACGACGAAGCGCAGCCGTCAGGAGGTAACAGATCTAATCGCATCTGAGGGCAAGAGCGCTCCCGACTGGATCCCTAGCACAGTGCTGGAATACCCCGATACCTTAGACCTCAATTGGCCGACGCCCCCCCCAAAGGGATGGAATAACAAGAAGAACATGGGGCAATATATTTGGGATCGCATCAATCCAAACGCCTCTCGTTGGCGAGGCGGTATTCGGTTGATGGTCCACCTGCAATCGCTCCATAGAAACCTGTCTCTTATACACATCTCCGAGCCCACGAGACATCTCTACATCTCGTATGC
>CAJXVR010000400.1 GCA_913061285.1 uncultured Verrucomicrobiota bacterium | reverse complement strand
GAAAAACCGCCTGACCTAAGGCGAGGTCTGCAGACTTGCTGGACTGTCAATTCCAACACTTCGGAACCTTGAGCGAGGCAAAGGGCGAACGTCTTCGTAGTTGGCCGCCGTCTCTGCATTGGGGTGCCAGCTTCGAGGAAAGAATCTTCCTGGTGATTCATCACTAGGGCGGGCTTAGGTGTCTCTCCGGAAACAGCGCGCAATTGGCCGGCAGGAACTCGCGAGACTCGCACAAGTCTCGAGGTCGGGTATCATCGCAATCGAGCATGACCGATCAGCGAGCATGTCGGTAATCGACCGTATACTTTCCGTGCTTGGGGCTGGCCCACGACTGGAACCTATCGGTCAGGAACAATCATTTTGTTCTACAGTCTCCACAAGTTCCGTCTTTCACGGCTGGGAAACACCGTTGTGGGGGATTGAACGACTACACTCGGTATTTAAACGATTCGACCTCGATCCAGGTTCTCCTTCGAAGGATAGGCGACGCTGTCGATTACGGGCGCGTGTGAGGTTCACAATCGACGATGAGGCGCTCTTACTTCCGTGGCTTGGAAACGTGTTTGTGAATCCTCTTTATGGAAGGGATCTAGGTGTTTGTACTACAAAAGCCCGATCCGATTCTGAGAGCGGAACTGTCGAATCAATTGGACCCGTGCCCCCGAGAACCGACACTAACTGGTGGCACAGAAACATCATTCTGTTCGCCACTGTTCTCTTCTTTAAAGGCCGCCTACGATTTGGTGGCGGGAAACAGTCGGTCACGCTCATTCCCTCGGCCCTCGCCTAGTAAGGTGGCCCCGGTGGGCAGATTCAGAGCTTGGAACAGCAAATTTCTAACGCTCATGCAGTCAACCTTCCCACAATAGAGAATTAAGGGCGACTTTTCGGAGTCCTTTTGATTTCAGGGATAGCACTCCGAGCGGAAGAGAGGCTGTTTTTCCAATGGCCTTGCGCTTTCGGGCATACTTGGAACTGGCTCTCAATTGTCGTCGACGACAAGTAGGGACTACTTTTATCAATTCTGCAGTTCGTTACTATGATTAGGCGGACTACCGCATCTTTGTCACTAGTTCTTTTGCTCCATGTCAAAACTCATCAATCACATACGTGCCCACCGAAAGCGGCTCGGTTTTAATCAAGTTGATCTAGCGCTCCTAATGAATCGGGAGAGCTCTCATGTTAGTAGAAACGAAAGACGGCTTTCTGAGCCGACACTAAGATCAGCAATCCGGTATTCTATCATTCTACAAGTATCCGTTGAGGATCTGTTTCCCGGTGTTGTTGATTTGGAACTGATTCACATCAAGGAGCGGTTGGTAGAGAAGCTTTCTCAAAGGCCAGAAAAAACTGATGCGGAAGCGGTGTCGGAAGTTTGGAAGTCATTCGAAACACTTGAAGAGACACTTGCTCGTTTAACAAGTGAGCAAGTATGAGTGGGAACGCAACGGAGACGATTCGCATTGTATCGATCGCCTTTAATTCTCGCGGTGTCGGATTCGCAGTGCTCGACGGATCATTCCTGTTGGATTGGGGAAGTATAAAAGCAGAGTCGAATAGCAAAATGACTTTCCTCGAAAGAACGATGCGGGAAATCGCGTGGTATGAACCGACGCTTGTTGTATTCGAGGACATAAGCGGAAATCTGCGGCGAAGCAAATGCAGCCGGGAACTCGAAGTGAAGCTCTGCAAACGGCTTGAGGCTGTTGGTATCACAGTGTCTCATACTGAAACAGATGAGGCCCGCAGAACATTGAATCGATTCGGTCATGACATCGTATTCAAGACAGACTTCATTCCGGTTCTTGTTGACTACTTTCCCCAGCTTGAAGTTTCTGCGCCACAACGGCGAAAAACCTGGGATGGAGAAGACTATCGCATGGCGATATTTGTGGCATTGGCTCTCGCTCTCCACAATCTGGATCGGTTGACGTAAGAAGCAGGTTGGAGGAACAAAGAAAAACCTCCCTGCAATGGGGAGGCGCGGAAACCTAGTCCGCAATGAACTCATCAAGCTGATCCTTCGTCAGGGAATCTGGCTGAGGGACTCCATCTGGGAGCTTCGCGGCCTTGACCCAATGTGTTCGCCCAAGCCGAAACAGCAGATTGGCGGTTCCATTAGTTCCAGCATCATCGTTATCAAGCATGAGTAGAATCTTTCGAGACCAGTTGCCGCGTATGAGCTTCTCCTGCTGCTCAGATAGACTGGAGCCCATGAGGGCGACTACAGAATGCCATCCGAGCTGCCAAATGTGAAAGCAATCGAATACTCCCTCGACAATGACTAGTGGCTCTGGAGACTTCGAGTTCAGCCTGTGGAGATTGAAGACTTCAAGTGACTTCTTAAACCCTTTTGGAAGCCGATATCGCGGAGTCCCGTCAGGTGGAACTCCAGGATGCCGGCCAATGTATGCTACAAGCTCCCCATCGAGATTGTGGATAGGAATTGCGATTCTGTCCTTTAGAATGCTTTTCGTGGCATGCCCAATACCAAAGTGAGCAATGGTCTCATCAGAGAGTCTCCGCTCATATAGGTAGGGATGGGACGAATCGAGATTCTTGAGTGAGAATGCCAATGGCGGATTAGATTCTTCTCCTCCCACGGGTTCTTTTTCTTGAACCTGTCGAGCCTTGGGCTCTGTCTCTCTTGTCACTTTCTCGGATTCATGAACCGGATTTGCAGGATTTGCAGGAAACCATCCATCCAAAAGCTTGGCCGCCTCCAGGAACGTTGCCTGCTCTTTCTCCTTCACGAAGTCGATCACGTTGCCACTGAGTTCTGTTCCCCAAACGTTCCAGCAATTCTTTCTGAGGCTCACACTGAAACGAGTCGTGTTGTCTGCATCGGGATCGAATGGGTTCCTTCCTCTCAGCTGATCAGCTGTTCCCGTCATCTGATCTCGTAGGTTGTAATGAACAAGGACCTGTTCCATGGTCACCCGTTGTTTGAGTTCCTTAAAGTCGATACGTTTCTTCACCCTGAGCTTCCTTTCCGTTGTTAGTTGTTGAACTGTTCCAATGGAATTATCTCATGCCAGATGGGCTCGGATGAGGGAGTGTGTGGATACGTGTTGCGGGCAACTTGATAAAAACGTTCGTTTATCGAAATCAGCCCTTCAGTTTCGGTAGGACGGACTCCTCCGAAAGGGGCGTCAATTGGGCCAACGCCCGACTCGGCGTCCCGCCAACCACGGATTTGGCACGCAGACGAATCTAACTGGTTGTGGTGAAGGGTTGATTTCGAACTGTGAACGAACAATTCCACAAAGAAAGAGAGTTCTCGAGTCACCGAAACTTTACGATAGTACTCGGTTCGGGTTTTCGGGCTGGAGCTGACCGTCGATTTGGAATCCGAAAGAAGGACAGCAATCGCCATGTGTATATCGTCGGAAAGACCGGGATGGGTAAAAGCGGCTTGATTCGAAACGTGTGCGTTCAATTGATCCGACGGAATCAGGGAGTCACGGTGATAGATCCGCACGGAGATTTAGCGGAAGAATTATTAGGAGCTGTTCCGATGTCACGACTGAATGACTGCATCTACGTTTCCCTCGCTGACAGAGAATTCCCATTTCAGGTTAATCCTCTCATTGGAGAATGCGGGGGCGAGAAAGCCTCGCGGGCTGCGAGTGTTACCCGAGCGTTCAGGAACATCTGGTCGGACTCATGGGGACCTCGCACCCAGTACATCCTTCAACACGTTGTCTTCTCACTCCTCTTTGTCCCGCAGGCGACTCTGCTGGATTTGGAGAGACTATTCCGTGATGAGGGGTTTCGGTCGCGAGTCATTAAATTGAGCGGAGCGGATGTAGCGCTAAGAGCGTTCTGGCGAACGTATGAAAGTTGGACAGACCGGTATCGAATTGAAGCAGTTGGACCGATTCAGAATAAGATTGGGCAACTCCTCATGAATAGCTCGCTCCGCAATGTCCTGTGCTCACCAAAGAGGCGGTTCGAGGCGAAGGAGGCAATCAATAAAGGCCGAATCGTGCTCGTAAATCTGGCGAAAGGAAAAGTTGGACACGAGGCTGCAAATCTATTCGGTTCGCTCTTGGTCGCTGAATACGAGGAGGCAGCCCTCATTCGGGGTTCAGTTCCCGTGGAGCAACGCCAACACCACTGGCTTGTCATTGATGAATTCCATTCACTGACCACAGAAACATTTGCTGGTCTGCTTTCTGAGATTCGGAAATACCACCTCCATGTATGGCTCGCTAATCAATATCTCGATCAGATCCAGGCTCCTGTTCGCTCTAGTATTCTCGGCAACGTTGGTTCTTTCATCGTTTTCCAAACTGGGGCGCAAGATGCGAAGATCATTGGGGATGAATTCGGATGGTCACAGGGATATTCGTCCCTCGTTGAACTGAATCGTTTTGAAGTCGCGGTGAAATTGATGGTCAAGGGCGAAACCCAGCTACCATTCATTGGGAAAACGATGGCTCCTCTACCTGCCTCTCATGCAAATGTAGCACAGATTATCAACGCCAATCACAACGCGTATTGTGGGCGGCGTGAACAGGTCGAAGACTGGATGTGGAAGAGGCAGGCCTGAGTCCTCTCAAACAGAACACAACGAATCAAAAATGCGGATTGAGCAAAAACACATTGATATCATGGACTATATCGCTCGTCGTCGCTTTGTGACGATGCAGCATCTTTCGCTTGGGCTAGGTTTGAGTAAGAACAGTCTCATAAGACCACTCTCTGACTTGAGGGGCAATCGATTCATCTCACGTGAAGAGCCTAAACGGAACGGCCTTCGCGGCGGGCGCGAACCCTTCGTGTACCGGATAGAGGCAAGAGGGATTGAAGAACTAAAGCCGCTTGAGTCTGTTTCCCCCAGACGTTTCCAATGCCTCCAGGGTCATGCAAAGAACGAGAGTCGTGCACACGCGCTTATGATCTCCGACTTCTTAGCGAAAGCCGAGGCTTCTGCGCGAAATCATCCCCGTCGAACTTTCTTAGATCCGTACGAAATTAAACGAGAACTATTTCAAACACCTAAGCAGCTTGTTTGGTCAGTGAATACTACCTTTAAGGGTGAGGAGAGACCAATTACCTTAATCGCGGATGAAACGTTTGGCATTTCGCACGCTGAGAGCCTGATTGTTGACTATTACTTCCTTGAAGCAGATCGAGGCACGATGCCAATCAACCCTAAGAGTGCGGAGCGAAGTAGTCTTGCTCGGAAAGTGGCGGCATATCACGCCAGCTTCGAACAGGGTCTCTATCAAAAGCACTTTGGATTCAAGAGCGTTAGAGTTGTTTTTGTTGTTCCGACTGAGGCGAGACGAGAAAGCCTCGTAGATTTGTGCTCAGAATGCGGAGCCGGCCGCGGAATCTTCCTCATGACGGATGAAGACTCATATAATAGGCACGATTCTATCTTCGAGATCCCATTCGTCTCCGGCAGCCGAAGAAACCGTAGGATAACTTGACGTCGTTCGAACCGCCATCGCCCAGCGAAATCAGCAATAGGTCAGTCGTGGGATTAATCAAGTGCCGCACTTTTTGAGCGCCGCTTAGAACACTTGACACGTGAATGGCAACCACCATAGATCCGCCCCGGATGTGATGATTGAGGCAGCTTTGAAAAGCGGAAGCGCACCGGGATCGCAAACGCAAACTTCTATCCGGAAAGTATCAAGATTTTATCGAACCATGCGTCACCCGATTTCCTCGATAAGCAAACACAGTTCACCACAATCAAAGCAAGTCCCTGGCCTGCCCCCAAAAAAGGAGACGTGTTAAAAATGAAGTTCTTCTAAAGAATAGAAGAACAGAACATGAAACGCAGTCGATTTAGCGAAGAACAGATACTAGGGGTAATCAAAGAGGTTGAGGCAGGAGAGAAGGTCAAGACGGTTTGTGCGCGGCACAAAATCAGCGATGGGACCTACTTTACGTGGAAGCGAAAATACGGAGGGATGGATCTCACCGAAATGAGACGGCTCAAGAGCCTGGAGGAAGAGAACGGCCGATTGAAACGATTGGTAGCGGATCTATCGGTCCAGAACCAAATCCTCAAAGAGGTGAACTCAAAAAAGTGGTAAGTCCCGCTTCGAAACGAAGGGCGGTGAGAATGAGCGTTGAATCGGGACTGGGGAAGACAGCGCAGGCGTGTCGAGCGATGGGCCTTAATCGTTCTCTATACTATAAGGTGAGTCAAGAGAGCGCTCACAGCCGAGAGCTTCGTCAAAGAGTAATCGAAACGAGTGATGAGCATCCTCGTTACGGATACCGGCGAGTGACGGCTGTCATGCGCAGAGAGGGGCACCATGTCAACGCAAAGCGCGTTCAAAGAGTAAGGCGGAGCGAAAGTCTCCAAGTCCGAAAGAAACAGCGTAAGACGCGTCGAGTAGAGCGAACGTGTGTCGAACGTAAGCACGTAGCCAACCCATCTTTTCATCACGGAGGAATCGAGCGATGGTTGGTAGATGCGAAAGAAAAAGAGTCATCGAACCAATCGACACACAGCCCAAGAACGCCAAGAATGGATTCGGGCATTCCAACAGAGCGGTC
>CAJXVR010000399.1 GCA_913061285.1 uncultured Verrucomicrobiota bacterium | reverse complement strand
CGAGATGTAGAGAGGTCTCGTGGGCTCGGAGATGTGTATAAGAGACAGGAGAAACAATTTGTGGGAATGAAGACGGAGTCGCCCTTCCGTTTGTACCTATCGATCCTCCGACCATCCGCATGCAATTTGCAGTGAACGATGGCCCCTTCGCAGGCAAGGACGGCAATCTCTTGACCGCACGTCACATCCGCGAACGCCTTGAGAAAGAGATCCGAACGAATATCTCACTGAGGGTCTCTCCCACCAACGTCCCCAGCATGTTCGACGTGGAAGCACGAGGCGAAATGCAAATTTCAGTGCTCGTTGAGCAAATGAGACGCGAAGGATATGAGGTTCTCATTTCTCGGCCCGAAGTGATCTTCAAAGAAGGTGACGACGGCAAGCTCCTTGAACCGATTGAAAAACTCTTTCTCGAAATTCCGCAGTCCTCAATGGGCGGTATTTTGGAGAACCTCTCCAACCGTAAGGCTGAGATCACATCCATGGATCACAACGGGGAAATCATCGTCATCGAAGCGATTATTCCAACCCGCGGCTTGATCGGATTTGAATCTGAAATGATCAACCAAACCCGTGGCATGGGAATTATCAGCCATTCCTTTCACGAGTACGGAAGCAGTCGAGGAGAGCTCAATACCCACCCTCAAGGATCACTCGTCAGTGTGGAATCAGGGGAAGCAACCGCCTACGCCCTCGATACCATCCAGCAACGCGGCAAATGCTTCATTGCTCCCAGCGACAAGATCTATGCGGGAATGGTCGTTGGAAAAAATGCGCGAGAGAAAGATCTCCCGGTCAATCCGTGCCGAGTCAAGAAACTGACTAATATGCGTTCGCAGGGTGATGGCAAGGGAATCTTGTTAGAGCCTCCGATGATTCTGAATCTGGAACGAGCCATTGAAACCATCACGGATGATGAATACGTCGAGGCCACCCCGAATCACCTTCGCCTCCGCAAGAAAATCTTAGACGAGCATGAACGTCGTCGAGCTGAGAAGAAACTCAAGACGAGTGCACAGCTTACGACGGCTTAGTCGAGTCACACTATAGATCTCCGTTCACGAAAAACCTCCGCTGGCCTTAAGGCCAGCGGAGGTTTTCTTGTTGTTACCAAAGCGCCTTAGGAGCTCGACATCATGGCAATGGCTGCTTGCAGATTGGACAACATACCTTTCCGTCGATCTCGACCATATTCCCGGTAAAATGTTTCCCGCAGGCCGGCAAGGGACACTTGGTGGCTCGCACACTACGATTCTGCTCGCACTCCGGACAAGGCACGGTCGTGTCGGGATGTGCCGTGTTCCAATCGGCAACATCATCCCGGCTCATATTGAATTCGTGTTTGCACTCCAGGCAAATCCAGTACGTCCCATCCGGGAAATCCTGAGATTGAGCCTGATCGTCACTACTACTCTTCATGAAAAAGACAGCCGCCACTATCGCGACAATCGCCAAGATGGCCTTAACAGTATCGTTCATTTGAGTCTAGTGGGGCAGATTGTCGTTATTCCATCGTTTGCGCATGTTCTCGTCCTTCGAAACGAGATTCATTTGCCGATCATTTTCGGTGTGACCGTCCATCAACAAGATGTTTGAACCAAGACTGTGCCGACGGCTAGGCCACTCACTGGCGGGATTTTCAAATGTTCCAGGATCGGCTGGGTCAACAGCGGTATCCCACACACAGTCAGATTGTGCATCCGCGACTCCAATCATGTCCGAAGGAGCCACAACAGAGGATGTCTTGATGTAGTCCGCTTGAGATTTGATATCGCCCCCAAGACCAAGCGTCACAGCAGTTTCACTGCGAGTGAATTCGGCGACTCCCCAATCATTATAGCCATAGGTGAAACACGAGCTCGATGCTCGAAGATTCCAAGGAAACTCCCGGCCAGAAACAACGTTTGTGTTATTCCACCAAAACTTGGGTTTTTCTGAAGGGCAATTGAACGACTTGAACCCCGCCCCCATGACCGTAAGCAATCGACCGGGCCAAACAATGGCATCACTTTGAAGTGCGTTGGCTCCACTTCCCGGTTGACGCCAATGTCCAGGATAGAAGTCCTCGTTATCATCGACGTAAAGGAAAAATCCGATCCCCATCTGCTTCATATTGTTCATGCAAGCCACCTGCTTCCCCTTCGCCTTGGCTTTTCCCAAAGCGGGCAGCAGCATGCCGGCAAGAATTGCGATGATCGCGATGACAACGAGCAACTCGATCAGAGTAAATGCCCACCTACGATGCGCAGAAATAGGAAATCTCATATCATTATAGAAAAAATGGAGTGGATAAAGATGACGATAGGCAATGCCTTCGAGTTTCACAAGAAGTTAATAAAACCCGCAAAAGAGAACAAAACGACCGGCTGAGCTCCCGCTTACTTCGGAGTCTCATTGGCATGACAAGATTCGATAAAATCTTCGTCACACCGGGAGGATTGAGGTAATAATCCTCCCGCCACCAACACAGGAAGCACTCAATGAACAAACGACGACTAGGAAAGAGCGGATTAGTAGTCTCCGAAATCTGCATGGGCACGATGACCTTCGGCGCTCAATGTGACGAGCATTCTTCATTCGAAATTCTTGATAAAGCCTATGAGAATGGCATCGATTTCTACGATGCGGCTGAAATGTATCCGGTTCCCCCAACGTCACAGACCTTCGGTGTCACCGAGGAGATCCTCGGCCGTTGGATGAAGACCAAGCCACGTGAAACACTCATCATCGCCTCAAAAATCACAGGAGCAGGCCATGGTTGGTTCGTGCCCCCCGTCCGACATGGGATGACAACGCTCGACCGACATCAAATCGTTAGAGCCGTTGAGAACAGCCTCAAGCGACTCCAGACGGACTATATCGACCTCTACCAAACGCACTGGCCCGACCATGGAATGCGCCAAGAAGATACCCTTGCCGCTCTGACCGAGCTCGCGAATGCGGGAAAGATCCGCGTGATTGGTGCCAGCAACGAAACCTGCTGGGGGCTAATGAAGAACCTTTGGGCGTCAGATCTCCACGGGTTAGCCCGATTCGATACGATCCAAAACAACTTCAGTCTCATCAATCGACGATGCGAGAGTGAGCTGGCACAAGTTTGCCGCCAGGAATCAGTGAGTTTGCTTCCCTACTCTCCTCTGGGCGGCGGAATCCTCACAGGCAAGTATAACGACGCCTTGCCGGCTGGAGCCCGATTTACAGACTATCTCAAGAACGGAAACGAACGGCAAAAGAAAATGGCCTCACGCTTCGTCAACGAGCGAACGATTGAAACAACCCGTCGATGTTTGGAAATTGCCAAAGACCTCGGAGTGTCCCTCCCCACCTTAGCAACAGCCTGGAGTAAACAGCACGACTTTGTCGCCTCTACGATCGTCGGCGCAACCCACGTGGACCACATGTCTCATTTTATCGCAGCCGCTTCCATGGTTCTTGATGATGAGACGATCAAACGGATCAATCAAATTGACGTCGAAATACCAACGCCGATGACGGAGGATGGCCTCAGAAGGCTCTAGCAACGATCCTATAGGCATATCCGTGCCTGGCGCTCCCCAGAGCGTCACAAAGCCCACTAGATCTGGTGAGGGGACTACTTTCCTCGAACGCGCTGATAATCAATGCCTCCCCCCGCCTGGGGATAGCTATCGAGCACACTCTGTAGAGCGGATCTCACAGACCTGAGCTTTGAATCCAGAGCGCTAGACTCGAGGGCATCTAGCTCCATCACATCTGTCTTCGTGTCAAACATCTGTCCGTCACTGTAAAGTTTGTAGCGACGATCACGAACGTATCGCACCTCAGAATGTTGGTATTTGTTGTCAAATCGAGCGGCATACGGACGGGGGAAATAGTAACCGTAGATCCACGCTCGTTTCTTCCCTTCGCTGCCAAGGCATTGAGGCCAAAAACTCCATCCATCCCTTTCTCGAATCGCCCGTTGGGATAAGCCTGCGGCTTCAACGAGAGTAGGAAAAAAATCGGAAAAGCAGATGAGATCCTCACTGATTTGAGCTCGAGGAATCGTTCCAGGGAAATTCATAATCAAAGGAACATGAGTTCCGTAATCATGAGTGAATCCCTTCCCCCCTCGGATCCGTTGTCCTTTCAGCCGGGATGTGAGGCGATCATTCGTGCCGTTGTCCCCGGTAAAGACGATCAGCGTTTTCTCACGGAGCCCATAGATTTCTAAGCTATCAACCAATCGACCAACGCATTTATCCATGTAGGCCACCATATCGACAAAATTCTTCGTTTCATCCGTCTCCTTCCTATCGGCGCTATCTGGGGTTGGAGGAAAGGGATTATGCACCAGGTTCATGGGATAGTAGGCGAGAAACGGTCGCGTCCGATTCTCCTCGATAAACTGTATCAAGAAGGACGTCATCACATCGGGCCCATAAGTCCCTTTCGGCAGATTCAAGAGTTCCCCGTCTTGTTCGTACGAAGGGTCCCAGTAACGCGCCCGCTCCGTCTTCGGCGTATTCCACAAACAATAAGTATCAAAGCCAGCTTCACTGGCCGAGATCCCTTGCCCTTCCTTGAGCAATTGCCATTTACCAGCAACCGCCGTGGCGTAGCCTTGTTCCTTGAAATAATTTGCAAACGTCGCTTCCCCGCGAGGATACACGCCAAAGTCTTGGTAGTTAAATACGTTGGATTTCCCTGACAAGAGATTGACCCGACTGGGAGTACACAATGGCGTCGAATGGCAGTGATTGAACTGAATTCCCTCACGAGCCAAGGCATCTAGCCTAGGCGTCTGATACATCTCGCTGCCGTAGCTCCCAAAACACTCATAACCGATGTCATCGGCCATTATCATGAGAACATTCATACGCTCCGACTGAGCTCCGACATTGAAGAGTCCAATCAGAAGATACCAAACGAACATTCCCCATCGATAGAGAGAATGAGAATGCGTCGGAGCACAGGGCAAAACAGGAGACATGGCGAGAGTATAGAACAGGCCACTTGCTAGCGACAAGCTCGATGAACCGATCCTAGAACGGCTGTGGGTAGGCGACACAAGGCCTTGCCCCGCAACATCTGCCCCTTTAAGAGGCACGGGTCCCGGGACGAAGAATCTATGGCGCAAGCGCCGCGCTTCTCGATACCATCCCCGAAAAATTCTGCAACATCCGCATCCCAACGTCTTGGCTTTTCTCAGGATGAAATTGCGTCGCGTAGACATTATCGCGCCAGACGGCCGAAGCAAAACGCACGCCATAATCAGTGCGGCTTACGATCACTTCGTCGTCGGCAGGCTCAGGATAAAAGCTGTGGACAAAGTAGGCGTAGCTTCCGTCCTTAATGCCCTCAAAGAGAGGGCAATCCGTTCGGCTCAATTCAATCTGATTCCAGCCAATCTGTGGCACTTTGAGGTGAGGGTCCGTCGGAAACCTGACAACCCGCCCCTTGAAGACTTCCAGACCGGTGGCACAGCTGTTGAATTCATCGCTCTTTTCAAAAAGCGCTTGATAACCGACACAGATTCCCAAAAAGAGTTTACCTGAGGCGATATGCGCTTTGATCGCCGCCCAAAGCTCCTGCCGATGCATTGCGGAAATACAATCATCAAAGGCCCCTACGCCGGGAAGCACCATCCCGTCAAAGCGATCCGAAAAGTCATTTGGTTCCCTCACCATTGCCACCTCAGCCCCAGCTGCGAGCAAGGCCTTATGGACACTTCGGATATTCCCTGATCCGTAATCTACTAATGCGATCACCCTGAAAACTTAGAACCCCGACCGTGTTGCATGAAAGACGAAAACAAAAAAATCGAACAGAACCGATTCAAACGTCACCGACACGAAGCGTCTCACTTACCAAGGCCGACTCGCCTTGATAGATTCGATCTTCCCCTCAACGCCGTCCTCTAGATCAGGAAAAAAATCCAACTTTGTGAGACGTTCTACCTCGTCGATAGAAACAATGTATCGGTTCAAACTCGCCCCAGATGGCACCTCTTGGGGCACAACAAAAGCCTGAGCCCGGATCTTGCCCTCCGTTTCATCAATCATGATTTTGAAACAGGCCTCTGGCACGGGAACCCCCTTGCCAATCGTCTTAGGCGTTGCAGAAAAAATCGGACCAGTCACTACCCAAACCTCTCCAAAACGCCCAGGGTAATTGACCGCAGCTCGCTCCTCGAGATGCCGCCACAAACCAGCGTTCATCTCATGCTTTTGTGGAATAACATTCGACATCAAGAAGGTCCCTAGTTGAGCCTTTCGTCCATAACAGCGGGAAATACCGTAGTTGGGAGCTAAATGCCCCCGATCGTAGCCGCTCCGAGTGTACTCATCGGACCGAACCTTGGCCATCGTTCGACCGTCGATATCAAAATCGGCCGGACGTTCCCCTGCCTTGGTCGCGTCCACCTTATCGAACAATCGATACGAAACCCATAGCGGCGACCTAAGCGTCTCAGAATAGCCGCAAACGTACCCTTCATTCTCCAGAACTCGAACGCGATTCTTCCTCGCTGACGCGTCGGGAATTCCACCAAAAAGAGGTCCATCGTCGGAATCGAAGCTCGAAACGACAAAATCCTGTCTCTTATACACATCTCCGAGCCCACGAGACCTCTCTACATCTCGT
>CAJXVR010000398.1 GCA_913061285.1 uncultured Verrucomicrobiota bacterium | reverse complement strand
GCTCGGAGATGTGTATAAGAGACAGCCTGTGGCGAGTGCGACCTTTGCTTCTTCGGAAAGCGCCCCAAAACTCATGTCAGAAACGAAGAGAGGAATGTTTAGTTTGAGCGGTTTCTTGGCGTTTGGACCGATCACGAGTTCGGTGTCAACGGCGGCATCATCAAAAAGAGGCAGTTTATGAAGTTGCCCAGTAAGTAACTGAATGTCATCCCAACCGGGCAACTGAGTTCGGGGGACGCCCATGGAAGCCGAATTTCCATGGTGTCCCCAGTGACTGAGTCCGAATTTTGCCAGATGTTGAATCTCTCCGACCTTGTCCTCCTCAGCGGTGGGATGGGTGTCGGCGTATTGGCCGAGATATTCGTCCCGGTTAAAGGGCTGCGGATGCTCCTTTGCCCAGTTCGCGATTTCATCGGCGTCGACATGGACTTGATCTTCCTCGACCCAGGACGTGAATTTGGGAAGCCGCTCTGAGTTGTTGTATTCTGAGACGCCCGTATCCACTCGAAAATCCCAGTAGTGAACTCCGCAGACGAGGTTCTTGCCGCTTACGTAACCGTCCGCAAGGAGCGCGCCGCGGTGAGCGCAGCGTCCGTAGAATACCGAAAGCTCACCCTCCGACTCTCCGAAGCGGGTGACCACAAGGTCGACCTTCTCAACCAAAGCATGGATAGGTTCGTTGATCTTTAGTTTGCTGAATTGAGTGAGAACTTGGCTGCGCATCGCGATTGTCGTAGGTGTCGATGTTGGGATTAAAAGCGAGCGAGACCAATGGGAACGCTAAACTTGTCACACCAGATCGTGATTGAGTCGTAGTCGTCAAGCTGGGTGTCGGCGGGAAGCTCATAGCGATGGGTTCCGGAAAAGCTCTGAAGCGGTCCGAGGCGAATCCCGCTGGGCTCGTCATGGTTCCGTGTGAGGATCACTCGGGCATCCGGGGCCTCTGTGATGGATACGTTTTCCAGGGTAACGTGTCGGCTATCTATTGTGACGCTGCCGCTTGCCGGATGCTCTGGATCGGCTCCTCGGAGGGTTGCTGTTTTCATAGTCAATTGGTTGCTCGGTTTTTGACGGATTCTTCGTTTGTTTGGAGATTCTTTAGATCTCTCGTCTGCTGGTGAGTGAGACTTTGCCTCCGAATCTTACACAAAAGATTCTTCTTTTTTTGGATGCCTACTGACACAGTAGTGCCGTCGTCCTTCAGTGAAGTCTGAGTCGCAGGTAAAATCAGAATGAAGCTCACAGAAAACCAAGAAGTTCCGGTGGATCCGGAGCGTTGGGTGGAGGATCATGGGGACTATTTACTGGGCTATGCCATGCTGCGGCTCCGCAATCGTTCCTTGGCACAGGACGCGGTTCAAGAGACGCTTCTCACAGCAATCAAGGGGAAGGAACGGTACCGAGGCGAGAGTTCGATCCGAACCTGGCTGACGGGGATCTTAAGATTCAAGACCATAGAAACCCTTCGAAAACGGGCGCGTGAGGTGCCGGTCGATGATACAGAATGGGGGGCGAAGGATGGTGATTTTGACGACAAGGGGCATCTCTTGGATTCTCGGATGCCTAGAGAATTTTCACTCTCACCGGAAGACTCGCTTGAACGAAGTGAGTTTTACCAGGCTCTTGATGAATGCCTTGCCAATCTTCCCGAGCGACTGGCTCAGGCCTTTGTTTCGATCGAAATGGACAGTGTGGCCGTCGATGAGGTCGCAGCGAGTTTGATGATTGAGAAGAACAATCTCTATGTCTTGCTTCATCGGGCTCGGAAGCAACTCCGTTCGTGTTTGGAGAAAAACTGGTTTGAGAAACCGGGGGCTCCCTTGTCTTCAGATTGATTCAGACTATCGTGCGCTCGTTGTTTTCCAGACCCATCTTTCGATTGATTGAATGCGAGCAAAGCATGCGGTTGCTTTCGCGAGCGATGGACGAGCCTCTTCGGTTTGGTGAACGACTGGCGATTCGATTGCATTGTTTTTTCTGCCCTGGATGTGAGACCTACCGCGGTCAGTTGCCGTGGCTTCGTTCGGCGATGCGCCACGCCCGTGATCGTTTGGATCCGAAGCAGATGGCGACTCTTTCAGTAGAGGAGAAGGACAAGTTGAAGGACTTGATACGGGCTGTGGGCGACGAGTGATGCTTATCGATCAGCGCGGCATAACACGAATTAGGAGACTTGATTGAATGATTCACTCACTTAGTGAGGCCTTCTCGTCAACGATTCTGAAAGCAACGGGAGCGTCCTCCTTGAGGGTCGATTCAGTGATTCAGGAGCTCTGGAGTGGCTACGGTCAAATCCTTCGAATCAATCTAGCCGGGGGAACGCGTCACTCTGTCGTGGCAAAACACGTTCAGCTTCCGCTAAACCAGGAGCATCCTCGAGGTTGGAATACCAATCTTTCTCATGATCGAAAGGTGTTTTCCTACCAAGTCGAGACAAACTGGTATCAAACTTGGGGAACGCGTTGCGATCGATTGTGCCGGACTCCTGAGTTCCTTGCTTGCGACCGAGGTTCCGAGGATGTGCTGCTATTGCTGGAAGATCTAGATGCCTCACAATTTCCGGTGAGACTTACGAGTGTCACAAAGCAGCAATTGAAGGCTTGTCTTCAATGGTTGGCTGAATTTCACGCCCTTTTCATGGGCGAAGAGCCATTGGGGCTATGGCAAACAGGCACGTATTGGCACCTCGAAACCCGCCCTGGTGAGCTTGAAGCCTTGGAAGATGACTTATTGAAGGCCGCGGCTCCTCGATTGGATCAATGCCTCAAAGAGGCCCGTTTTCAGACCTTCGTTCACGGTGATGCCAAGCTTGCCAACTTTTGTTTCTCTGCTGTAGGGGATAAGGTTGCGGCGCTTGATTTTCAGTATGTGGGAGGCGGATGCGGGATGAAGGACGTGGCTTACTTCATTGGAAGTTGCCTGGAAGAGGAGGAGTGTGAGTCAAATGAATTAGCACTTCTCGATTGGTATTTTGATTGCCTCGTGGGAGCGTTGAATCGGCGTCGACCTGAGGTGGATGCCAATGCGGTGGTCGCGGAATGGCGTGGATTGTTTCCCGTAGCCTGGACTGACTTTCACCGCTTCCTGAAGGGCTGGTGTCCAGGTCACTGGAAAATCAATACCTACAGTGAACGAATGGCCAAGAGAGTGATTGAACGCTTCTTATGAAACTGACCGAAACAGAGTTGGAATGTCTTTGTGAACTGGCGAAAACGGCCGCTCGTAGAGCAGGTGTCTACGTTCATTCAAAAGCAGGCCAACATGGTGAAACCCGAGCAAAAGCCGCGGGAGATACGCCTGCATCTCAAGTCGTGACGGAGGTGGATCTTGAGAGTCAGCGAATTATTCTTGATGTCCTGAGCGATTCGATGAGTCGATATTCATTGGGACTACTTACTGAAGAGAGTGTGGATGACGAGAGTCGGCTTAGCTCCGATTATTTTTGGTGTGTGGATCCGCTTGATGGAACGCTTTCGTTTGTGGAGGGGAAACCTGGCTACGCTGTGTCGATCGCACTTGTATCCAAACAGGGACGATCGGTGATTGGGGTCATCTATGATCCGAGCAAGGAAGCCATGTATCATGCCAAGACCGGCTCAGGCGCGTTTCGAGAGGGAACGCCCCTCGGACCTGCTCAGAAATCGAAGGAAGAACCGCTCTATTGGTTGATGGATCGGAGTATGAAAAGTGTTCCCAACTATTCAGCAGTAGCAAGGGGCGTTGAGCAGATAGCTCAGAAGGCGGGGCTTTCAGGTGTGGTTTCTATTGATTATGTAGGGGCGGCATTGAACGCTTCCTGGGTGACGCAGAATCCTGCTGCGATTTATTTCAAACTACCCAAAGCGACGAAAGGCGGAGGGTCTTTCTGGGACTTTGCGGCATCGTCTTGCCTCTTAGAAGAATGGGGGCAAGCGGCGACGGATATCCATGGGGCGGCGCTCGATTTGAATCGAAAGGATGGGACGTTCATGAATGAGAAGGGCGTTATCTATTCGTCGACATCAGAGCTGGGCGAGGCGGTGAGACAATTTTATCTTGCCTACAAGAGGGCGTAGCCGAACTCGCGTTTCGAACTGTGATTCCCCGCTCGTCACAGAGTGTGCACTGCTGTTTTCGGTGGAAGACGTGATGCCCTCTTCTGCAATTACTGAAGGATGGTTTCGGGTGCCCGAACGAATGATTCGCCCGGGCACCGTGCTAGTTGCATTGGGGGATTGAATCAAGCCGTCACCGTCTGGGCGTTTTCAATCGCTGCCGTGATCTTGGATTTCGCTTGAACGCCTTGGAGCGTGTTCACGGGGATGCCATTCTTGAATACGATAAGCGTTGGGATCGACTGGATGCCGAATCGAGTCGCTAGTTCAGGAGAGTGATCGATATCGACCTTTGCGACGATTGCCTTGCCATCTTGCTCGCTAGCGATCTCGTCATTGACCGGCCCTAGCATTTGGCAAGGGCCACACCATTCTGCCCAAAAATCAACCAAGACGGGGTGGGGTGAGTTCTTAAGTGTGGGATCGAAGGTTTCTTTATTGAGATGCGTTGCTTTCATTTGGTTCCTTTCTTTCGTTCTTGTGGTTTGTTGCAAGCTTAGTAGCTACAGGCACATTCGTTTGAACAAGCTTGGATCGCAGCTTCGATTTCACCGGTGCGAACCTCCGGGAAGTCCACATCTGTTGCTGCGATGTGATTGAGGTAGTTTGTCAGGATATTTGCTGCGACGTTGGCAACGGTTTCTACGATCTCCCCGTCATTCAATCCTGCGTTTTTGGCGTCGCTTATCTCAGTATCGCTGAGCTCGCCACGACTAACGACCACGCTTCGGGCGAACTTCAGAATAGCGTCCGTCTCGGTCGCGCTGGCCGATGCCTGACGAGCTCCGAGGACTTCCTGATTCGTTAGGCCAACGGCGGATCCGATCGTCGTGTGTGCGCTCAGGCAATACTTGCAGAGATTTGTTTCCGCCACAGTAAGGGCAATTTGTTCTCTGATCTTCGCATCGAAGGCTCCTTCACTTAGGGCTTTATTGAAGCTGAGGAATCCGGAGAGCGCTGTCGGTGAATTCCCCAGGACTCGGAACACATTTGGCACCGAGCCGTAGTTGGTTTTGACTGTTTTGAATAAGTCTCTCGTTCGGCCAGTCGCTGTTTCAGGCTCAATTTGATTGATTCGGTTCATCTCAGGGATCTTTCGCTGTTCTAGAATCGTTCGTGGTCCGATTTGTTTCGCTTCGATTCGGTATCTCATGAAACGTGCCAAGCGGTCTTTGCCCGGAAATAGAGGTGTTTGGGCCATTTTTCTCACTTTCCAGGAGTATGAGCGAATGCGAAGAATCGTAAATTACGAAATTTAGTAGTAAAAATTACGAATAGTCGTCGCTGTGACGAATCGACCGATCTGATTTTCTACGGGAGAGACGGATGAGGACTTCGATGAACACGGGGACGATCGACCCGATTGGGTGACGGAGGGATTGAGTCTTTGAATTCTTAGATTGTCGATCTATCGATGCCTAGCTTCTTGATCCTTGAGGCTAGGGTTGTGGGCTTCATTGCTAGAATCCCTGCGGCTCCGTTCGGGCCAAACACTCGACCGTTGCTCTGCCTGAGCGCGGCGACAATGCTCTCTTTTTCTTGGGCTTTGAGTTCATCCCGCGTGAGAATTGTCGTAGGGTGGTTGGTATTCGGTCGGTCAGGAGAACTAAGGCTGCTCGTTTGAGGAAGGTCGAATCGAATTGGTCCGCCTTGTGATAAGATAATTGCCCGCTCGACCGCGTTTTGAAGCTCCCTCACGTTTCCGGGCCAATCGTGCGCCTCGAGCTGTTTCATGGTGGCTTGGGAGATGCGTGGGCTGGAGCGGTTCATGCGTCGAGACGCTTGATCGATAAAGTGCAAGGCTAGGGGCGCGACGTCCTCCGGTCGTTTTCGCAGCGGGGGAATTTCGATGGGAAACACGCTCAGTCGGTAGAAAAGATCTTGGCGAAATCGCCCTGCCTCGACCTCTTTGAGAAGATCGCGATTGGTGGCGGCGATCAGTCGGACATCGACCTTTCGTGTTACGGTATCGCCGACCCGTTCCAGTTCACCTTCCTGGAGGACGCGCAGTAGTTTGGCCTGCATTGCTAGGGGGATTTCTCCGATTTCATCAAGGAAGATTGATCCTTTGTCTGCCAGTTCGAACCGTCCTGGTTTGTCTTTCACCGCGCCGGTGAAGGCCCCTTTCACATGCCCGAAGAACTCGCTTTCAAACAAGAGCTCCGGTACGGCGCCACAATTGACTTTGATGAGGGCATGATCTCTTCGTTGACTACTTTCATGAATGGCCCGGGCAACCAGTTCTTTACCGGTGCCGCTTTCTCCCGTGACCAGTGCGGCTGCGTCCGTTGGGGCAACGAGTTGGGTCTGCTGCAGCACCTTTGTGAGGCCTGGACTTGTTCCGACGATGTTCGTTGCTCCCAGAGCTTCGCTGACCTCTTGGCGGAGATAATTATTCTCCTCTTCAAGACGTGCTTTGAGGTACTCGATTTCTTCGAAGGCGCGGGCGTTGGCGATTGTGACGCTGTCTCTTATACACATCTCCGAGCCCACGAGACCTCTCTACATCTCGTA
>CAJXVR010000397.1 GCA_913061285.1 uncultured Verrucomicrobiota bacterium | reverse complement strand
ACGAGATGTAGAGAGGTCTCGTGGGCTCGGAGATGTGTATAAGAGACAGACCAGGCCCCGAGCAATGGGCGGTCCTAAATCTGTGGTTCAATCAATATCTCAAGGGGAAAGAGCAGCACATCCCCATCACCCCGCCCTCGACCCTACACGTCTCTGGAACGACTGCCCGATTCACCGTCACGCCGACCGATCAAGATCGGCTCATTAGGACCGAAATCTATTTCAGCCATGACCCGAACTCACGCACCCGTTTTTGGAATTGCGCCGATACCACCCCTAGCGGCAAGAGCTGGCTAGTGGATCTCACGATTCATGAAGACCTACCGCTTTACGTCTTTGCCATCTGCCACTACCGCCTGGAAGAAACGATGATCTTGGAGCGCGGCGAAACGACGAGCTTCGCCCTGAACTCGATTGAGCAGATGATCGTACCAAAGACCGTTAACCTGGAGGCGCTAGCAAAACTAAAGAGGACAGGAACGGTCTTTGAAGACTTTGAGAACGGCCTTCAGGACTGGTCTAGTCGCGACGGACGCTCCATCCGGACCTACAAATTCCAAAATCCCACCCTAGATCGCTTCGGCGACAAGCAACTTGCCCTTACCATCAATCCGCAAGGAAAGAAGCTGTCCCTCCGCTTGAATATCGGAAGCAGGTTTCTCAGCCGTGAAAACAACATGGGGAACTTTTCCCTAACACAAAGCATTGAGGGCAACGGCCCCAAAGAGATTCGGATCAGTCGAAAGGAATTCAAGGGCGACAAAGGAAAGACGCTCGAATGGGCCAAGATCGAAACATTCGAAGTGACGCTGGTGGACGAATCGACCAAGGCTAAACTAAACCTCACCTCAGCTGAAGGACACAAAGTACTCCAGCTCATTCAACTGGTTGACGCCCTCTGATTGGATCCGTCTAACAAATACTTTGAGTCTTTCACCTTCGCGAGTCGCGCTCCCTTCGAGCCTCAAGAAATTAGCTGTGGCATCTTGCCGCATATTCCCGGGGACCAGAGGCGGGACGCCTCAGCCACTTTTTCATTCACCGAGCTTCCCCCCCCATTTTCAAAGCGATTGTCCGGCAGATTGGATCATGATTGAGAGCTCCGTTCCTCACAGATATCAAATTCCAACGCCCTACTCCACTGGAGTCAATGATTCACTCTGGGCCTAAGGGAATCGCCTTCAACTCAGAATAAGGCATCTCTTCTATGTCGACAGCTCATCAAGTTTGGCCCTCGAACTCACCTAACATGGCTAACGATGCAACAAATTCGAGAGCCGCATTGAATTCGAAACTAGCCGGAATATCCGTCCTTAGAACGAAACCGAAAGGCTGAGAATATGGATAAATCCGGATGATGCCTCCACGATTTCAATCAATTCAAAATGAGCATAGCGCATGTCAACGGAGAGAAGAACCTGTCGTAACAGTCCATTGGAGAAACTGAGTCATGGACAGCGTAATAACCGGTGTTATAGTACGGCATGACTCAGAAGCTAAAGCTGACCCAGATTGGAAACTCGATCGGCATTGTACTCCCCAAGGATTTACTCGCAAAACTGCGCGTTGGCAAAGGTGACAGCATCACTGTGACCGAGACACCTGATGGCTTACAACTGAGTCCATGGGATGAAGAATTCGCCAAACAGATGGAGATCGCTGAACAAGTGATGCGTGAAGATCGCGATGTTTTAAGAAAACTAGCCCAGTGAGCGAACCCGTCTGGATCACCAAGGAGATTAGCCTTGCGCTCCATCGGCGTCAACTTGCCGAGCATGGCGGGAGTGACGGTATCCGTGATGAGGGATTGCTGGAATCTGCGCTAACAAAGCCGCAGCAGTCCCATACCTATGGAAATCCGCCCCCTGATATTTGTTCACTCGGTGCCGCCTATGCGTTCGGCATAGCCAAGAACCATCCATTTATCGATGGCAACAAGCGCACGGCCTATGTGATAATGCGCTTGTTTCTCATTCGCAATGGACGGGACCTAACAGCAAGCAAAGAGGATCGCTATTACGCAACCCTTGCACTCGCTGCAGGGGAACATACTGAAGAGTCGTTCGCTGCATGGCTCCGTGAGAACTCCGGGCCATTGAATCTCACCGCAGATTCCCCAAGGAGCTGAGGCGGGACGCCTCAGCCACTTCTTGTTCACGTAGTTTCTCGCCTCCTTCCTAGACATTTTTCTTACATCTTTGAGTTCGCGACCGACCTTGGCTTGAGTCAAGTTAATGGTATGAAAGCAACCTTTACGATGCTCGCCTGCCTCCTCGCCTTCGTCGGATCTTCAAACGCGCTCTGGGCCAAAGCAGAAACCTTTGCTGTCGTCGACAAGGCCACAGACATTCGAGTCCTACCCGCACATCAAAGCAGCGGACTCATCCATGAACCCGAACGCATCGTGTTTACCGCCAACGCCCAAGTCACGATCCATGTGATCACGCCAGATACGGATCCAGAAAACCGAAGCTATATTGGTGGGAGGAAGGCAAACGCCTTCAAAATTGTTGCCGAGAGCTGTCAGTTTGTCCTGAAAAAACCGGAATACGGCGGAAGGGACAACCGAGACGAACAGATGCAAACGCTCTGGCAGAAAACCCTCGACGCCATCGAGTCGCTCAAACAAGGAAATTCAATCAGCCTCACGTTTCACCAACCCGAAATCGACATTCGCCAAAGCGTCGCCACCCGGATTTCAGGGATTGGCACCGCACACACACGCTAGTCCGAAGGCCCGGAATGTCCGTTCCCATCAAGGTGATTAAGCGTCTTGGCTGCGCGCGTGGTCACCATCTTCATCTCAAGACAGCACATATCTGCCTTGATTCTAAGCCAGGTCAGTCCAATTCATCTGAAGCACCCGGTGATCATTGATGGCCTGTCGAAACAACCGCCGTTGACTCAGAACCATCTTTCCATTGACGAATCGCTAGCCAACAACAAACTGTCTTCGTAGTTCTCATGCCAACAACCACTAAGACATTTTTGATCACCGGCGTCAGTCGGGGACTGGGCCACGGCCTGGCCCATGCCTGTCTCGAAGCAGGCCACCATGTTCTCGGTCTCGGTCGTCAGAGCGCCGCCGGCCTTCAGGATCTACCCGGATTCCAATTCGCTCGAGCAGACGTCGCCGACCATCGCGCTTGCGCGGTCGCCCTAGAATCCTTGCTCCGTGAGCGGAACAAACTCGACTGCGTCATTCTCAACGCTGGGATCCTCGGTCCGATCGCAGATATGGGAGACCAGCCGCTTGATGCCATGAGGGAAGTGATGGAAGTGAATCTCTGGGCCAACAAGCAGTTATTGGACCTACTCCTCGCCAGGGATACTCCTATCACTCAAATCGTTGCGATTTCCTCTGGGGCATCCGTCAACGGGAATCGCGGTTGGGGCGGCTACTCCCTATCGAAGGCAGCCCTGAATATGCTGGTAAAACTCTATGCCAGCGAACGTGCGGACATCCATTTCAGCGCCCTGGCCCCTGGCCTGGTCGACACCGGCATGCAGGAACAAATCCGAACCTTGCCAGACGATGTCCCCTTCCTCAGTGTCACCAAGCTCAAACAAGTCAGAGGCACCGACGCCATGCCAGATCCAGCGACCGCTGGCCGAAGCGTCTTGAACGCGATCGAACGTCTACCGAAACTGATTGAAAGCGGGAGCTTCGCAGACATCCGCAAAGCACCACTGAGCGATTAAGGAACTGATCCCCCTGGAAGCCGTCCCTTATGGTTGAAGCGGCAGCGATGCCTGAGGGATGAGTCGGTCCCAGAAGGCAAATTGGGAACGCTTCTTTCCGATAGCGAGGACAACACTAGAGAAACTTTTCACCGACCACCGGACGGCAGGGCCGTGATGTTCTTCCCAGGGCAATCTCCGTCAGCCAACAAGCCAAGAAAACCAGGTTGAGTGCAACAAGAAACGCTATCCAAGGCGTATCGAGGGCCGGAAATATTTGAAGAGCAAACATAATCGAAATCATGACGACCATCGGAAGTATCGAAGCGAGCGAACGTATTCTAAAATGTTGACGGAGGGCAAGCCATGATCGTGCTCTTGAGGGAAACGAAGACCTTGAAGAGATCGATGGTCAAATCCGTGCTTTGTCCCAACGGCATTTCTCACCAAGATACGGAACGAAAATGAACGAAATCGAAACTCAAAGACTTAGGCTTATTCTCGAATCGCTGGAAGAAACGAGGAAGAGAATCGATGCCATGTCGGACGAAGACAAAGTCGATCTCTCCCCCCACTGGCTATCGCTGCTTGCGGCGGCAACCCACCCTGATCCGTGGATTCTTGGATTCAACATGGTGCGGCGCGATGATGACGTGCACATTGGAAAGATCGGATTCAAGGGACCTCCAAACGGCGAGGGAATGGTCGAAATCGCCTACTGTGTTGAAGAGGCCCAGCAAGGAAACGGATATGCCACCGAAGCCGCAGTCGCTGCGACCCTAGAGGCTCTACAACAAGACGACGTCCGCTTCGTTCGAGCCCATACGCTACCGGAACCCAACGCCTCAACACGTGTCTTGACCAAGGCGAGTTTTCGAAACGTCGGCCAAGTAGTCGATCCAGAGGATGGCCCCGTGTGGCGATGGGAACGGTTCCCAGACGCACCGTGACATTGAGGCAAGGATTGGTCTGAAGCGCCCTTAAGCGCCAATCGAAGACGAGAAATCATCAAATTTGCGAACCGGCCAACTTGCTGTAGTCCGCCATCCAACCAGTTCTAACGCATCCATTCCAACCAAGGAACTACGCGAGCGAGCAGTTTCCTGGCTTCATCTCCTTCGGGCATGTCAACGGGAGTGTTCTCAATTCCCACAAGTAGACAATAAAATAGACACAACCAAGACCGTGCTACTTCCTACATATTAGAGAATGGTCCCACCTCTCACCACCAACCAAAGCCCACTAACTCACTAAGAAGCCACGTTGCGTTCCATTAGGACTAATCCCATTTAACGGACGGTTCACACCCCTTTAAACACCAAAGAGGGGATGGTGTAGACCATCCCCTCCGCATCGTTAATCTGGGTCCCTTTAGAAGCGCACCGAAGTTGCTCCGCGGGAGAATATTTGTTCGCTCTTAAGAATCGGTAGACTCAAGGAAGCAAGTCTTTACGTCTTCGCTTTTTTCTTACTGCGGCCACTCGAACTTCCGCTATTGCCACGATCTTATTCGTCCCCTTGACTCTTCTTGATCGCTTTCTTGACGGCACTTTCCTCTTGTTTGGTTAGAAGTCCCGTCTTTTGGTAGATGGAGGCGAGTGTCTCCATGTTCTTAGCACAGAGATTGATCAAGTACCGAGCGATCGCTTGATCACTGGCATTCCCGTTCGGGCCCTTCTTCTGCTGGATTGAGCCATCTTTCTTAAGCTCCTGATAGCCCGAGGCAAGATCACAGACTGCTTCAAACTCATCGGCCATCGAACAACCGGTGGCCAGCGTATTGTTCGCAACGCCTGAATCGACCTCACCGAAAACGAGCGTCGCACTCAGGATCGAGAAAGGACACTCATCCACATCATTCGCGATACCGTCTCCATCAATGTCGGAATCGCAGACATCCCCTTCGCCGTCTCCATCTGAATCAGCTTGGTCGGCATTCGCGAGCAGCGGGCAGTTGTCAATGTCATCGGCCACACCGTCCCCATCCGTATCAGAATCGCAAACGTCCCCAATACCGTCGCCATCGAGATCCTCTTGGCCAGGATTCGGAGTGGTAGGGCAATTGTCGTCGTTATCGATCACCCCATCACCATCAGCATCAACAAGGCCCGGTATCTGAAGATCATCAACGAGAAATGCACATCCATACTGCAAGGTGTTGACACCGAACTCAATACGGGATATGTCTGCACTCTCCCTTACGAATCCTCGGTATTCGCCCGTGAAATCTTGGAAGGGAACGTCCTCCACCAGCCTGAACTCTTCAAGGAGCACACCGTCTGCGTCGTAAGCGCGCATGAACGGTCCAACTAACTCGGGATCCGGAGAAAAGGAAAAGAGGGCAGCGACAGCACTAACCGGATTGGCAAACTCAAATGAAAACGCTCCTGGCTCCGGGTCTTGGACCCTGCGTAAGTCAAAACCGCGCACGAAAAAACCACGACTTGGTGCAGTCCCGCCCCAAATGAATGGAAGCGAAAGAGAGAGCGACCCGATCGACAGGTCATCGGCGCGCTGATTCGACAAAACAACATCCTCACCAATCGCATCCCCAACCTGGGCTTCGCTGCCAGGCACCGTCAGACCTACCGGCGATGTGAATTGGCTAAAGTCAATGACTTTAGCCCCTGGAATGGGCTCCGTTATCTGAGCGCCAAAACTCTGAATCGTTTGAAAACCGGCCAATGCGAGTATGGCCACCGTCGTGCTTAAAGGATTGGAATTCTTCATCTTCATGTCGCGCTTCCGGACACTAATGGCGCAAATAAGAAGATCAAGACTAAATAAGACACTTTTTCTTTCTCTTTCACGGTAGATTCTGCCGGAAGAGGCCGGCGCCCGGTTCAAAAAAGGTCAAGGGATAGGGACAGGCGAATAATCATCAATCCTGTCTCTTATACACATCTGACGCTGCCGACGAGCGATCTAGTGTAGATC
>CAJXVR010000396.1 GCA_913061285.1 uncultured Verrucomicrobiota bacterium | reverse complement strand
TCTACACTAGATCGCTCGTCGGCAGCGTCAGATGTGTATAAGAGACAGCAATAGATGGAATGGCTGCAGCAATTCTCGCCCGTCTAATCATCCTTCTTTCCTTTTCGGCCGCGCCTGCGTTGGCGGATTCATTGGGGATCGAGTGGAGCGGCGGCGAAACAACCGTTTTTCAATCGGGACAAAACGCCTTCTCGCTCCCGCTCGCCAATATTCGTCCCTTGACTCGCAGAGAGCATGTTGTCGGCAATTCATTCTTTAATCGGAATTGGGTTGTGGCTTCTGGCTCGCCCAAGGCACGTGACGGACTCGGCCCACTCTTCAATGCCCACTCATGCTCGGCCTGCCACCTTCACGACGGACGCGGGAAAGCCCCTCTTGCAGGGGGGCCAGCAACCAGTCTTCTCTTTCGACTGAGTCTTCCTGGAGACACTCACAACGGCGCCCCACATCCACACCCAACTCTTGGAACTCAGCTCTCCAATCACGCCATTCCAGGGCTCAAGCCTGAGGGCCGAGTCGAAATAGACTACGAACCTGTCGCCGGGCAATTCGCCGATCAAACCCCGTTCGAGCTCAGAAAGCCGGTCTACAAACTCATCCTATCCCATCCCTATTCGACAGATACCAACAGTATTCTCTTGGGACCTCGCCTAGCACCACCCGTCTTCGGCTTGGGTCTCCTCGAAGCAATTCCTGAGGCGGCCATCAATCGATTCGCGGATCCAAACGATGTGAACCAAGACGGCATCAGCGGACGAATCAACCGCGTCTGGAACCATGAAAAGGGCGTCTACCAGATTGGCCGATTTGGTTGGAAAGCCAACCAACCCAAGCTCCGACAACAGATTGCTGCCGCCTTTTTCCATGACATCGGAATCACCAGCAGCATCGTCACAGGCGAAAGCCTCTCTGAAGGCCCATCGATCGAACTCGCTTCACTTCCTCACGGAGGCACTCCAGAGATAAGCGACCGAATCTTCCAGCGAGTACTTCGCTACCAACAGACACTAGCTCCTCCAGCGAGAAGAGATTGGAATCAGCCGAACGTGAGACAAGGCGAACGGTTCTTTCGATCTGCCCGATGCGATCGTTGCCACCTCCCTGAACTTAAGACCGGACGACATCCGGATCTTGCAGAACTATCCTTCCAGACAATTCGTCCATTCACCGATCTCTTGATCCATGATCTGGGCCCGGGACTCTCCGATGGCCGCCCTGATTTTCAGGCTTCAGGCTCCGAGTGGCGTACGGCTCCGCTTTGGGGAATAGGGCTTACAGCAGCCGTAAATCGGAACGAGTTTTACCTTCACGACGGGAGAGCCCGAACGCTTTCCGAAGCGATCCTCTGGCACGGTGGCGAAGCCAGGTTTTCTAGGGAAACCTACCGCAACGCAACGCAGGCAGAACGCCAAGACCTAATAGCCTTCCTCAAGTCTCTCTAGTCCCGACCTATTTGGCTTCCGCAATGGATGCCCATAGGACGGGAGCCCAAACAATCACGGACGAGGGCCTAAAGAAAAGCCATCAATCACCGATACCAAATCAGAACACTATCACCGAGTGACGCCCGCTGACGAGAAGATCGAAAGATCCAACGGTTTCCAATTGAGTCAGCTCCTAATTCGTCCCACAAAAAGTGCCCAGCACGTTTTTGAAAATAGTGTATATTAACGGCGGAAGTGAAGTCACCGACCGAAACAACAGACTAGACGAAGGCTCATCGATCGGCAGAGCAGAATCCATCAAGTGTGCCTTCGAAAGAACAATAGAAACCGTTCCATGAAAGAAATCATTGAAGAGAATCAATATGCTCATGCACTCGAGCATTCGATGATTGATGAAACAACCCAAAAGGGTTGGGCCTACTATGCCGAACACGGCGAGAAGCTATCGCAGAGAGTTGCCCTTCGTTCTGAGTCCGCACCGGAATTACACGGATCGGCCCGAGAAGCAACAGTCAAGGTTGCTTGAACAGTGGCTATCAATCCACTTCGAATCGTATTTTCAGTCTTTGAAAACATATTCGACCACCCATCAGCCTGAGTACGCCATAACCGCCCTGAAACCCGCCAACCCCCACTTGGCCAAGCCCCAGTAATTCATCCAATGTACTGATGCAGCATTTGATAGCTCCTGCTAATATCAACTCAGTTGATTCAGGAAAGAGCCTATTTTATGCAAGCGAGCCATAGCCACCACTGGACCCAGATATTTTCCCAAACCGCCCTGGTTAATTGCCTCAAGCGAGAGCTACCGCAACGCTACGAAATCGCACTTTGTCTAGGCATGCTTGTCATCATGCGCCTCGTTCTTTCGACCGCCTAATGGGACCGCTTCCGGACGCCTCTAACCTGTCCCTTCCTCACTGATCCAATTGCTACGGACTTGAGAGAAGGCTACTTGCCGCTCAGCCAACCAAGGCCAAAAGAACAGTGGCGGATACTCTTACCCTGAGCCGACGAGTAGGTGTAGGTAAGATGAATCAATCCATCGCGAGATTGAATGACCGAAGGGTATCCAAAATCCGTACCCACTGAATCCATAGGTTCAATAGCCCTTTTGCTGCCCCAAGTTTTTCCTTCATCTCCTGAAATCAACGCACTGAGCTGATGCCGGCCTCTCTCGGTATCGTTTGCAATCATCAGCCAGCGTCCATCGCGAAGAGCGATCACCTCCAGGCTCGACCCCGGATTCGGCACTACGGTGTCCACCGCGGCACTCCATGTCTCGCCGCCATCCGTCGATTCCGCTTGCAGCACTCGCTGAGGAAGACTTCCCGAATCACGACAATACGCCACAAGCGTCCCATCCTTCCGACGGACCACCGAGGGTTGGATTGGCCCAAGGCCAATGATTGGTGAGCTGGCCCGCCAAGTCTCTCCCAGGTCATCAGAGATGCCCATAAGCGAGGCGTTGAATCCATCCGAGTACAGCGGCAACAAGATTCGGCCGCTGGGTAGAGTCAGTGGGTGTGTTCGAGTCATCCAGCCGGTTTGACGCTTGTAAGGATCGCTTGCTGCTTCCAACAAGAGCCGCTCATAGGGCTTAGCGAACTCAGCCCACATTCGTTGATTGACCCCAAGTTCATTAAAGCGATCAGCCATGATCTGCCTAAAGCCATCACCCGGTTTCAGCTGAACCAACCCCTGCCAGTTCCACTCAGGCACGCCACTCCCGGTTGTTTGTTCTGCCCGAAGATACTTCAACTGACTACACTCCCAGCGGTTGGCCAAGACCGTTATCCAATAGAGCCAGAGACGATCGTGAGCATCGACAAAAAGAACAGGGTTGCAATCCGGAAACCCCGGCGTGTCAGCCATCACAAAGACCTCGCCCCACTGGCGCCCCCCCTTTTTCAGCCGAGCTCCCTGGACAAGAACATCATCAGCCCTCCGCTCGCCACTGCCGTAGAACCAACACGCCAACAGCGAGCCATCCTGGCATTCTACGATACTACTCGAATGAGCATGTTTCGGTCCGAGGGGAAAAATATTTGTTGTCGAAAACCCCGACGCCGCTTCGATCGAAGAAACGAAACTCCCTAAGAATAGAATCCATAACAGACGAATCATCCCGATTTATTAGACGATCCAACCAGGCTTGGCCACGTGTTTCTGTTGATATGGAGAGGAAACACGCAATCGAGCCTAGATCGATTCCAAGCAAAGACAGCGAACGATCCTCTTCCCATCCGAGAACAAATCCGTTAGTCTCCGGCCAATCCATGTTAACTCTCATCACGTTTGCATTCTTCACTGCATTGGTCGGTGTCATCACCTGGTTCATGACCAGGGGCGATGATCACGGAACTTCCACCGGGTATTTCTTGGCTGGCAGAACCCTCACGGGGGGCTTCATTGCTGGCTCGCTTCTCTTGACGAATCTCTCGACCGAACAATTGGTGGGGCTCAACGGCGCCGCCTACACCGACGGTATTGCCGTAATGGCCTGGGAAGTCATCGCAGGACTTTCACTCGTTTTTCTCGCCCTTTTCTTTTTGCCACGATATCTCCGTAGCGGCATAGCGACGGTCCCTCAGTTCCTCGAAAAACGTTTTGACGCTACCACCCGTGCGATTACGAGCTTGATCTTCATTCTGGCCTATGCGGGTATCCTGCTCCCTATCATTCTCTACACCGGAGCCACCGGATTGGCTGGAATCCTTGATTTGAAATCCCTCACTGGCATTCAAAGTGATACGACACTCCTCTGGATCACCGTCTGGTTTATCGGAATCGTTGGCTCCATTTATGCCATCTTTGGAGGACTCAGAACCGTCGCCGTATCGGATACAATCAATGGATTTGGACTCCTCGTCGGCGGGATTCTCATCGCTTGGTTCGGTCTCAACGCCGTCAATGATCAGGGAGTGTTCCAAGCCCTCAGCGATATGAAAACCGCCCATCCAGAGAAATTCAACACCCTCGGCGGCCCAGACTCCTCAGTTCCTTTTTCCACCCTCTTCACGGGAGTCCTTCTCCTAAACCTCTTCTACTGGACAACCAATCAACAGATCATCCAGCGAACCTTCGGTGCGAAGAGTCTCAAGGAAGGACAAAAAGGCGTTCTCATCGCCGGTGTTTTCAAGGTGCTCGCTCCGATCATTCTCGTCCTCCCTGGCATCATCGCCTTTCATCTCTACTCAGCAGACACTGAGATTGCTCCCGACAAAGCCTACGGGATGCTCGTCAGCAACGTGCTTCCCGCCCCTCTTGCAGGCTTTTTCGCCGCCGTCATGGTTGGCGCCATACTGAGCTCATTCAACTCGGCGCTCAACAGCACCGCCACTCTCTTTAGTTTAGGGGTCTTCGCACGATTTAGTGGCGGAAACGAGAAATCAACCATCGCCGCCGGAAAAATCTGCGGCGCCATCATCGCTATTCTCGCTATGATTGTTGCCCCGATGTTGGCAGGGCAAGAAAGTATCTTTGGTTACTTGCAGAAAATGAATGGGCTCTACTTTATCCCTATTCTTTCGGTCATGATCATAGGCATGTTCACCAAACGAGTCCCGGCATTCGCAGCAAATATCGCTCTACTCTTAGGATTCGGAAGCATTGCCGTAGGCTACTTTTTTGAGCCATTTGCCAAGTTCATGGAGCGCGTAGAATTCCATGAATTTCATTTTCTAGGAGCCGTTTTTGCTGGATTGATTCTCTTTATGGCTCTGATGAGACTGATCGCCCCACGCAAGACACCCTGGGTTCACGAGCATTCAGGGGACGTCGATCTAACCCCTTGGAAGCTTGCTTGGCCTTTTGGAATCGCGATCGCGGCCGGCGTCCTTGCACTTTACATCAAGTTCGCGGACACATCGGTGCTGGAAGCAAAACCGAAGGCCACTGCAGTGCCAGCCGAGAGTACATCTCCACAGGAATAACGGCCAGCAATGCTGAGACGTTTTCTGAGCGACAAGGCCTCCCTCTGCTCACCTCATAAGAGGGCGTCGCTTTAGCGTTTGGGACGAAGCCCCAGCGGAGTTCCAAATCTAATCGTCAACGATATCAACCAGTTCTAGGAGCTGGCCGATCTCAGCATGGTTTTCTAGCGGGTGACGAAGACGCATCTTTCGGTTGATGCGATAATGGTTCCGACGCCCCTCTCTTTGACGACTTAGAGCCCCTGCTTCCTCTAGGTCGGCAACGATCTTTTGCACCGCTCGTTCCGTAATGCCAACTTGCAGGGCGACTTCCCTCAGCACCATGTCGGGATCAAGCGCGAGGCAAATCAGCACATGGGCGTGATTGGACAAAAAGGTCCAGCCTGGCTTTTTAATCATTTGTAAGGTTTCTCGGCTCATTTCGTTTGACAACTCACTTTTCAAAGTTCATATACGAATAGTGATTCGTGTTTCACTATTCCTGATAATCAATTCATAATCAAACATAAATGTGATACAGTCCTCAAGCCAAAGCCAGAAACAGGGCACTTTGAACAACAAAGGCACCAGTAGCGACCCCTACTTGATTCGTGGGTTTCAGAAAATCGACGACGACTATGCCTTCTTGGTTGATTGTTTCAACGAAGTTCTGCGAGAGGTCGGACACCCTCAACTCGCAAAAGCACTAACGCCCGACACGAAAAGGCCGGCCCTGTCGCTCAATCAAGGATCGGTGCAAGTCTTATCGATCGGATTTCAGCTTCTCAATCTGGTCGAAGAAAACACGGCAAACCAAATCTCTCGGCAGCGTTTTGCCAAGAATGAGCGCCATGTCGCCTCTGGAACCTGGGCGCAGCAACTTGGAACACTTCGTAAGAACAAGCAGGCTACCCAATCGCTTGAGGCGCACATCAAAGAAACTGAGGTGGAAATCGTGCTCACAGCACATCCGACAGAATCCAAAAAATGGAGCATCCTCGACCAGCATCGCGAGCTCTATCTCAATCTCTTTCAACTGGAAAACAGCCTCTACACGCAACCCGAACGAAAGATGTTTCGGGAAGAAATCAAGAACACACTCGAGCGTCTGTGGAGAACGGGAGAGATCCCCATCAGCAAACCAGACATCACGGCGGAGCGACAAAACGCCCTCTACTACCTAGGCGAGAAGCTCCCAGAGGCAATCCGCCTGCACGATCAAAAACTGCTGTCTCTTATACACATCTCCGAGCCCACGAGACCTCTCTACATCTCG
>CAJXVR010000395.1 GCA_913061285.1 uncultured Verrucomicrobiota bacterium | reverse complement strand
CGCGGTTCGAGGCGGAGCGCCAGGCCTTGGCGATGATGGATCATCCGAACATTGCTAAGGTTCTAGATGCGGGAACGACGGACACCGGGCGGCCTTACTTTGTGATGGAGTTGGTGAAGGGGATTCCGATTACGAAGTATTTCGAACAGGAGGGAACAGCAGTAGCGGAGAAGTTAAGGCTTTTTATTCGGGTGTGTCAGGCGATTCAGCATGCGCATCAGAAAGGGATTATTCATCGGGACATCAAACCCTCGAATGTGATGGTGACCTTGCACGACGGGGAGCCGGTGCCCAAGGTGATTGATTTTGGCATCGCAAAGGCGACTCAAGGAGAGCTGACCGACAAGACGATCTACACGCAGTACAGCCAATTCATCGGGACACCCGCATATATGAGTCCCGAGCAAGCGGAGATGAGCGGGCTGGATGTGGACACCCGTTCGGATATCTACAGCTTGGGTGTGCTGTTGTATGAGATACTAACGGGCTCTACTCCGTTCAACGCGAAGGAACTAATGGCATCTGGAATTGATGAGATGCGTAAGATCATTCGCGAGCGGGACCCAATCAAACCAAGCACGCGGTTGAGCGAGAATGTTGGACGATCCGAAGTGGATCCGCAGCGAGTCAAACAGGGACGACTGTCGAGTGATTTGGATTGGATTGTAATGAAGTGTCTGGAGAAGGATCGAGCTCGGCGCTATGAAACGGCCAACGGATTGGCCAAAGACGTTGAGCGGCACTTGGAAAATATTCCTGTGTTAGCGTGTCCGCCGAGTGCGCTCTACCAGCTCCAGAAAGCCTGGCGCCGAAATCGCTTGGCGGTGAGTTCAGGGTTGGGGATGGCCGTCACCTTGATCGTGGGGCTTACCTTCAGTTTGTGGCAAACCAAAGAAGCGACTGAGGCTCGCCGGAGTGCTGACTTTGAGGCTCATCGAGCCAATCAGCTTGCTGAGAAAGCTGAGGCCGAATCGGAACGGGCCAAGGCAGCGGAAGCGCTGGCGAGCCAGCAAGCGGATAACGAGCGACGACTGGCTTATGCCTCGGACATGAATCTCGCTCGACATGCCCTTGAACTCGGAGATTTAGGGGGCGCCTTGGCCTTGCTGCAGCATCACGTTCCGGAACCGGGAGAGGAAGACCTGCGGCATTGGGAGTGGCGTTGGCTGCGGCAGCAGTGCCAGAGCGAGGGCCGTGAATTTGGGAAGCTAGACCTGAATGGGCCGGGCTTTGTTATGTCGGTTTCGCATGACGACCGGTGGTTGAGTTGTTGGACTTCCAAAGATACTCAAGACTGGAAGCAAACGTTCTTTAAGCTGAAAACCGGTGAAGAGGCGCGCCCTCCGTGGTTGTCTTCGAATCTCACTCTAGAAAATTTTTCACCCATATCACCTCGTGCTTTGGTGAAGGAGAGTGATCACGAAGGGATACGGTTCTGGATGCTGAACACGGAGACAGGGGAACGGGAGTGGGAATTGGGGAGTTTTGAGGATACGCCTGATCTGAAGGATGAGACAGTCTCGGATTTCTCTCGCGATGGCTCGCACGTTTGGATGCTGAGTCGTCGAGCCGGCATGGCTGCCGAGCGCCGAGGAGGAGTCAGGTTACAGGTATGGCATATTGGGGAAGAGCGTTCCGTGAACACGTTTCCCGTTGCGGTGGGCAACAGGCGCGTGGATTGGGGAACGATATCGGCCGACGGGAGGTGGTTTGCGGTGGTTGGAAGGGGCACAGGGCTCGTCTATGTTTACGATATCAGCACGGGGATAGAACTTTGGAGTCAGCGGATCTCCCCGTCAGGTCCAGGTCCATCTGCCTTGGCCTTCAGTCCCGATAGCCGTTTTCTCGTATGTTCTCACTCAAACCACAGTGGAGAGATTCAGCTTCGAGCGGCCGAGACGGGCGAGCTTAAGGGGCGACTCGAGGGGCACAATTCGTACATTACGGGATTCCAATTTCTAGATGAAGGTCGAACCTTGGTGAGCGCCTCAGCTGATCAGACGGTTCGGCTCTGGGATTTGAAGAGTCGAGCGGAGATCCGAATGCTCCGTGGGCATCGAGAGGAGGTTCACGCGATTGTGAGGCTACATGATGATCAGACCTTGCTGAGCGGCTGCTTTGACGGAACCATGATTCGCTGGCGGCCTGGCCGCGTTGCGCGTCAAACGGGGTATGAGCGGTCCCATGCCCTAGCATTTCCGCGCCGGATGGAAAGACCGTCCTTTGGTAAGCTCACGAGTAGTTTGAAGCGCTATGGTCCGTGGGAGATGATGCCGTCTGGGGATTCCTTGCTGATGCTCGATTCTGATTGGAATATCGTTTTACGGAGTGGGAACGGACTGGAAGAGCGAGAGATTCTCTCCACAGTGGGAGAGGAAGATCGGGAACTTATTTTTGCGGATGATGGGCGGCTTGGCGCCGTGAGCGATGCGGAAGGGGATGTGTTTGCCTGTGATCTGAGTGGGCGGAATGCGGACCGGAGGTGGTTACTGAACTTGCCGAATTCGGGATTCCTAAAGCTTCATGCTGACGAAGATCTACTAGTGATGCTTCAAGTAAGCCCCAAAAATCTGTCGCTGATTTCAATCCGTTACTCCGACGGCAGAATTCTTTCTCGGTACGAATTACCGCAAAGGTTGCTTCTCTACTCGATTTCTCCGGACAGGCGTTGGCTCATGACAACGAATCGGGATCGGCGTGATCCGCAGCTTTGGGACTTAGGGGGGATCAAGCCGAAGTCGATGTCACTTGGGGAGCCTATGCTTGGTGTATGGAGTGTTGTGTTTTCTCCCGACTCGCGGCGAGTGGTCGTCAATGCGGAACCCCATTCCACGTTTGTGTTTGGCCTCCCTTCAGGAAGACTGGAAAAGAGATTTACGGCTCATCTCACAGGGGCAAAGGTGGCTAGTTTCTCAACCGACGGAAACCGTTTGGTTACCGGGGCTTTGGGAGTGGACGCAATCAAAATCTGGGATACGAAAACATGGCGACACCTGATCACGCTTTCCGTGCCTGGCCAAGTAATACCGAACCCACGGTTTCTGCTGGACGGCAATACGCTCTTCGCGATGGATACGTCCCCTGTGGTACATCTGTGGCGAGCGCCTTCTTGGGATGAGATTGCCGAGATGGATGCGGAAGATTAATGGTGGAGTGCTGAAGCATAGCGTCCGGTTTGGCCCGAAGTTCGTTCATCGCTTGGTCAATCTCCTTCCTCAACTTGTGCGCTCAGTTCCCATCACACTCTTTGCCCGATGCTATAGGGCTTGGAGTTGTGGAATGGAACGGTCATCTCCATTCCTTTTCTGAGCCCTTTTTTGGCTGACTATTGATGTGTGGTATTGGAGCTGTTGCTTCTCTTGCGCCGCCGTTGTGAGGTTCAATGCTAGAACGAAGAATGGAATATGGAAGGAGCGCGACGTGGATTGCATGGCAATTGAAGGTCACTATTTCAATCGAGAGGCTTGGGAAATATGAATTCGTCGAGTCCAGCTAGTGAATTGCCGAGAGCGTTTTCACGCAGCCTCTGGTGAGAGCGCGGATGCTGTTCTCGGGTGCCCTTGATTGACCAGTTTCTCTCTGCTTCCAGGCTAGGTTGCCTTTTCAATTCCCGGCTCGACTCTCGGTAAGCATTGACTAGCATCGTCGCATGGTTGGAACGCGGATTGCTCACTACGACATCACCGCCAAGCTGGGGCAAGGCGGGATGGGAGAAGTGTATCGCGCGCGGGACTCGAAACTCGGTCGTGAGGTGGCCGTTAAGGTTTTGCCTGAAAGTTTTGCTGGGAACAAGGAACGGCTGGCGAGGTTTGAGCGTGAAGCCAAAACGCTGGCGACGCTGAACCATCCGAACGTGGCAGGGATATATGGGTTGGAACAGTCGGGTAACTCGCAGGCGCTGGTGCTTGAACTGGTCGAAGGCGAGGATCTTTCGGAGCGGTTGCTGCGGGGAGCCTTGGCCGTTGAGGAGGCGCTTGAGGTTGGTAAACAGATCGCCGAAGCCTTGGAGGCGGCGCATGAAAAGGGGATTGTTCATCGGGATCTGAAGCCGGGGAACATCAAGTTCGATGCGGATGGTCGAGTGAAGGTGCTGGATTTTGGGCTGGCGAAAGCGTTGGCGGAGGAGTCAGGTTCGGTGGGGCGAGCGTACTCGCAAGCCGAACTCGGCGAGGGGGACGGCTCGGGGGGACGCTCGCTCCACCATGGGATGGCAGAAGACGAATCGCCGACGATTACGGATGCGTATACGCAACCGGGGACGATTCTTGGTACGGCGGGGTACATGTCGCCAGAGCAGGCTCGGGGGAAGCAACTCGATAAGCGGTCCGATATCTGGGCTTTTGGTTGTGTCTTGTTCGAGTGCTTGACGGGTGAAAGGGCATTCGTCGGAGAGGATACTTCGGAGATACTAGCCGGAATCATCAAGGGAGATCCACGGTGGAGCGCGTTGCCCGCTGGGGTGCCTCCGACGATCGAAGGTCTCCTTCGCAAATGCCTGACTAAGGATCGGAAGCGGCGATTGCATGACGTCGCTGATGCCCGGATTGATATTGAAGCGGTGCTTTCCGGTGAGCTTGCAGCCGAACCGTCTGTGAAAAGGGGAATCCACCCCTTGATTGCTGTCGCAGGAATCGGCTTGGCGGTGGTGGTGACTGTTGTGCTCATGTGGGCGTTGAAGCAGAATGAGGTTGCCGACGATTCGCTTGCTGAATCCGATTCAGCGTCTCGCAACCGCTTGATTCCAATGTTCATTGGAATGGAGGGAAGTCTATCGCGGGCGAATGGGGCTGCGGCCCGGCTGTCACCAGATGGTTCGACCTTGGGCTTTCTCTTTAGTCCTACCGGGAGTCGAAGCCATCGGCGAATCCATCTAAGGCGATTCGATCGTTTGGAGACGACCATTCTCGATTCTTCGAGAGGAGCCATCGATTTCCGTTTTTCACCTGGCGGTGAGTGGGTGGTGTTTCGTGTCGAGGGAGGGAACGAATTGAAGAAGGCCGCGGTCAACGCTGGCGGACCCTTTCAGGTCATTTGTCGCACCGAGCATGGCCGAGGGATGGATTGGGCGGATGACGGTTGGATCGTTTATTCTCACTCAAGTAGCGGCGGCCTTTATCGCGTGCTGGCTTCCGGAGAAGGACAGCCCGAGCAGATTACGCATGTGTCGGGAGATGATGTCACACACCGATGGCCTAATGTTTTGCCCGGGGGGACGGCCGTCGTTTTCACGGCCCACACTGAGAAGTCTTACGGGTACGACGACGCCAAGGTCATGGTTCAGGAATTGCCTCACGGTGAGCCTCGTGTTTTTGCGAAAGGCTTTCAAGGGCGTTACCTCCCGAGTGGTCATTTGGTGTACGTTAGAAGGAATACGCTGTTTGCTCGCGCCTTCGATCTCGCCTCTTTGGAATCCATTGGGCCAGAAATTCCCGTTGTCCAAGACGTCGCCACGGGGAAGAATGGAGTGGCTCATTATGATGTCTCTCCCGGCGGTGATCTGGTCTATCTGAAAGGGGGATACCTTCAACAGCTATATATGCTTGAATGGTATGATCGTGACGGGAACCGCGAGACCGTTCCGTACGTGGACGCATTTCTGCACTACCGAGTTTCGCCGGATGGTCGCTTTTTAGCCAGTGCTGTTGACAAGGGAGATCGTAAGCAAATCTGGATCTACGATCTCGAACGGAAGAATCCGGTTCAGCTTACGTTTGATGACACGGAGGACAACCATCCCGTTTGGAGTCCAACCGGTGGTGCGATCGTTTTTTCCAGAAAAAAGACCGATGGGAGTAGGAATCTGTATTGGGTCCGTACCGACGCGAGCGGTCCACCTGAGCGTTTGCTCGAAAGCGACGCTGGCCAGATACCTCATTCATGGAGCCGAGATGGCCGCTTTTTGGCGATCACTGAGCAGGTCAAAGGACGACCAATGGATATTCGCATCGTGCAGCTTGAAGGGAACGATGCAAGGGGGTGGTCTTACGTTGATATTAACGATTTCAGAGTGAGTGAGTTTTGGGAGGATCATCCGCAATTTTCCCCAAACGGTCGTTGGATTGCATACGCTTCCAATGAGACCGGTACTCGTAATCTAGCCTTCGTGCGCGCTTTTCCGGAGGGTGGCGATCGGCAGCAGGTTTCGACCGTTGCAGAGGGGGATGTGTGGTGGTTGCGTTGGTCTCAGCAGAGGGATGAACTGTTTTTTGGTAACCTCTATTGTTACTCCGCTCCCTACAGCCAACACGAAGAACGATTCAATGCTGAGACGCCTGTTCAATGGGCGGGTGTTCAAGCTGATGATGTGTTTAACCAGGCCCAAAGGTCATACGAATCATTCGATGTTGATCCGGATGGGCTACGGGTACTCGTACGGAAGCAGGCACAGGACGAGGCAATGGACGAGACCCGCAGCCACATCGTCCTCTTCGAGAACTTCCTCGACTACCTTCGCGAAAAAGTGCCGGTGAGTCTGGAGCCGTAGTTTGAGTATGTATCGACGGGATGTTGTGTAGCGATCCTGAGGTGGGTGCATTTGAAAGAGAGGGGCAATTATCCCGGTCCGTGGGCTGAAAGCTCTGTCGCCCGGAGCACAGGGCTTCAGCCCTGTGTCATACCGATCGCCGCCGAATGCGGTCTGAAA
>CAJXVR010000394.1 GCA_913061285.1 uncultured Verrucomicrobiota bacterium | reverse complement strand
GCTCGGAGATGTGTATAAGAGACAGGATTATCACCCTTGCCAATTCCCCCGTGCACGCAAAGCCCCGCCATGGCCCATTGATCGTTGTCCAGACGTTGAGGTTCTTGCATCGGCCAAAAACCCTGCGCGATGATCGAACCCATCGGATTCCATCGGCCAGACGTTTCATCGAGCTGGTAGGCTCTGGTATGGACTGAGTTCATGGAGCCGTGGAAGGCCCCGTGGAAGGCGAAGAGCGTATCGGGCGTTGAAAGATAGACGCCATGACTCACTGCCAGCTCGGGCAATTCTTGAGCATTGATTCGGAAGAGCGATTCCCAACGGTTGCCTCGGTCAGCGCTGTAGCGTCCGTTAGCCATCTCTCCGGCGGTATTTTCCTTACCGGAATTGTGCCCGAATGAGGCCAGGAGTCGTTGGTCGTGGAATACCAGCGCCACGCCGTGTAGCCAATTAAATCCATCTTTCTCTGGCGTTCGCTCTTTGATTACACTGAATGTTGTTTCATTCAATCGGTACATCTCGCTTGTCGAGGGTACCGGTGTATCGGGAGACCATAGCGGGAAGGAGCCAGCGGAGAGCGAAGCGATAGAAAGAATGAGGCCTAAGAGTGAGCGAAGAAGCATGCCGTTTGCGATCCTGAGACGATAGTCTCCCTGTGGTTTATTTGATAAGAGATACACTTGGAAGAGCTTAAGGTTCTTGGAGAAGAGCACAATCCGCTACTGTCTCGGTAAGCGCCCGTGATCTGAAAGGGCGTGGTGTCGTCGTTCTCGCTCCGTGGCCCCGGGGTTGCCAATCTCTTGAGGCATGGTATCAATCATTGATGCTCAAATCCGATCTTGTTCGCTTGCTTTGTACCCTTCTGGTTGTCGCCGTTTCTCACCTGCCGATATTGCAATATGCGGCGGGGATTCCTGACAAGCTCGTGGTGCTCACGTTCGATGATTCCATCAAGTCACATGCTACCGTCGCGGGCCCGATTCTCAAGCAGTATGGATTTGGGGCGACCTTCTTTATCACCGAAGGCTTTGAATTTAAGAGCGACAAAGAGAAATACATGACTTGGGAAGAAATTGCCTCATTGAGTCGTGATGGATTCGAAATAGGAAACCACACAAGAGATCATCTAGGGGTGAGTGAGGGAAATCTAAAACAACTTCCTGTCCAGGTTGCTGCGATCAACCAGCGTTGCGACGAATTCGGTATTCCTCGACCTATTTCCTTCGCTTATCCGGGGAACGCCATTGCCGATGGAGCTCTTGAGCTGCTTGGCGAGCTGGGATTCGTCTTCGCTCGCCGTGGGGGGGCTCCGGAACATCCTTATGAGCATGGTCGCGGAGTTGCCTATGAGCCAGGACTCGATCATCCACTGCTGATACCATCTGCCGGCGATGCGCGTCCCCACTGGACACTCGAGGATTTTAAGAGCGCTGTTCAACAGGCCAGATTTGGAAAGATCGCGGTGATGCAATTTCATGGCGTTCCTGATCGCGCTCACGCCTGGGTTCATACGCCACGAGAACGGTTCGAAGAATACATGGCTTATCTGGCGGGAGAAGACTACACGGTCGTGTCACTTAGGGACTTGCGGCGGTACATTGACCCACAAGTGAAACCGAATAATCCGCAAGAGGTGATTCAAGATCGGAAGACTCGCATAGCCAAGGGACAAGTCACGGATCAGTTTCGGTCGATGCCGGATCAGGCAGAGAAGCGCTATTGGCTTTCCAATATGATTGTGGATCACCATTACGACTCCTGGGAAGTTCGTGCTGCAACCGGGCTCGGAATCGCTGAGATCGAGAAGGCAATTCTAGATCTTGGATCAAATCCGATCAGCGTTTCGGGCCGTCTGCCGTCTGGCTTGAAGATTCGCCCGTATCCGGGAGGACGACATCCGAGAGTCGCTTTTCTTGATGGGGCTATGAGACCCCAACGAGAAACGAAATTTAGTGTGTTCGCACCTTGGAAAAGCGGCGGCTATGCGGTGGTCGACGTTCCGGAGGCGCTTTGGAACCGTACTGAATCCTCCCGCGAACTCCTTTATCTGGCCCATACTCATGTGGCAACGATGTGGGATCGGAGGAACATAACGCTGCCGAAATTGGAGTGGATAAGACGGGGAGACTCCTCCTTACACATCGAGCGCGAATTGCCAAATAAGGTGCGTTTTGGAGCGACGGTTGAGGCGGAAAGAGACATGGTTCGGATGGAACTGTGGCTTGAGAACGGGACAAAAGGGCAACTCACGGGCTTGAACGTTCAGAATTGTGTGATGTTGAAGGAGCTCACGGGATTCTCAGCATTGAACAATGCCAACAAGATCTTTATGACGCCCTATGCTGCGAGTCATGATTTGACCGGTAATCGGTGGATTATTACGGGATGGGAACACTGTGATCGACCTTGGGCGAACCCCCACTGCCCGTGCCTCCATGCGGATCCAGCGTTTCCGGACTGTGGCCCGGGAGAAACAGTAAGGCTGCGAGGAATGGTCTCGTTTTATGAAGGAGGAGACTTGGAGAAAGAGATGAGGCGGCTCGATCCTCTTTGGAGATCCCCAGAGTAAGTTGTTTTGGGGAAGAACTTGAAGTTTGCTCCTCTTAATGCTTATTTAAGCCCTGTATTGCGACGTCCGAGCCGCTGTAATCGCATCAATACTAACTGTGATGGCTCAGATGATCCGCTGAAACTTTTTTGAATACATGACGAGAATTCTGTTAGCTGCATTCGCTTTGCTCCTCTTGACCGGAAGCCGTTGGTCTCTTAACGCTGTTGAGCCTTTAGAATTGGGCGATTCGCTCTCGGAGTTTTCGCTTTACGATACCAAGCGCCGATTGCGTTCTTGGGAAGACTATTCTGAGGCAAAGGCGGTCGCGTTTGTTTTTACCTCGACCGAGTGTCCTCTTGTAAACCTATACCTCCCGACTCTCAAATCATTGCATGCCGATTTTTCCCCAAAGGGCGTCCAACTGATCGCTGTAAATGCGGATCCAGGGGATTCGTTCAATCGGGTTGGGGGGCACGCCTGGGAGAATGAGTTGCCGTTTCCGGTGCTGAAGGATTTTGAGCAAGATTTCGCAAGACGGCTGGGGGCGACACGGACGCCCCAGGTATTCCTTTTCAATGGACAACAGGCACTTGTCTACTCGGGAAGAATTGATGACCAATACACGGTGACACATCGCCGGGTTAGTCCTAAGTCCCATGATCTCAGGAATGCGCTCGAACAGGTTTTGTCAGATCAGCCCATAGCGAAGGCGTCGACTGCGGCGACAGGCTGTATTATCCAGTATTCAGAGAACCCGTTTCACGGCAAGAACCTCGTTTACAACAATGACATCGCTAACATCGTTTCGGCAAAGTGCCTTGAGTGCCATCAAAAAGGCCGCGTGGGGCAGATATCATTTGCCAGCTATCGTCAAGTGAAGCGCTTTTCCAAGACGATTCGAGAGGTAGTACGCGAGCAACGAATGCCACCTTGGTATGCGGATCCCCACTACGGTGAGTTCCTTAATAGTCGTTCCATCTCTGAAGAGGATCGTGATCGTTTGGTTGCCTGGATTGACGAAGGTTGCCAGCAAGGCGAGCCTGCAGCGAAATCGGCGACGCTTGCAGAGCCCAAAAAGGCGTCCTTTGAATGGTCCATTGGCACTCCTGATCTTGTGGTCTCAATGCCTGTCGAAGAGTCTGTTCCGGCTTCCGGTGTTGTCGACTACAAGTATTACACGGTCGATCCAGGCTTTAAGGAAGACGTTTGGATTCAAGCCGCCGAGGCGCGGCCAGGCAATGCGGAGGTCGTGCATCATGTGATTGCCTATATCATATCGCCCGGCAAGGAAGTATTTGATCGCGATGGTGAGACGGCGATTCTCGTCGGATGGGCTCCAGGTGATATGCCGGCGCAATATCCAGAAGGCATCGCCCGACGCATTCCTGCGGGTTCAAAACTTCGTTTTGAATTACATTACACTCCTAATGGTCAGGCTACCGTTGATCGTTCCAGTGTCGGGATTCGTTTTGCGGTGACACCTCCGGCTCGTGAGATCCATACGAACATCATGTGGCAACGAGAACTACGCATTCCGGCAGGGAAATCATGGCATGAGGAGAGTTCGACTTACGAGTTTCGTGATGCTGCTCGAATCTTGTCGCTCATGCCTCACATGCACCTACGCGGAGTGGCCGCCAAATACTTGCTCGAGTTGCCCAATGGCAAGAAGGAAATGCTGCTCTCAGTTCCGGCTTATGACTTTAATTGGCAGAGTGTCTATCGATTTAAAGAGCCAATTTCTGTTCCCAAGGGTGCCCTGCTGACCGTGACAGGCGTTTGGGATAATTCGCCCGATAACCCAAGCAATCCGAATGCTGACCGAGTTGTGCCTTGGGGAGAGCAGACTTTTGACGAGATGCTGAATGGCTGGGTCGATTTCGTTTACGAAAAGGCGGATAACCCAGAGGAGCTGGCCGCCCTCCAGTAGTCTGTCGAGTGCTGAGGGCTACGGTGAGCAAAAACGATTCGGTGGTTTGTTTTTTCCTGCCACCCCCCAAAAAAACTAGTGCCTGGAACTGTTGAACGACTGAAGACCATTGGACTGCGCTCATGTGAGCGTTCCTTGGATCCTTCTGATTCTGCCATTGGGCAGCTGTCTTCCTCGGATTGCTCGGAGACGGTTGAAAATCTGCAGCAGCTCATGGCCCGGGATGGTTACTTGTACTTTCAGAACTTTCTCGACATTGAGACCGTTTCAGCGGCGCGGGCTACAATCCTCAATTCACTCTCAGAGAAAGGCGTGCTCGATGTATCCGCTCCGGTTACGGATGGGGTCGTTAAGGACGACTACACGAGTGATTTTCAATCTGAAGATGATCGCTTCCCCAAAGTTCGCGAGCTGGTTCAAGGACGAGAGACTAAGGAGTTTTTCGATCGGTTTCTCGAGGGAGAAAGTCGGTCGTTGGATCATATATGGTTGCGAATGAAAAGTCCTGGCCGAGCGACGGCACCTCATTGTGACATCGTCTACATGGGGCGAGGCACCCAGCACCTTTATACCATCTGGATACCTTTGGGCGATGTTCCTCTGGAAATGGGACCATTGATGGTCCTTGAGGGATCCCATCGTTCGAAAACGCTCTTAGAGAAATATTGTAAGATGGATGCCGATGAAGGAAACGGTGTCTTTAATTGGCATTATCGGCACGGAGGATTTTTTCGTGGCGGTCAGTACACGAAAAACCCTGTCGCTGCTCAACGTGAACTAGGAGGGCGTTGGTTGACGACCGATTTTGTGATGGGAGATTTGATGGTGTTTTCTACCTTCACTCTCCATGGCTCCTTGGACAATCGGTCGAATCAGATTCGACTTTCAGCCGATGCGCGCTATCAACTCGCATCGGAGCCAGCGGACCCGCGCTGGGTCAAGTCATCGCCTCCGAATCGAGGCGCTCAGTAAACTCGAGTATTAAGGGGTAAAGACAAGGCTCCGAGCCCGTGTTATCTCGAAGCCCCGTCATAGATGCTATTAGCGGCAATAAGTCACTCTTGAGGGAGCGCCTAATAGATGATTTTCCGACCTCGCTTGTGAAAGGTTGTTTTCGGTTTCGGAATTGCCGCGTCCCGTTTCTCGTGGAACGGATGATCTGAGAGTTCTCTGATGCGTGCCTGGATGGCTTCTTGTCCTTCCGCCGGAGTTCTCATGACTCGAGGCGTAATAAGAAGGACGAGCTCAGTCTTTGTGTTTTCTCTCACATCGCGTCGGAAGAGCGAACCGAGAACCGGAATATCACCCAAGAAGGGCACTTTTTGGCGGATCTCGCTTTTTCGTTGTCGAATCAATCCACCCACGGCGACGGTGAGATTGTTCGTTGCGACAATCGTTCCTTCAATCTTCGCGGTATTGACCGTGTCGACAGCAAAGCTGGTGACGGTGCCGGCATTCCCTGCAACGGGAATGGTCGCCGCTCCTACGGAGACCGAGGATGAGTCCTGGAGAATAGACAATGTCACGGTTCGGTCCTCGTTAATATGAGGCAGAATGGAAACGGTATTCCCGATGTTTCTTAGTTCTGTTACGGGTTCAATGGTAGACGTGGTCGCTCCGTTTCCCGGAGTCACGACGCTGGTATTCACCCCTGTCGTGAGAACCCTCTCTTCACCGATGAAAATACTCGCCTTCTGGTTATTAGCGGCAAGGATCATCGGTGTCGCCAGTTCTTGGACGCGGTTTTCATCGGCCATCAATTGCACGCGTGCTCGGAATCGATCATTGAGGAATTGATAAACGAAGCGATTATCTTCTAGCGGAAAACGTCCCGTCGCCGCGACGTTGCGACCAACGGTTCCTAGGCCCGTATTGAGAGGGTTCACGATCTGAGAGGTTGGGGGCCCTCCGGTTTGCTGGGGTTGTACCGCTTCTAGATCGAAGGTTGATTTGAACCCGTCACCGAGAGTGAGTTCCAAAACTTTCATTTCGAGAAGGACTTGAGGAATTGGTCGATCGAGTTCGATGACCAGTTTTTCGATATCTTCCACCGCTTTCTCGTCACTTGTACGGATCAAGATGAGATTATGCTGTGAATTGATCGTGACATAAATACTGTCTCTTATACACATCTCCGAGCCCACGAGACCTCTCTACATCTC
>CAJXVR010000393.1 GCA_913061285.1 uncultured Verrucomicrobiota bacterium | reverse complement strand
TCCCAGCTCCAGCAACGACGATCTGAAAAGCGTAGCGCGCCCCATTCAAACCGATAGAGGGATTCAGAATTCTCAACGACGACGATTCATCGGCAATCAAAATAGCGTGCACCGAATCCGCTACAACCGGCACGAAACCAGCCCCCGTATCTCGCAACCACTCGACCCTCGCACCCTGACCTGATGGCACTATCACCCGCAAAGTCCCGCCTCCTAGCAGAGTCGTATCCGTGAAGGCTTGAAACAATCCGAGATCACCGACTCGGGCGCCTTGAAATTCGTAAGCTCCAAGATCAACGGGCGTTCCCGCATGACGCCGATTCTGATTCACTAGATCTTTGGAGAATCGATCGTCAAGATGGCCTGAATTCCCGTCATCGATCGCCGGAGAAAATCCGGATAGTTGGAACATCCCAAGCTCGGGATTCACAAAAAGTGGATCAATGCCTGAGTTCCCGTCCGAACCCGGGACTGACATCCCTTGTACAATCGACTGAACGATCGTTCCCTTCCTTATTTGCCCGGTCAGCACCTGGCTTCGATTAAGGAAGCTTGGTTGATTCCCCCAGAGAATCGAATTAGAGACGGTTACAGCGTTCGCTTTCACGTTGTCCATGCCCCCCACGACCTCTCCGGTCCGATTGAACGCAACTGTAACGTTGACAAACTGACCACCATCCTCGTTAAAAATGGCACCACCGTCACTAACGGCTTCGTTCTGATAGAAAAGACTGTTCACGACTTCGGGGGTCGATCCCGAACCCAGTGATTCCAAAGCTCCCCCCCGAAGACCTCGGTTTCTATAGAACGAGGACGCTTCAATCAATGGCGCTCCAAGCACATTCACAATTCCCGCACCGCTATTAAGACTCTGATTGTCACGAAAGACACAGTGGCGAACGGTTGGACTGGCATTCTGATTCAACATCGCGGCCCCGCCGAAGGCCCCTTCTACCACGAAACCGTCCAGGACCGCAGCACGACTCAAGTCACGATTGGATAGCACGTGCAAGCTATTATCAGTTTCGGCATTCTGATCGCCGATGTTCCCCGACAGAATGGTGACGTTATTCAACCAATCCCGTGAATCCCGATCGGATTCACTACCGGCGAATCCACCATAAATGGCCACTCGATCTATCATGCCGAACGCCACCGAAGTATCTTGATCAGCCGTTGGAAAATACACTCCCGCAGCCACCCAAATTTCTTGACCGGCCGAGGCTCGAGTCAGTGCCGAGGCCAATGTCTTGAATGCCGTCCCCCACGTCTTGCCATCCTCTAAACCTGGTGAATCATGCTTGACCAAGATCGGATCCATTACCCCTAACGAGAATGGTTCAGATACAAACGTTTCACCATTTTGAACGGCCTTAAATCGAAACGAAACTGCTGCCGTGGGTTCAATCACTTCGAGGGTCGCTTCGCTCGTTTCAATCCTCAATTGTCGATTGGGTGACTCAACAAGTGGCACAAAGTTCGCCACATTATCGTCGGTGAGATCCATCTCCCACTGAACCAAAGCCGCCGGATGTCCAACGACGGGAAACTCTGTCGAACCAATATCAAGGCCTTGCTCCGGAGCCGAAGTGAGCATAATGGGGTTCTTACGACCGGAGGACAGATCTATCTCATAGCAGCCCAAATCACTCTGCGAACCGCTCAATCGTGGCGCTCCAGCGAGGTCAACAAAGCTCGAATCTTCCATCGCGATGGAAGTCGAAGCGGATTCGAGAGCCGGTGAAAATGGAGAGAGTCTGTAGTCCTGCGATCGCCACGCCCGAAACAGAGGATTGAAGTTTTGATTTCCCGTCCCCGCAGGCGTCGGTGTCGCTTGAACAGCAGAGAAAGAAATCGACGGAGTTCCCCCAAACACTGAAACCCCAGCATTCCCACCGCTGAGATTGCCCCAAAGAATTGAATTCGCGATCACCGGAGCGGCAGACGCATCGTTTCCGATTCCGGCCCCTCCAGACGGCGTTTCATTCGCGGACAGGGTGCAGAACAAAAAGGTTGGGGCGCTAGACACATCATTGAAGACGCCGCCACCGAATCGATTTCCCTCGCCGCTTGCCTCGTTCCCCGTGATCAAACTGTTCTCAATCCGCGGCGATGAATAGTAATTGTAAAGACCAGCGCCCGTCGCCGCTCGGTTGTTGCGTAATTCAACCCGGCTAATGAGTGGCGTCGCATTGTAGTTCGCAATGCCTCCTCCTCGCTGTCCCACATTCCCTTCAATCACACAATTCCGAATCGTTGGATGGTGATGTTGATTGTGGATCGCCCCCCCGTCGCTGAGGTCAAAATCCGCCGAAGCCTCCCGGTAGGCTCCCGTGATGACAAAACCATCAAGCACCGCGTCTCGATCCAAGGCCTCGGCGAGGCCCTGGTTTCGAATCACATTGAATGAGTTGTCCGTCGGATCGTTCAAAACCCCGATATCCCCACTGAGGATCGACCGATTGAGCACCGGATCCCGCTCACTCCTCAGAGATTCAGCGTTGGCGCCGAACCCTTTGAACCCTCCATAGATTCCGACGTCCGGACGCATCGCGAAGGCTTCATCTCGTCGACCACCCGTGGGATCGCTAGGGAAATAGGTCCCTTCTGCAACCCAGATCTCTCCCCCTCGTGAAACGTGATTGAGCGCGTCCGTCAGCGAGACATACGCATTGAGCCAAGAAGCCCCATCTTCAACCCGAGTGGCAAGTTCGCCCGCGGTCAACTTCGAAAGAATCCCTCCATCAACTCGCACCGGAGGAACGATTTCCAGGCGAACAGGACTCCCTACAAACGACGGTGTGGTGTTTGCAACCACGTACCGATATCGATAACCCTGCATCGACTGAATCGCACCGAGGATTTCAAGCGAAAGCTGCGTATCCGTTCGAGTGATTCGATGAAAACTATCCCCGCCCAACGCGACGAATCCATTTCCGTCACGCCGATCCACTTGCCACGAATAGCGGCTGGCCTCACCCGAAACAGTATCCACATCCAAGCGCCCGCTCCCGGTGATCTCTCCCACGTCATAGCTCTGGACCAGACCGATAGATGCGAGTGCTGAGGATTGCGCTTCATAAGCACCCATATCAACAATACCTCCGTTACCACCATCGAACACTCTGCTCACACCGGCCGCATCAAGCCCATCCCAGAGACGAGCGAAAGGATCTCCCGCATCGACTGCTGGACTGAAGGGATTGGGCCGATAGTCTTCGAGTGAAAGATCAAAAAACAGCGGATCGATGCCCAGATTGTTGGAGCCACTCAACGAATCCAAACCTTGAACGATAGAGTGACTGACTAACGTCGGTCCACGAACCTGCATCTGCTCCAGGGTAGAAGGGCCGACATTCGTCACCCGTGAATCCGTATTCGACCACAAAATCGTATTCACGATCGGGCCCGTAAAATCAAAATCTGCCAGAATTCCGCCGCCGCCGCTGATCGTGCCTCCCTGATTCCCAACGATCGTACAGTTTACGATCTGGCCCGCTCCCGATCTCAGGTAAATCGCTCCGCCTCCATTCCTGGCGACGTTTCTGGTAAACAAGCAATTAAACAAAATCGCATCGGAATTATCGAGTGTGACTGCCCCGCCGAGATAGCCTCGATTGTTCTCAAAACGACAGTTTCTCACCAAGGGACTCGCTCCTTCCAGATTCAGAGCAGCATCCCATCGAGTCAGATTCTGATTGCCATCGGAGAAAATCAAACCGTCAATCACAGTCTCCAAGGACACTGGAGCTCCATGCACATCCCCTGTCACCTGAAGCAATACACGGCTGTTATCATTGGCCACACCGACTTGACCAATATCACCGCTTAAACGGGTCGGGTGCCGCTCCCATTCCCGCTCACTGAGGCTAACTTCATCGCCAGCGAAACCGCCGATCAATGAGACGCCTTGGGGCAAACGCAGGAAGGCACTTCTGTCGGTCGATACTTGATCGACAGGATAATACGTTCCTTCAGCGATCCATATCTGTTGGCCTGCAACTGCGGTATTCAGAGCAGCCCTGATCGTTTTCTTTGCGCTTGCCCAAGACCTTCCGTTCCCGTCGGAGGCGACACGACCGTCCACGTAAATAGGTGAAGGCACGTCCAATTCGTAACCATCCGAAACGAATCCCGAGGCTGAAGAAGTATCTCGAAAACGATACTGAATGCCGTCAAGAGATTGATCAGGACTAACCAGGGTTAACGAGAGTTGATCAGTCGTTCGCCGAATTAGATGGAAAGAATCGTCAACCACAGTCGTCGCGACTCCATCATTCAAACGTTCCACAATAAAGGAATCGACGGATTGATCACGACCCAATTTCATTCCCAGATCCTCTCCTGGTTTAATCGTTCCGCTAGGCGGCAGGCTCTCAAAATAGAGCAATCCAGATGCTTGTGACTGTACTTCGTAGCAACCCAGGTCGACGTTCACATCTTGAACTCGAAAACTGTCTCCACCATCAAGGTCACGGCCATTAAGTGTATCAAGGACGTGAGCATTGTCCCCGTGGTTGATAGCTGGCGAGAATATGGACAATCGATAGTTCCCCTGCTCATCATCAACAAAGAGCGGGTTGAAAGAGAATGATCCGTTTTGAACTAGGTTCTTCGACTGATTAAAGTTACCGGATAGTTGATTACTCGAACTCGCTTCATGCGCGGGGAAAGGAGTGAAATGATTCCCCCAAAAGATCGAATTCGCAACGAGGAACGTTTCGGCATCGCCTCCATCTCGGGTCACGCCTGGTGTCCCAGAGAAGTCGAGTCGATTGTTCACGACAGTGCAATTCACGATACTCCCAGTGCTCCCATCAGAGAGGTGCACTCCGCCACCACCATGGCCGCCAAAATTCTCCACGATGAGACTATCTCGAATATCAATGCGCCCCCCCTGATGATCCATCCCTCCCCCTTCATTGCCTCGCAATTGACTCGAAGTCAGAGAAACCACGGAATCGATCGACATCATTCCACCCCCAAAAGGATTCGAGGAACGTTTGGCAGCGTTACTAAGGATGGAGCATTGATCAAGTTTAACACTTCCTCCATGAGAATAGATTCCCCCACCCAACTCAGCCTGATTATTTGAAATAGTACAGTTAATAAAAGTCGGCTGAGCATCCAAATTCGCAACGCCTCCACCTTCTTTGGCATAATTTTCTCGAATAATCAGATTCCTCAAAGTAGGGCTGCTCCGTTCATTCAGCACTCCCCCTCCCTGACTATTCCCTCCGAAATCGGGCCCATTGGCGTTGCCCCCCTTAATAACAAAGCCGTCTAGTATCGACGATGGACCAAGAACAGAGCGAGATCCGAGGGCAACGGAATTCCTCACAACAACATAGCTATTCCTACCACTCAAGATCGTGCGATTAGGATCCCGCTGACTGTCTATACGAGACTGCTCTCCCCCTTCAAATCCACCGTAGATTCCCACACTATCCACCATCACAAAGCTAATGGTTCGGTCACTAGAAGCGGTTGGATAGTATGTCCCTTGGGCAACCCATACCTCACGGCATCCGGGGGATACACGAGCCGCAGCAAGAGCGACTTGGAGATCGGTAAAGGCATGTTCCCAACTTAAGCCGGTATTGTCCCCTGTTGCATCACGATCAACAAAAAAGATTGGCGCGGCAAACAACGCAGAGGGAGATGAAACCGTTCTACCGTTAGCCCGAGTGATCACAGCACGAAAGTGCCGGCCTCCATAGCTTGACACGTTCTTCCTAAACAACAAGGTTCGCGAGTCAGACGAGATATAGTCAAGATCAGGCCCATCAGGAAGATCTACCCAGCCGTTCTCATCCGTTTGCGGATTTCCGTTCCCACCATACTCTTGCCACTGAATACTCTCACCCGGTCGATTCGCAAAACCAACAGCCTCTAAACCATACACCTGTAACTCAGAGTGAAAGATCGCCACTGGAATCCCGACCGAAGCCGCCTCGGATTGCAATTCGAAGGCACCGATATCTCGTTGGCCGCCAAACACTCGATTCTGTTGCAAGCTATCCTGGGGTGAAATGGGAGTGCTAAACTCATCATCGCTTGGGCGCCCTCTAAGGGCGAAAAAACCACCAAAAAAGGCTAAGCTCGAATCGTTGAGTTTATTTAGTAGGGGTGAAAAATCTCCCAATCGGAACTCGTTCCCGCTGGAGTCATCAAACCCCGGGTCGATCGACAGCATATTGGCCGTCGTATCTGTCGGCCATCCCCGCACAACGGAATTAAGGATCTCGAATCCCTTGCCTTGAGAATCAATCTCTCGCTCAGTCAAAGGATAAACCTGCTCAAGCCCTTGAATCTCGTTATCCCAAAAGATCGAAGCATCGATGTAGGTGACACCTTTGTTATAATCGTAGGCATCGACAAACAAGCCAGCGCCCGCACCAAGGGCCACCGGATTATTCCTACCTGAACCGGAAGCAACCTGATTGCCGACGATCGTACAATGGGTCAAGAAGGAGTCAGCACTCACATTCGCCCCATCGGATTGAATTGCGATAGCGCCTCCAACTGCCTTAACACCTCTTGCCTGATTCCCGCTGAAAACCGAACTCTGAATCGTAGACGGCGAATACTGCAGATAGACTGCGCCTCCGGCCGCACTGGAAACAAATGGCAAGTCACTATTGCTT
>CAJXVR010000392.1 GCA_913061285.1 uncultured Verrucomicrobiota bacterium | reverse complement strand
CGAGATGTAGAGAGGTCTCGTGGGCTCGGAGATGTGTATAAGAGACAGTCTTTGGCGAGGATACCGCCGAGACCGTCCCCAAAACGAAACCAGAACTCATCTTTCATGCTTTTGACATCCGGCAAAAACGGTCCCTCGTATCCTGCTCGACAGGCATATTCCCACTCGGCTTCGGTTGGGAGTGCATACCGATAGCCTGATGTCAGCCGGTTTGCCTGTCGTTCGCGATCCGTTAGCCACTCGCAAAAAGCCATCGCGTCATTCCAGCTAATCCCGACAACTGGATGATCACCTGTTTGAGCAAAACCGGGGTTTCGCCAGCTGGATCCTTTCACATGTGGCCATTGCCCTTGAATCCATTGGCGAATGCCCCCACCCCGTTCCGCCTCCGTTTGATAGCCCCTTGCGTGGACAAAGGATTTCCATTGATCGACCGTCACTTCGCAGGCCCCTATCCAAAACCCCCGGCTAATGACGACTTCATGCTGATGCTCTTCCCGCTCCCGCTTTCGCTCGGTGACGGGACTTCCCATAACAAAACTGCCTGGAGGGATCCATTTCAGAGGCAGATCTAAGCCCGCTATCGTGTATGGGCTTCCGGCATCTGGAGCCTCGTCACTACGATCCTGTCGCTCCTCCGGATCTTTCGCGGCAATCGTCATCACCGTGCCCAGGATCAGGGTTAGGATTAGGGGAAGGAAGTTGATCGGCGGGTAGTGTTTCATTGAGACTCGTTCTGCATCAAACGGTCAGGAGGCTCGAAAATCAAATCTAAAACCGGTCGAGTCTCTGAGGGTATGTTGAGTCATGAATAACGACACCGTGACGAATCGCCGTCACGAGGAGGAATAGGGTAAGATTGATCTTCTAGTTCTATCGGTGCTCATCCGTGATCTCCGTGGTTAAAACAACTCAGGCCCATTGAAAACGTGGAGGAATCAATGAATACCTCGGAAACAGTTGAGTAGCACTCATTTATTCCACTCGCACTCGAAAAAATCGTTGCCCGGCTAAGAATTCAATGACGATTGGAGAGACTCCTGGCTCAACAACCCATCGATCCAAATCGAATGAAGATTCCAATATTCCGCTTCCCTCCCATTCGATTGTCATCGAGCCTTCGTTGATTGCTACTTCGAGCATGGTGGGAAGTGGCGTTTCGGGCACAGTGTCAGGGGATGGAGGGGAGGTAGACTCAAGATCGAGGCTGGCCGTGTAGTAGCCCGACACTCCATCTTCAAATCTCAGTTCCGCCAGAAGCGAATCCCTGTCGACATCGCGAAGCGACACACCTTGCAGGCGGACTCCATTGATCGAATTGAGGGTGGTCAAGATCGGCTCAATACTCCCTTCGGTCAATCGGTAGATGCCTTGCTTTTGCCCGGGACCATGGCTTGTGAAAATCACGCTACCGTCGGCGGCTGGTTCGAACCAATGGGTTACTCGCCCCAATCCAAGACCGCCCCCTAAAATGGGATCTCCGGATTTCGTCAGGATCCGCAGATCGCTCCCCGATAGTTCTAGCAAATAGTTTTGAGAGAAGTCAGAGGTGCGACCGACAAACAAGAGCCGTCCGTCGGACACAACTGGCGGGCTCATGAATCCCTCAAGCTCAATTGATGTGCCTGGGATCAGATCCCCCTTGAAGGCAGCCTTTTTCAATGGCCCCGCGTTCTTGGTGACAAAGATGCCGTTTTGATGCGAGCCATCGGTCGCCCAAAACGCGAGAGTTTCGCCATCAAAGCCCACTTGAGCACTATTCCCATTCCAAACACCGTCTCCGGCTGGCAGCGGGGTGTCGTTGTCAGCCCAAACGTTCAGTCCGTTTTCGTCTAAAATGAAGGCTCCTCGGTAACCTACCTTGTCTGGCAAGTCGGCACCTAATCCACGACCCAAGAATGCCGTCCTGCCCATGGCACGATAGGGCCACCCCAACCCCTCGAAGGTGGCAGAGGCCTTGTTCGGGATCTTCGTTTGTTCGTCTGCCACGATCGATAGTTCTCCGTCTCTCCAGCCCAAGACTGCAAATTCATCAATGACGGCGTCTGCATCAGGATTCGAAGTCACAAACATATGAACGGCTCCGTCATCTAACACCGTTTTGCTGCCAAAGAATGTCGCGGGGATTGCGAATCCTGGCAGCGAATCGGACTCCGTAAGGATCGGCGTTCCGACGCCACCCTCGTAGCGAAAAACGCCACCAGCCGATTCGAACGTGTCCGTTCCTGCGATCGTTGTGACTCCGTTTCGAAGGCGACCATCTCTTAGGACACCAAATTTTCGTGGAGCCAAGCCAGGCATTACATCCGTGGTATCAACGACTTTGATGAACTCCGTTGTGGCTGGGGATAGAGAAGCCAACAGGACAGTTGCAGCTTCGCTTTCAGCGGTATTGACACCATCAGTGACGGTTAGCACATAAACCCCAGCCGTGTCAGCGCTCAGCGTTATTTGCAAGGACGACTTCGTGGCCCCTTCGAGACGTATTCCATCTTTCAGCCATTGAAAATTCAATTCCGGGCTGAAGTTCGAGGGGAATCCAGACAAGAAAACCGTGGCCCCTTCAACATCTTCGACGCTTGAAGGATGATTGTTAAATGCTAGCTGAGCCTGCGCCATCTGAATTGCCGCAGCAGCCAATAACGTGAACCCGATAACCGTCCGACGAAGGGGCTCCGCTCTCTTTGAAACCATGACGAGGTTCGTAACTCAGCAGGCCTTCGAAAGTCAACAGGAGAATCACGATTCCGAGCCTATCAAAGACGGAAATCGCCGTGACTTGGAACGGGAGATCACATAACGCGATGTGATCAGGACTGAGAAAAGAAGAAAGCGCCCCCCTCCTCACTTCGTGCCCAAGGAATATTCCAGAGCGGCCATAGCTAGCAGCCGAGTGGAATCCAGGCAGGGCAACGGACAGTCGCTTGGATCGACTAACAGAGGGATTTCCGTGCAACCGAGCACTACGGCGTCACAGCCCTTTTCTTTGAGTTTCTCAATGACCTCATTAAAATAGAGACGCGATTCCTGAGTAAAGCGTCCGTAGACTAACTCCGAAAAGATTAGCCGATCGATCTCCATTCGATCAGCTTCCTCGGGGATTTCCATCGATCGCTCTATCTTGGCACAGGCCGAGGCGTAGACAGGCCCTTCCATCAAGTATTTTGTACCCAATACTCCTATTTTCCCGAAGCCCCGCCTAAGCACCTCGCTTGAGACGACTTCAGCAATCGACAGCCAGGGCAAGGGCCCCTCCAATCCTCCATCGAAGAAGGCTTGATGAATCGTATTGTCAGGGCAAATGAGAAACTCGGCGCCCATACCCGCCAACGTCTCCCCAGATTGATGCATGAGTCGCGCTACCCCAAGCCAATCATCCGCGCGGATAAAATCCATATAGGACGCCAACGCTATGGTGTGCATTCCAATCTCGGGATGTTGATGAGGCCCCATCCTCTCGGCGGCAGCGGAGCAAAGTGTCCGATAACAAAGCGCCGCTCCCTCGGCACTACATGCCACAATTCCGATCGTTTTACTCATTTCTAAGAATCCTCAATAAATCACCGTTCCATCCATCCCTCATCATTAGCCCATCCAGGCGAGAACATTCATTCACAGGACACAAAAAGAATGTTCTCCCTGATCGTTTTGCCCCAAACTCCGCTCACAATGTCCGACTCCAAAAAACCGCTCCGCAGCCAAGCATGGTTCGGGCAACGCAACAAATCAGGCTTTATTTATCGGAGCTGGCTGAAGAATCAGGGGCATCCCAACGATTCGTTCACTGGCCGGCCCGTCATTGGCATCTGCAACACCTGGTCGGACCTCACACCCTGCAATGCCCACTTCCGAGATCTCGCAGAATGGGTGAAAAGGGGCGTCTACGAAGCGGGAGGAATGCCACTTGAGTTTCCTGTCATGTCGCTCGGCGAACCGCTCATGCGCCCAACAGCGATGCTTTTTCGCAATCTCGCCAGCATGGACGTCGAAGAATCGATCCGAGCCAATCCCCTCGATGGCATTGTCCTGCTTACGGGATGCGATAAGACAACACCGGCCACGCTCATGGGAGCAGCGAGCGTTGATCTTCCTACCATCGTGGTGTCCGGCGGACCTATGCTCAATGGGAAATACGAGGGACGAGAGATCGGTTCTGGAACGGATCTTTGGAAGTTTAGTGAAGACCTACGCTGCGACCGGATGAGCTACGAAGAATTTCAGAACGCTGAAAGCTGTATGGCTCGCTCCATTGGCCACTGCATGACCATGGGTACGGCCTCGACGATGGCGTGCATGGTCGAGGCCCTAGGCCTCACCCTCCCTGGAGGCGCAGCCATTCCCGCCGCAGACAGCCGCCGCCGCCGCCTCGCTCAACTCAGCGGCCGAAGAATCGTCACGATGGTTCAAGAGGACACCCTCCTCTCCAAAATCGTGACTCGAGCTTCGTTGGAAAACGCCATTATGGTGAATGCCTCGATAGGAGGATCCACGAACTTTATCGTTCACCTCCTCGCCATCGCAGGGCGACTCGGCCTTCCGCTGAGTCTTGACGATTTCGACCAACTTGGTAGCAAGCTCCCGCTTCTGCTGAACCTGATGCCTTCGGGTGAATTCTTGATGGAAGATTTCTTCTATGCCGGAGGACTCCCCGCAGTCATCCGTGAACTCCTTCCCAAGCTCCACCAGGAGGTGCTGACCGTGAATGGCAAGAGCGTGAAGGAAAACAATCAACACGCCGAATGCTATAATAGCAAAGTGATTCGATCCGCCGACGATCCCGTCGTGGCGGAAGCCGGCATTGCAGTCTTGCGCGGAAACCTCTGCGAAAGTGGCGCGATCATCAAACCCTCGGCAGCCAGCCCAACGCTTATGAATCACCGAGGCCGAGCGGTGGTTTTCGAGAATATAGACGATTACCATCGACGCATTGATGACCCAGATCTGGAAATTGACGCCTCCAGTGTGATGGTTCTAAAAAACGTCGGACCCAAGGGCTATCCAGGAATGGCAGAGGTCGGCAACATGGGGCTTCCCAAGAAACTCCTCGATCAAGGCGTGCGAGACATGGTGCGTATTTCCGATGGCCGCATGAGCGGCACTGCCTTTGGAACCGTCGTTCTTCACGGCGCTCCTGAAGCCGCGGTTGGAGGAAACCTGGCGCTCGTACGCGACGGCGACTTCATCACTCTAAACGTCAGCAAACGCCAACTATCGCTCGACATCTCTGAAGCGGAGCTTCAATCCCGAAGGCGACAGTGGAAACCTGCCCCACCCCACGCATCCCGAGGATATCTCGGTCTCTTCTTAAAAGAAGTGGAACAGGCCGATACCGGCGTCGATTTCACCTTTTTAAAAGGTGGCTCTGGCTCCGCTGCCCCCCGTGATTCTCACTAGCCCGAAGGGAGGACTAAAAGGCCACCCCCAAGACTCCAGCCGGCAACTGAACCTTGAACAACTGAACAAACAGTATTTGAACCCCGGCGATTAGAGCTACGGACGCCAGGAGGGCAAGCCTTGGCCGCACCCCGAGCTTTACCATCATCCCCACAGCAAACACGAATGTGCTAATCGAAAACCCAAGAAATCCGATCGCCGCAACGTAAATCAATAAACTCACCAGAACGAAACCGAAATTTCGCAGCCCATCCCGAGTCATATTCGGACCATCTTCCCTGGCCTCATCATTGGGGTTTCCCTCGGCGGCTTGATTGCAAGCGAAGGAACAGATGAAATCGTACATTCCGCCTAAAACCAGCACCCCACTGAGCAAGAGAGGAAACATTCGAGGCCCAGGATCCTGGTTCTGGCCTAATCCTAGCTCTTCGATTCGGAACGACCAAAAGAGGGTCGCGCCACCGAGAAGCATCAAACTCAACGCTGCGATCCGTCCTGCCGTCATCTACTTCTTGGCAAAGCCGGCTGCCTCAATGACCGACTGCCACTGGGCGTCCTCACGCTCGAGAAAGGATCCAAAGGCCTCGGACGATTTCACCACGATCCCAAAACCGTTCTTCACCATAAACTCTTTATAGGCCTCAGAAGCGACAATCTCGCCCACCGCATTTTCCAGAATCGATACGACATTCACCGGTGTTCTCTTCGGCAACAAGAGCCCTCGCCACCCGACGGCCACCCAGTCAATACCCGAATCCCGCACGGTGGGAAGATCGGGATAATCTTCCAAACGTTCCTCGGACATCACCGCCAGAGCGCGTAATTCACCGGCCTCTATTTGTGCGGCCGCCTCCGGCACACTACAGCAGACCGCATCAATATGTCCGCCCATCAATTGCACAATCGAAGGCGCTGAACCCTGGGTTGGCACCCAGAGGATATCTCCCACGGGAATATCGGCCGCCAGAAGCAATCCCGATCGCGCCAAGTCCCATGCCCCACCGCTGGCAGTCCCCGACATCTGAACCTTCCCAGGATTGGCTTTGACATGCTCCAAGAACGAATCTAAATCCTGCCATGGCGAATCTTTCTGAACAAAGATCGCCGCCGCATCCGCGTTCACCTGCATGAGGGCTTGGTAGTCGGCATGAGACAATGAAGACACCCCCATCCAGTGCATCGTGCTCAATTCAAACGTTCCCATCAAAATCGTGTGACCGTCGGGTCGAGCAACCGCCCCGGCAGAATGCCCCACGGCCCCTCCACCGCCCGTCTTGTTTTGGACCACGACGGGTTTCCCGAGTTTCTTTTCTAATTGATCAGCCAAAAACCGAGAAACCCGGTCCGTCCCCCCCCCTGGCTGTCTCTTATACACA
>CAJXVR010000391.1 GCA_913061285.1 uncultured Verrucomicrobiota bacterium | reverse complement strand
TCGTCGGCAGCGTCAGATGTGTATAAGAGACAGGTTGATGAGGAACGCTTGCGCCGTGATCCTGGAAATCGCCTCCTCAGCCGAGGGCCTCGTTATCGGCTAGATGGTGAAATCGTGCGCGACGCGGTGCTTTCTGCCAGCGGGCTAATGTCGGATCGAATGCTGGGCCCAAGCGTTCGTCCACCGCAACCGGCCGCCGTGACCGCCTTTGCCTATGGGAATACCTCGTGGCCAGCTTCAAAGGGCGCGGATCGATTTCGTCGGTCATTGTACACTTACAACAAGCGGACGGCTCCCTTTGCTGCGTTCACGGTTTTTGATGCTCCCAGCGGAGAGAACTGCACTGCGCGGCGCAATCGAAGTAACACCCCGCTTCAAGCCTTGACCATGATGAATGACGAGATGTTTTTGGAATTCGCTCGCGCATTGGCTGTGGAGGTGGTTGACGAGCATCGCGATGATCGTGAGCGGCTTGATACGATCGTAAGACGGCTCACGACACGTCCTCCGGATGTTGAGGAGCGGAGCTGGTTGCAAGACTATCAGCGTTCTCAATGGCAGCGGCTGGAATCAGGAGAGCTCGAGGCGAAGAGTGTCTTGAAGGATCTTGAAGGTGGCAATGAGCTCGCGTCGTGGGTGATGCTAGCCCGAGTCGTGATGAATCTCGATGAAACGGTGACGAAGTAGATCGAAACAGTATGACTATTCAAGAATCGTTGCAGCTAAGAACCCGAAGGCAGTTTTTTCAGGATTGTGGAATCGGCGTTGGAAAGATGGCCTTGGCGAGCGTACTGGCTCAAGCGGGGCGTGGAAGTGCCGCTGCCGCAAGTTCCTTTGTGAGTCCGACGGCCCCGATCGCTCCCTCGTTTGCTCCGAAGGCCAAGCGGGTGATCTATCTCTTTATGGTCGGTGCTCCGAGTCAATTGGAGCTCTTTGACTACAAGCCTAAGCTCGCTGCTTTGGAGGGGAAACCCATTCCGCCTTCAGTGGTGAAAGGCCAACGCTACGCCTTTATTCAACCGGACGCAGCTGTTCTTGGACCGCGTTTCAAGTTCGCTCGCCATGGTCAAAGCGGAGAACATCTCTCAGAAATGCTTCCTCATTTGGCCAAGGTTATTGATGAGATTTCCCTTGTTCGCTCCGTGAGGACAGATCTCTTCAATCATGCGCCAGCGCAACTTTTTGTGAATACCGGGAGCGGTATTCCTGGCCGCCCCAGTATGGGGTCTTGGCTCAGTTATGGGATTGGCAGTGAGGCTAATGATCTGCCTTCTTTCGTTGTGCTGAAGAGTGGCGGCAGTCTGAGTGGGGGCTCCGCCTTGTGGAGCTCGGGCTTTCTTCCCGGGACTCACCAAGGGGTGCCGTTTCGAAGCCAGGGGGACGCCATTCTTCACGTTTCTAATCCCAGCGGCTACGATCGCCAGGCACAGAAGGATTCGTTGGATATCATTCGACGGATGAATCAAAAACGCTTTGGCGTCGTCGGAGATCCGGAAATTGCGACTCGGATCAATGCCTACGAAACCGCCTTTCGAATGCAGTCCCGAGCGCCAGAATTGATGGATCTTTCGGGGGAGGATCAGAAGACCCTCGATCTCTACGGGGCAAAACCGGGGGATTCGAAGGCGACCTTCGCCAACAGTTGCTTGCTGGCCCGGCGTTTGGCTGAGCGTGGCGTACGCTTCGTTCAGCTCTATCATGCCGGGTGGGATCATCACAGCAACGTCGAGGGTGGGGTTCGGTCTCAATGCCAACAAACAGATCAAGCCTGTGCGGCCTTGATTCGAGATCTCAAACAGCGGGGAATGCTCGATGATACCTTGGTGGTTTGGGGCGGCGAGTTTGGGCGTACTCCAATGGTTGAGGCCAGCGCAGCCCTCGGCCGTTCTAAGGGGCGGGATCACCATCCTCAGGCATTTACAATGTGGTTCGCCGGGGGCGGGATTAAGGCGGGCTTTTCTCTCGGGCAGACCGACGAGCTGGGATTCAATGTCGTTGATCGGCCCGTGCACGTGCATGATGTGCAAGCGACCATTCTTCACTCGCTGGGAATCGACCATTCTCAGCTGTCTTTTCGTTTTCGAGGTCTGGATTTCCGCCTCACCGGGGTCGAAGAGCATCATCCCGTTCAAGAGCTCCTGGTTTAGTCTCCAGTTCAGCTTGAGGTCGGTCAGTTTTTTCTATCGTTCTTCTCTAGGCGCCTTAGGCTGAAGGGATGAGTGATGTGATTTCATTTGGTGCGGAAGGAGATGGCACTGCCGATGATACTGACGCAATACGCCATGCGATTACTCAAGGTGATGGTGTGGTCCGTTTCGGTCGCGGGACATATCGAATCACTGAAACGATTGAGGTGAGGCTTGCGGAGACGGATCGAGTATCGATCGAAGGGTCTGAGGGCAATGCCAAGCTGGTGATGGACGGTCCGGGGCCAGCGTTTCGATTCGTCGGCACCCATGGAGGCACCGCAGATCCGGCCGGCGTTCGAGCAACCGTTTGGCAATCCCAACGGCTTCCAATGATTTCAGGGATCGAGATCGAAGGCGGGCATGAAGAAGCCGATGGGATCGAGTGTGTTGGTACGTTTCAGCCTATAATCTCTCGGGTGCTTCTACGCGATCTCCGTCATGGCATCGTGTTGACGAAGCGGAATCGAAATGTGCTGATTAGTGATTGTCAGATCTATCATAATCGAGGGGTGGGAATCTTCATGGATCGAGTCAACCTCCATCAGACGAATATTACCGGGAACCATATCAGTTACAATCGCTTGGGCGGAATTCGAATTCAGGGTTCGGAAATTCGTAACCTCCAGATCACGGGCAACGATATCGAGTATAACAACTATCGATCGCATCCGGGGTATGATCCTGGCGACTTGACGGCGGAGATTTTGATTGATTCGCGAGGGACGACTTCGGATTCGCCTCGGCCCTCGGTTCGGGAACTGACGATTAGTTCCAATACGATCCAATCCACCTATTCACCGAATGGCGCGAATATTCGAATCCTCGGGCCCGATCCCAGCGACACCTTGCCTCCGGGGATGGCGGCGATTAGTGGGAATGTGATCGGAAACCAGGCGATTAATGTGCACTTGGTGGCATGCCGAGGGATTTCGGTCACTGGCAATTTTATCTACTCTGGATTTCAGCATAATCTGCTAGTTGAGGGAGGCGAGGACCTTTCGTTCGGTTCCAATACTTTTGGGCACAACTACTGGGTTCCTGAGCGAGAGATTGATGCCAATCTTCGATTTGTCGCAGCCTCGGATTGTGTTCTTAGTGGATTGGAGCTGCGGGGAGCCCCTGCGGGAAAAACGAATTGGGAAGAGACCTGGAATGGTGGGGAAGGGCGTTCTCATCTCGGCTTGATCGAACTGGAAGGGTGTCAGCGGATCAATATCTCAGGGTGTCTATTGCGAGATCCCGCTCCCGTTGGAATCTATCTCAATGAGTGTTCACGTGTGAATCTTTCTGGATGCCAGGTTCATGATACTCGCGAGACGAAATTGATGCGGCGTGCGATAGAGTGGCGTGGGGCAGGAGAGAATAGCTTGTTGAATGGCAATACGCTTGGCAGAGGGAGTGATGGAGGGATTCACATTGGCTCGGCTGCCGGGGTTCAACGGAGCAATAATCTTGAAGAATCGGCTTAGGGCTGTCAGAGCGAAAACGAGCGTGTCACGATCTTAAGATTGGATCGTTTGATTCATTCGCTGGTGAACGAGTGGCTAGAGCTACTACCGCAGCCACTGTCGCCCCGTGGCAAAGACTGGGGTGAAACAAGGGGGTTAACAGATGGAGAATGCTGCACTAAGCTCTTCTTGTTCATGAATCATAATCAATTGTTTGACTGGCGCCGTCGTTCAATACTGGCCGTCTTCTTTGTGCTCGTTCGTTGCGTGTCGGCTGCCGACCTTGGGGATCTGACTCCTGTTAGCGATTGGAACGCTGTGGCCAAGGGTGTTTGGCGGGCTGAGATCGGGAATCTTAGCCATGAGATCCGTTACAGCGATCTCGCAGCGGCGCCGCCTAAAATCGAAGCCTTGAATGAATTATCGGATGCAGCCTTTCCGTTTTCCAAGGATGCGGTGAGCTATCTCGTGGGACGAGACCACAAGGTGCTCGTTCGGATTCCAACCGCCGAAGACGAGACGCTTTATGGTTTCGGGTTGCAATTGGATGGAATCAAGAAATCTCGCAAGGTGATGACGCTCAACGTCGATCATTGGAGCAAAGGGGGAGGAAGAACCCATGCCCCCGTTCCTTTCTATATTTCAAGCAAGGGATACGGGGTGTTTTTCAATACAGCTCGTTTCTTGAAGATCTACAACCAGGTAGGAAACCGCAAGGATTCGCTAAGAAATCCCGCCGAAGTAGACCGGAACCCTCCTCCGGATGAGAAGCAGGCCGGACCTTGGTTGGCTCAACCTCCAGGGGATTCGGTGGAAGCCCAAGTAAACGGAGAGGGAATGGAGCTAGTAGTTTTCTCTGGGCAATCGCTGCTTGAGGTGGTTCAGCGCTACAATTTATTCAGCGGGGGAGGCGCCTTGCCACCGCTTTGGGGATTGGGGTTTTGGCATCGTGTGCACGCCAAGTTTAATGCGGATCAGGTGCGTGAGGAATTGGCCGAGTTTGAACAACGTGATTTCCCCATTGATGTGGTTGGGTTAGAGCCTGGTTGGATGACCAAGTCGTATCCATGTACCTTCGAATGGCAGAAGAAACGGTTTCCGGATCCGGCGGGATTTGCCAAGGAACTGCTGGATGATGGGGTGCGTTTAAACCTTTGGGAGAATCCGTTCATCTCCAAGCACAGTCGACTTTATGAATCGATGTACCCCCTGTCGGGATCCCATTTGGTTTGGTTGGGCTTGGTGCCTGATTACACGATGCCGGAAGCTCGCAAATTGCTTACGGATCAGCATCACAAGGATCATATTGGGATTGGAATCAGTGGGTATAAGATTGATGAGGTCGATGGCTATGACTTTTGGCTTTGGCCTGATCATGCCACTTTCCCCTCAGGTATCTCAGGTGAGGCCATGCGGCAGTCTTATGGATTGTTGATGCAGAACATGTTGTATACAGATCTCTTCAAGCAGCGAAACGTCCGCACCTACAGCCTCGTTCGAGCGGCCAATGGTGCGGCTTCAGGCTACCCCTTTGTGATCTACAGCGATGCCTACAGTCATAAGGAATATTTGACCGGAATCTCAACCTCGAGTTTGTGTGGGATTCTGTGGACGCCGGAGGCTCGTTCAGCTCGCTCGGACCGAGAGTGGTTGAACCGGATGCAGACGGTTTGTTTTTCTGCCATGGCTCAATTGAATGCTTGGTCTTCAGGTAAAAAACCATGGAGTTATGACGGGGTGACCGACGCGGTCCGAGAGGTGATTCAACTTCGCATGCGTTTGTTGCCTTATCTCTACAGTGCGTTTGCTGAATACCAACAGCAGGGGGTTCCTCCGATTCGAGCGATGATTCTCGAGGACGGCTTTTCTGCAGAACAGGACGAGATCATTGAAGGAACCCTCGATAGCGAAACGAATCCCTATGCGATGGGGAAAAGAATCGAGAAGACGGATCAGTATATGTTCGGTCGCTCGATCCTGGTTGCTCCCTTCTATGAGGCGCAGGCAATCGAACGGGAGGTTCAACTTCCGGCCGGTAACTGGTATGACTTTTACACCGGTCAGTGGGTTGGTAACGGGGAAACGATCACTGTGACGGCCGCCGGATTGGGAGATCGAATTCCACTGTTCGTGAAAGACGGAGCCGTGATTCCAATGCTGAGTCGTTCAGTCAACCAAGCGGACAAGGCAATTGGCCATCCCTTGGAAGTTCGTTGGTATGGCAAGCGGGCCGGTTTCTTTGATCTTTATGAGGACGATGGTCAGAGCTTTGACTATGAGAGACAGGTCTTCCGCTGGCGTCGCTTGAGTGTTGAATCCGTGAAGGCCCAGGCGGTCCGTCTCGAGGAGTCGATTGTAAGTGGAACGGGCCAAGCGATGTTTGGGCCGGTAGGACGATTCTCGGTGATGACAGAATAGGGAGCGCTTGTTGTTTTGGTTGGCGCGGTCATTGCCCCTTGTGCAGTGTGATCGGGCGTCGTTTTTCGATGCTCAGTCGCGGGCGAGTTCCTTCCGCGTTGGTAGATCAGAAAGAGCGCTTTCATTCATCACGAGATGAATCGCTCGATTCCAAAGATGGGGACAGAAGATATGAATCTTGCCTTGATCGATGACCGCATCGAGATACGAGATATTGTGGTTGAACCAGCCGTTTTTCTCTGGGTTGGGGACTGTGGCATTGGCGAAGAGGAAGCGGGGTTCATCCCAAGTTCTCCCTCCGTCCTTTGAGAGCGTGACCCAGATTTCTGATCGGTCTTTCATGCCGTCCATCTTTCCAGTGAGGCCGACGTACTGGGTGTTGATGTGACGGTTGTGGATGAAGTTGATCAGTGTCTTACCGTCGTTGAGGTGAAAGAGCATTGGAGGTGCGTCGGGATGAACGAGGCTTGAGGGTTTGGGCTGAGTCCATGTGCGACCATCATCGAGGCTTCTGGCTTCCCAAAGGACACCGGTGGGCGTCCTTGCCATAAAGAAGATCTCGCCACCACCGAGGTTGATGGGGCGGCCCTCGTCCATTCGGTTGAATTTGGGCGAATACCACCCCTTTGGACGCGCATTGGGAAGCTGTGTCCAGGTAGCCCCCTGGTCGTCACTGCGGCTGTCTCTTATACACATCTCCGAGCCCACGAGACCT
>CAJXVR010000390.1 GCA_913061285.1 uncultured Verrucomicrobiota bacterium | reverse complement strand
TACGAGATGTAGAGAGGTCTCGTGGGCTCGGAGATGTGTATAAGAGACAGGCCCCCTGCTGGCAAGCATTCCTCCGCCCCTTACTTATTGCACCGATGCTCCTGCTACCGCTTCTCGGATCTCTCGATGGTTGCGGTGGACTCAGCACTCTTCAGAGTGCGTCGTTCGTTCTTCTCGCATTTCAGAACGGGTTCTTTTGGAAGAAAATCTTTCATCAGATTCGCAAGCAAGCAGACACTCAAACTGAGAAATGACGTTACTTATGCTCGTTTGCCTTGTCACCGTGACCGCGCTCGAGGCAGCGATCCCCCCAGTTCCACGACACTACCGTCCGTTCTTCACCCATTTCGAGGACAAGCGTTCGTTCCCCGAAAAGGTGAGCAATGCCCTTGGATTGGAGGGAAAACCAGTCGGACGTAGTCACGCCCTTATCGCCGGTGTTTCCGATTACCGCGCGATGAACCAAAGACTAGAACCCGCCGATGTCGACTTGAGGAAGCTCCAAGCCTGGTCGAAGCTCGAGGGACAATTCGACGAAGTTGTGGTGCTACGCGACGACGCCTTTAATGAGAAGAATCTCAATTACTTCCTTAAGGAGTATTTCCCCAAACGTGTTAATAAATTCCCTCGCTCACGTTTCCTCTTCGCCTTCACTGGCCACGGGGCTTTGAACCAAAAGAATTCGTATCTCCTCACCACGGAATCAGAGTCTTTCAAAGATACAGTCAATGCCGTTGAAATCGGAGAGCTGCGAATTAAGTTGAATAAGACCCTCAGCCAGGCTCACCAATCACTCGTTCTCATCAATTCGTGTTACGGAGGCGCGTTCGTCACCACTGAGCCCTTCGGAAATACATCCTTCTTGCCTACCGGGCCCGGCACCCATGCGATTACTGCAGGGCGAGCAAATGAGAAGGTCTACGCCGATCGCAGAGTCGGACCAGGAAGTGTCTTCTTCGAAACCTTTCTTAGCGCCCTTTCAGGGCGGGCCGACTCGCTACCTACCAGCAGCCATGGCCAAAATGGAGACGGAATTATCACCATTGACGAGCTCGCTTCTTACCTATCTCACCAAATCAAGAATCGCTCGCAACTTAGGGTCAACCCGCTCTTCGCTGATCTAGCCCCCAACGGAAGCAAGGGAGGTTTCTTTTTTCTAACGAAGGACACAAGGGTGACGCCTAACCCGGAACCAGACCCACAGCCGCCAGGAATACCGATGGGAGGAGTAGCGCGTTTTGTTCAAGTCACTCCGACACGCGTTCAAGATCGACTCTTGAATTGTGAGTGGAGTCTCTTGTCTCAAGGAAACTATGCGGATTGGAAGAAGGCCGTAACGTGGACATTTCAGGCCGGCGCCACGCTACCAAGCTCGGAACACCTCCGCTCTCTCATCTCCAAGACACCTGATAGACCACAACCAATTACTCTCTTACTCTCTCAATTCGACATTCCTCGGATCCCCAATGAGTTCTGGTCGAGCACGAAACGAGGCCGTTCTCCTGAAGTTCTAAACAACGTCTCGTCCACGCCTCGAATCACCAAGAAAAACCCAGAAGACACCTGTGGCGTACTCGCAATCCTATCCAACTAGCATCGCTTCTCAGACAATTTTTCGATCGCGTTCTCGTGCCAGCGGACATAGCGTTAGGGATGCGACCGACTAATGAAGCGGAGACGCGACGCCCACCGAATAGGATTTCGGGTATTCTCAAATCGATAGGCCCCGGGTTCATTCTGGCAGGAGCACTCGTCGGTTCAGGGGAACTCATTGCCACGACAGCGACCGGCGCAGAATCTGGGTTCTCTCTCCTGTGGCTGATCATTCTCGGCTGCGTCATTAAGGTTTTCGTTCAAATCGAAATCGGCCGACAAACCATCAGCCATAGCGAATCGTCACTTCACGCACTCAACAATGTTCCTGGACCTCGGATCAATTTACCTTTTAAGCCCTTAGGAAAACAAGTTGGAGTCAACTGGATCGTCACCTGCTGGCTTCTCATGTTTACGGCTACCATCTTTCTTTTCGGCGGGATCATTGGAGGTATAGGACAATCGCTTGCCATGACCCTACCCCTGACTAATGAGGGGCAGGCGTTCAATACCTACCAAGATGAGATGGTGTCGCTCTCCATCATGAAAACCAGACTTTCGCTAACTGACGATGAGCAAACTCGGGCCTCACTACTCAGGGAATCCTCATCACTGGAAACGAAACTAGCGCAGGTCACAGCACCGCCCGCATCAATGGACGACCGTTATTGGGCGCTGATTATCACCCTTTTGACCGTCGTTCTCCTCACCTTTGGAAAATACAGATTTATTGAGAAGTTTGCACTCACTCTAGTCGGAGCATTCACACTGATTACAATCTACAATTTGTTCCAATTGCAATCCTATCCGACTTGGGCCATCGGCAGCCACGAATTGATAGACGGCCTGCGCTTTTCGCTCCCAAAGTCGGTAGGCGAGAACAATCCCATGATCACGGCTTTGGCTACCTTCGGGATCATTGGAGTCGGGGCCTCGGATTTGGTGGCCTATCCTTATTGGTGCCTCGAAAAAGGGTATGCCAAATGGACCGGCAAGAGCGATGGATCCGCTGAATGGGAAACACGGGCCAAAGGTTGGCTCCGAGTTCTCAAGTGGGACGCCTGGTCCGCCTGTGTCTTGTATACCTTCACAACCGTGGCGTTCTATCTCCTGGGCGCAGCCGTTCTGGGAAGGATTGGACTCATTCCCGCCGGTTCGGAGATGATTCGAACGCTCGCCGTCATGTACGCCCCGGTTTTTGGAGGAGGTGCCCAGCTACTCTTTCTATTTGGAGCGATCGCCGTTCTGTATTCGACTTTTTTTATCGGCAATGCGGGACACTGCCGTCTCGCCACCGATGCCCTATGCGTCCTCAACCTAACGAAAAACCGTGAATCAACACGAGCGCGTTGGATGAAAACGTTCGCCATCACCCTCCCTATCCTCTGTGTTGGCACCTATTACACCGTGGGAAGTCCGGTCGTTCTGGTTCTCATCGGCGGCGTTGCTCAAGCGCTCCTCCTACCAATGGTCGCCTTCGCAGCGCTCTATTTCCGTCATCGAAGATGCCCCTCGGCTCTTCGGCCGAGTCGGCTCTGGGACGTCTTATTGTTCGCATCGTTCATCGCTTTTTCCGTCGTCGGAATATATCTGGTTTATGTCAATCTGAGTTAGCGCAGAAAGTCCGATGAATTTTGCGATGGCACGATTGTCCCTTTATCGACTAAAACAACAATTATGTACCACCTCGATCGATCCGGTTTATCTCGGCCAAGCCGCTCAGTACTCGGCTTCACACTCATCGAATTGCTGGTCGTCATCGCAATCATAGCCATTCTAGCCGGCATGCTGCTCCCCGCGCTGTCCAAGGCCAAGGGTAAAGCGCACCAAATCAAGTGCGTGAATAACATGAAGCAATTGATGATTATCTGGAATCTCTACGCGATGGATTCCGAAGACAAGGTGGTGGGAAATAACAATGGCACAGCCAACATCCCAACCTGGGTCGCTGGAAGTTTTCAAGGACGGCCTCAAGACGCAACCAACGCGCTCTTACTCATCGACCCGCAATACTCGCTGTTTGGCGGTTATCTTCAAACCGCGTCCATCTACAAGTGCCCGTCAGATCGCTCCATGATTACCCAAGGGAGATCAAAGGTGCCCCGAGTCCGCAGCTATGGGATGAATTCATACGTCGGTTGGGACGGGCCTCAATATCGCACCTTACCGGACAAGAACTACTATGTTTTCAGAAAGTCTTCCTCGCTTGGCCCAATGCCATCTTCCGAACTGCTTGTCTTCCAAGGCATTCAACCGGACAGTATTTGTCGCCCCTTTTTCGGCACTTACATGAGTGGGGCCGAGCGCTTCTACCACATTCCGGCAAGCTATCACAATCGATCTGGCGTGAATGGTTTTGCCGATGGCCATGCCGAGAGTAGACGCTGGGTCGATGAACGAACCGTGAATCCCAATTCGGCGGATTTCCACGGTCACTCAATCGCGTCACGGGGAAATCAAGACATTGCCTGGCTCCGAAGAAACACCAGCCGCCGTATCGACGGCCGGGATCGCTAGTCCCGAGGAATCTTGGGGCTTCGCATAGACTCAGTGCGTTCAGCAACATCTCTGCCCCCTGAGCTCAAGTCAGAACAGCAATCGTGCTGGTGAAACGGCTTTTAGTGATGGCACACAGAAAACAGAATGTGTGAAACGTGACCACTTCGCTTTCTGTCTCCAGAGAGATGGGTCGATTCGTGCCTATTCAACCCACTTGAGCCTCGGTTCAGCTTTCACGAAGGCGGAACCGCCTGAAACCCGCCCTCCAATAGCCTCAGAGAAGCGGGATCGCATCCCTCCATTATCGCATTGAGGCACACCAAGAAAAACGGCACGATCCGTCCCGGTCTTCGTTCGCAGCGAGGCGCCCGTCCTAGAAACAGGGTACGACAATAGAAATTCTCCATTAGCATGGCCAACAACAAGCAACACGGAAGCGTCGTCTACGAAAACGTTGACAAGGACTATTTTGAAAAGCGCAAACTAAGAAAATTCGCTCGGGTCTTTCACCTTTGGGCGCTCGGTGTCGGAGCAGTGATCTCGGGTGATTTTTTCGGATGGAACTTTGGTCTCGCCTCTGGAGGTTTTGGAGGGCTTTTTATCGCTACGGTCATCATCACCCTTATGTATGCCGGACTCTGCTTCAGCATCGCTGAAATGACGGCGGCCTTACCTCACACTGGAGGCGCCTACTCCTTCGCTCGTTCCTCCATGGGGCCTTGGGGAGGATACATCACCGGCCTCGCGGAGAACATGGAGTACATCCTAACCCCCGCTGTCATTGTCGTTGGGATCGGAGGCTATCTTGGAGCCATTTTCGGGACACCTGACAGTTGGGCACCCTTCTGGTGGCTAGTCGCCTACGCCCTGTTCATTGGGCTCAATATTCTCGGCGTCGAAATCTCCTTTCGCTTTTCAGTGGCGATTACAATCCTCGCCCTACTAATCCTTGTCGTCTTCTACATTGGAGCTCTGAGCCACGTCGATCTAAGAGCCAACGCCCTTAACATTCCCGCCGCAGAGGGAGGCACCACGTGGCTTCCCTTCGGATGGAAAGGCGTACTCGCGGCACTCCCATTTGCGATCTGGTTCTATCTCGCCATTGAGCAACTCCCTCTCGCTGCCGAGGAATCCCATTCCCCCCAGAAAGACATGCCGAAGGGGATTCTCTTGGGCCTTCTCACGCTCGTTGCCTGTGCCTTCTTAACGTTGTTTTTGAACGCTGGAATCGCACCGGGAGCGCTCGAACTGAGTACCTCTGACGAGCCACTCTTCGATGGCTTTAAGACGATCTTTGGAGCCGGCATGGGAGCACGAGCGCTCGCGTTAATCGCTGTTGCTGGCCTCGTTGCTAGTTTTCATACCATCATTTATGCCTATGGCCGGCAAATTTACTCGCTCTCGCGAGCGGGCTACTTTCCTCGCTTTCTGTCGACAACCCACGGATCCCGTCAAACACCACATGTCGCGCTCATTGCTGGTGGCGGATTGGGCTTTATCGTAGCCCTCGTAATCCATTTTTCAGGGAGTGAAAGTCCGGTCGGCGCCGCTCTCTTAAACATGGCTGTCTTTGGAGCCGTCATCGCCTACATGCTCCAAATGCTCTCGTTTATTCTTCTGCGCCTTCAATTCCCTCATATTGAACGCCCCTATCGTAGTCCTTTAGGCATGAGCGGAGCCGTCTTCGCCTTACTCATTTCAGCCCTCACCTTGGTCGCGCTTTTCGTGATCGATCCCGTTTACCGGAAAGTTGTCGTCGGCGCAGCCATTTGGTTCGCCCTTGGACTAATCTACTTTGCCGCGTATGGAAGAAAACGACTGGTCATGGCCCCTGAGGAAGCCTTCGCCATTAAGGCCATGGATAAGAGTTGACGTATAAATCCCAAGACCGCGCCTCAGTCTCGTGCGTCCGGTCCCACCGGATCCGAGAAGAAGAATTAGATTCTTGATCGGCGTACTGCCGAGAAGCATCCCTACCGCCGGTGACCGAGTCGGATTCAATCAGATTTTATCGCTGAAAATTTGCCAAACCGCTCTCCACAAGGAAGGATCGCTACGTGGCAGTGTGACTGCCCATCAGTGGCATGATACGGGAACCAGTCATTATAATCGGAGCAGGACTAGCAGGACTCAACTGCGCTAGCATCCTTGAAGAGCACGGTGTGGATTATCAGATCTTCGAGAAGGCAAGATCGATTGGCGGACGGGTTCAAACCGATCGTGTTGATGGATTTCAGCTGGATCGAGGATTTCAGGTCCTCCTAGCCGCCTACCCAGAAGCACAGCAATCATTCAGATACCACGAATTGGATCTTCGACCATTCTTCGCCGGCGCGGCGGTCCAATATCAGGGGCGACAACACCTCATTGCTGATCCAAGGCACCACCCGTGGGAGGCACTCAAAAGCATTTTTGGTCCCATAGGAAGCTTCGCAGACAAATTAAGAATCTTGCGACTGCGAAAGCAATGTTGCACGGGCCAATTCGACAAAGCGTATCAAGGCGCAGAAAGAAGTTCGGATGAGTTTCTAAACTCGATTGGTTTCTCAGCGGCGATGCGACAGCGGTTCCTCACCCCCTTCCTTGGAGGCGTCCATCTCGATTCCAAACTCGAGACTTCGGCGCGCATGACCCAATTCGCTGTCTCTTATACACATCTCCGAGCCCACGAGACCTCTCTACATCTCGTA
>CAJXVR010000389.1 GCA_913061285.1 uncultured Verrucomicrobiota bacterium | reverse complement strand
GATGTAGAGAGGTCTCGTGGGCTCGGAGATGTGTATAAGAGACAGGTCTATAAGTGAGAGGTCAATCTGATGGCCCCCGATATTGGGATTGATGACGATATTGTAGTCGTTCGCATCGCCGTGGAGGACGCTTTGCCGCAGTTCCTGATGGATGGGCTGGATGATCTCGTGGTAGTTCGTCGATACCTTGCGAATCAGTGATCGATCCGTCTCGTTGGCAACCTTGCTTAGCCCCTTGTCTACAACCGCATGGCATCTTTGGAGATCCCATTGCAGGTTTCGATGGGCCCCGGGATGAGTGAAATCCTGAAGTCCTCGAGTCATGCTACCGATGAGACTGCCGAGTCGTTTCCAAAGGTTCGGACCATGCGGAGAATACTCCGCCCAAACGATGCCCTCTTTGAACGGCACAAGTCGGCAAGTATGCTCCGATCCTGTTGACGAGGGAATTCGGAGTCGTTCATTCGAATTCAAACGGGGGAGACAACAGGGAAAGGCAAGAGCCTCGAATTTCGAATTCAAATGGGCTGTCATGGCCTCTTGGAGGTCGATTGACGCTTCAGGCGTGTCCGCATTGGCGATTTTTAATACCCAGGCGGTTTCTTGACTGTGACGGACGAGAAAGTTCTGGTCGCGCTCACTCGCGAGCTCTGTGACGTCCCCGCTCTTGCCATACTGGTCGGCTGCGATTCTTGTTGCGTCCGCGAGTGAGAAATTCGGTTTATTGTGCAGTAATTCAGGCATTTTTTACCTTGTGATCAGCTACTCTAGACACTCAATGAATCCGCTGACAACCCTGTGCTCTATTTCTTCTTAGGATCCGGTTCTTGTCATCCCTTGTTTCAACTGCATCCTTGGGGACCTTGATTATGAGAAAAGGCCTTCGCCAGAATAACCCGAGTCGACGCGCAATCGTCCTTCTGACGCTATTGCTTCTTCTTTCCCTTGAACCCCTCAGACTTTTTGCGCAGGGAACACCACAAGATTATGAGCGGGCGAATGGACTGAGAGAGCGCTACCGGGATTTGGTTTTTCGCGCTAAGATCGATCCGGTATGGGTGGAGGGGGCTCCTCTGGCTTGGTATCGGGTCGAGGTGGCTCGGGACGTATTCGAGTTTGTCTTGGTGAACGCTAAGGAGGGGAGTCGAGGGCTTGCTTTTGATCATCAAGAAATGGCGGCCACTTTGAGCCGTCTGTTTGAAGCGCCGTTCTCGGCGACAAATCTTCCTGTGCGTTCGCTGGAGTTCGACGCGACAGGAAATCTCCTCGGATTTCGATGTCGAAATAGAAGAGTCGAGCGTCCTGACGTGGACCAAGCTTGGCGCCTGGGAGATGAGGTTGACGACGAGAATTCGCCTCGTAGGAATCGGCGTGGTCAAGGCCAAGGCTCAAATCGGCCTAAGAGCGAATCTCCTGATCACGAGTGGCAGGTTGAAGTTCGGAACCACAATGTGTGGCTAAAGGCGGTCGAGAGTGGGGAATGGCATCAAATGTCCTTTGAGGGGAATGAAATGGACTCGTATCTCAATCAGGTCTATTGGGCCCCGAATTCGAGCCGTTTTGTTGTCGTTAGGCGATTGGCTGCCCAAGAGCATACGGTTCAGATGGTTGAGTCTACCCCTGATGATCAACTGCAGCCCAAGCTTCATAGTATGAACTATCTCAAACCGGGAGACCGGGTTGCTATCGATAAACCACAGTTGTTTGAAGTAAGCTCCCTGTCAAAGATTCCCGTCGCCGATACGCTCTTCAAGAATCCGTTTCATCTCCGTGGTTACCATTGGCAGGAGGATTCTCAAGCATTCAACTTCGTCTATAATCAACGAGGGCACCAAGTGCTTCGTGTGCTCCGGGTGGATGGGTTCACTGGGGACGTTACCGCCATTGTTGATGAGCGGAGTCCTACCTTCATCGATTATGCGTATAAGCAGTTTCGATTTTTTGTTGAGGAGTCCAACGAATTGATTTGGATGTCGGAAAGGGATGGTTGGAATCATCTCTATCTCTATGACCAGGGCACTGGGAAGGTTCGAAATCAGGTGACTCAGGGCGAATGGGTGGTAAGACACGTGGATCATGTGGATGTGGCCCGTCGGCAAATTTGGTTTCGGGCTGGTGGAATCCTTCCGTCGCAAGACCCTTATTACTTACACGCCTGCCGAGTCAATTTTGATGGCTCTGGTCTGACGGTTTTGACTGAATCCGAAGGCACGCACACACTGCATTATTCTCCGGATCGATCCTATTTGATTGCGACTCACTCCCGAGTGGATCGGGGACCGGTGACCGAGCTTCGGAGGGGGAACAACGGTGAATTAGTTCTGACGCTGGAGGAGGCTGATCTTCGTGGGCTTAAGGAAGCAGGTTGGCGAACGCCAGAACGATTTGTGGCCAAGGGGAGAGACGGGACGACTGAAATCTATGGCGTGATCTACCGTCCTTCGAATCATGAGCCTAGTCGAAACTATCCCGTCATTGAACATATTTACGCGGGCCCCCATGGGTCGCACGTGCCGAAGGACTTTCGCGCTTATCGTTCGTCCCAGGCGATGGCGGAGCTTGGGTTTATCGTGGTGCGGATCGACGGAATGGGAACGTCGAATCGGTCGAAGCGTTTTCACGATGTCTGCTGGCAGAATCTGAAGGATGCCGGGTTTCCTGATAGGATTCTCTGGATGAAGGCCGCTGCAGGCTCCGATCCGTCGATGGATTTGGGTCGCGTGGGCATCTATGGGGGGTCAGCGGGAGGGCAAAACACGGTCAGTGCCTTGTTGCACTTTCCTGAATTCTACAAGGTGGGCGTCGCTGATTGCGGCTGTCATGACAACCGGATGGATAAGATTTGGTGGAATGAACTTTGGATGGGGTGGCCTGTTGGGCCCCACTATGAAGATAATTCGAATACGACCCACGCATCGAGGCTGAAAGGTAATCTCCTCCTCACCGTGGGAGAACTCGACCGGAACGTGGATCCCGCCTCAACGCTCCAACTCGTGGATGCCTTGGTTAAGGCTGAGGCGGAATTCGATTTCATGATGATTCCTGGCGGAGGTCATGGCGTCGGAGATAGTGTTCCATTCTTGATTCGAAAGCGTCAGGACTTTTTCGTGCGGCACTTGTATGGGAAGGAGCCTCGCTCGGGTTTCAAGAGTGCCAACGAATCAAATCACTGAAAAAGCAGTGTGCGCTATCTTGAATCTCTGGGAGAAAGTTCAATGGAAGGTAGATCTAGGTGAAAGAGCGTCCCCTGGTAGCCAAGGAGATACAATTCCCCACGAGCGTCTGCCGCAAAGGCACTGATTCGTTGAGGGGAGAATCCTAGTTCATAGGCTTGTGTGAGTGTTCGTTCGTGCTGCTTCAGCGCGAAGAGTCGACGCGATTCATGGTCGCCGCAAATGTAATAGCCATAGAGGGGCGAGGACTTGTCTCCCCGATAGACCTGACCTCCGGTGATCGAGGTGCCCAATTTACGGGAATACGCGAATACTGGGGGCGTATATTTTTCGGTGCGACGCCGAAACTCATTGGAGAAATTGTGGAACCCTTCGTACACATTCCATCCGTGGTTCTCTCCCTTTCTGACGATACTCACTTCTTCATAGGTAACCTGCCCGACGTCACCCAGCCAAAGGTCTCCCGTTTCTCGGTCAAACGAGAATTGCCACGGTTCACGAAATCCGTAGGCCCATATTTCAGGTAAGATTCTTGGATCTCGTTGGCTCGCGGCGAGAAAGGGGTTATCATTCGGAATGGCATAGGGAAGGCCGGGAGAACGTTTGTCCACGTCGATGCGCAACATGGCTCCAAGGAATCGGCTCAGGTTTTGAGAATGCCCATTCGGGTCTTTTTGCGGTCCGCCATCGCCGAATGCCGTGTAAAGAAATTGATCGGGTCCGAAGCGAAGATGACCACCATTGTGATTGCCTGCGGGTTGATCGACCTCAAGGAGTCGCTGGCGCCGTCTTCCTGAATCTCTTCGCCGGCTTTCGTCTGCGAGTCGTTCCTCTACGAAGGTTTTGAGCTGATCGTTTTCTTTGGCATTGTATTTGATGAAGTAACGGCGATTGGAGAGAAAGTTCGGGTGGAAGGCAAGTCCGACAAGGCTGTCGGCGCTAAGGTTCCGTTCGGCACTGATATCGAGGAATAGAACCTTCTCCTCGCTTGAATCTGTTTTTACCAAACGCCAGATTTTCCCTGCTTGATGTTCGACGACAAGGAATTCGTTCTCAGTCCCGGGAAGGAGAATGGCGAAGACGGGGGCGACGAACTCGATCGAATCACTGTGAAAGGGGGTGAGTGTGACCGGGGTTTCGAGAATCACGATATTGGCCGGTATCTCCGTTCCTGCGAGTCCTGATGTGCCGCTTGTTTTCTGCTCCATGAGAAATGTAATCAGATCTCGATATTCCTCCCGATTGAGTCCGGCCGTGAGGCCTTCTGGCATTAGCGAGAGATTCAGGGTTTCACGCTGTGCTAGTTCCTCAGGTTTTACCTTGTGGGTTTTGCTCCCTGCATCTGTGATGGAAAGCCCTGACTTGGTGGAAACGGATCGCAGAACTCCGGTTATTGCATCGCCATTCTTCAATGTAAGCAGAGTTGTCTCGAATCCGGGAAGAATGAAGGCGCTGGGTTTCTCAATGGCTCGAATCAGTTCTGCTCGCGTGAACTTATCACCAATGCCGAAGAGGTTGGGAGCTGGTTTGTGAATCTCTCGGCCGGAGATTTGGTGGCAGTGAGTGCATCCCACTCGAGTCTTGTCGTTGAAAAGGGCCTCCCCATTCTTTGGGTTGCCTGGTTGTTCGAGGGCGTAGAGTGCTTTTTCGTACTGTGCGGGAGTGAGAACCGCTTTAAGGGGTTGAGCAAGGGCAGAGAATGTGCCTAGAAGAGAAATGAAAAGAGATTTCATGAATTGACAGTCGCTGGAGCGTTTCATCCTTTTAGTCCCAAATGGGTTTCGGCGTAGCGAAGACATTCGGCAATGTTCGTTTCTTCGTAGGCGAGTTTCGCATCGTGAGTAAGCCCTCTGACTTTGGGGAGCGGATCGTCTGTTTGATGGCTCTTTACGAGGGCGAGTGTTGAGGCGAGTCGATGCCCGTTAATTTCCCCAAGGGTCGCCCAATACTTATCAGTGAAACAAGGGATTTCTAGTGGGTCACGCGTGATCATCTCAACGCTAAATTGTATCCCTGGATTTGCTCGCTCGCAGAGATCGAAGAGGTGTGCCATGTCGAGAAAGCCTTTTCCAATGGGGACTTCCGATAGTAGAAAACCATGCTCGTACTCTTTTACTCCCATGTCTTTGATATGCGTTGTGACAGCATACTTGGAAAAGGCGGTCACAGTCTCGTTCGGTTCTTCCAAGAGGGCGACGCTGTTTCCTGTGTCGATGCAGGTGCCGATATACTCACTACTCAGTCCTTCCATGAATGCAAGCATATCAGGGATTCGCCAATCCTTGTGATTTTCTATGCCTATCTTGATCTTGTGTTTGGCCGCAATCGGCTCGGCAAGTCGAAGGCGAGTCCAGGCCCGGTCTCGGGCTGATTCGAATTCCTCTAGACGATCGAACTGTTCGTAGCGTCTCCCTCCAAGGGCTGCTCGGTGAATGGTTGCACCGGCGGTCTTTGCGGTAATGATCTCGGATTCGAATCGCTCGGTATCGGCTTCGTTCTTCGGTAGACTAATCTGCCCTTCAATGTACATTCCGTGGCCTTCGCATTTAGCGCGTATTTTGGCCGCCAGTTCCTTGTTCCATCCTCGAATGCCTGTTTGAACTCCTCCGGCGTTGAATGCCTGGTGGCAATGCTCGATGAGTTCTAGAGCGCTTCTAAAGGGCGGGTATTCCTGGCTCACTTGCTTTCGTTGACGACGGCGCATCATGTAAGACGTGACAACGACGCCCATTCGTTTCGGTCTGGGCCGTGACTGTGACAGCGCTCGCGGGGACAGGCTGAGAGATGTGGCCCCTAGAGCCAGGTGTTTCATCATGGAGCGGCGAGAAAGGCGCATTTGAGGAGAGCTCATATTAGATCCCATGGTTTGCGGGCTTCTCGTCCCAGCAGATGATTTGCGTTTGGGTGATTGGTGATAGTTTCCTTCGCCGGATCCCACTCGAGTTTCGCTCCGTACTGCCATGCGATATTACCAAGCATACAGGCGTTTGAAGCGGCGTGTCCCATTTCTATCGTTGCGTTCGTGGCTTTCCCTGAACGCATGCAATCGACAAAGTTTCGAGCATGGGCGGCTGTGGAGTCGCCAACTTGCATTGACCTAGCCTCTGTCTTATTTCCTTCCGGAAAGATTTCAAATCCAATGCGATCTGCAAACATCGTTCCCTTTGTGCCATGAAATGCCAAGCCGTTTGGACGATCGCTCCATCCGCGGGATTTGTAGTATTTCTGATCCTTTGAAAAGCCTCCGGGGCCGAAACTGTTGATTCGAAGGGCTTCGTAGGTGCAAATGAAGCTGGGGTATTCGTAGGTGACATGGAGCACATCGGGAACGTCGGTTCCATCCTCTAGGAGGTGTTGATGTGCCACGGCGGAAATGGATCGGGGGGCGTCTTCTCCCATGACTTGATGCATGCTGTCGAGACGGTGGGCTCCGTAGTCGGTAATGATCCCATTGCAGTAGTCCAAGTACCAGCGATAGATCCCGACAAAGCGATTTCTGTTGAATGGAACCATGGGCGCTGGGCCTAAGTAAAAATCCCAATCGACGCCGTCAGGGACTGGGGTGTTGGGCTGCTGTCTCTTATACACATCTGACGCTGCCGACGAGCGATCTAGTGTAGATC
>CAJXVR010000388.1 GCA_913061285.1 uncultured Verrucomicrobiota bacterium | reverse complement strand
ATCCATGATGTAGTGACGAGGGGATAAGCCGTTGAAGGGCCAAGCGGGATGAATGGCTTGGCCAGCTTCAAGACTGACGTCGACGCGTGGCTTCCTAAACCCTTCTACGAGAGGCACCGTGCTGGAGGCTGGGAGGGTGACTGGCTTTCCTTTAAGCATGGCTGCGAGACTAAAGGTGTCACTCTGCTTGTGACGGTGTTCTGGAGCGTCGTGGCACCGGGCGCAGGACAGTTTCTCGGCTTGGAAGGCCTGCAGAAGGATGTCCGCCTTGGCCGCCATTGGGGCATCGTTGAGAGTAGCGATTGCAAAGGCTGCCGGGGCGCCTTGGTGTCGACTGCCTTGCATTTGAATGAGCTCTGCGGCGAATCGATCCATGGGAATGTTGTCCTCGAAGGACTGTTGAAGCCACCATCGGAAGGGACCGGAGTTGTTGAGATCTGGTTTGAGGATGCCAGGGTTTTCGGCCAGGACATCTTGCCAATAACTAACCCAATGATCGGCCCAGCCAGGCATGGCCAAGTAGCGGTCGATGGCGTGGCTTCGCCGTTCGGCTGCCGGCTGTTCTAGAAATGATTCAATTTCTGCTTCGCTGGGGAGCCGTCCAACGAGATCGAGGGCGAGACGACGGAGAAAAGCGGTGTCTGATATCGCTGCTTGCGGCTGGCGTTCTTGCTCGTGGAGACGTGCCCTGACGAACGCGTCAATTGGGTTGCCTGTGTCCCCAGTGTTACCCTTGTCAGGGATCGGTTGAGGAGGGAGGGTTTCTTTAGCCCATAGTTTGATGGACTCGTGATAGTGATTCCATGCCTGGGTCACTTCCTGGGACGCAAGCTTGCGTCGTGCATCGTTTTCTTGCTGGTGAGCGAACAGGCGTTCGCTGCGGTAGTGCCGCCAATGGGAAGGGCTAAGCGGAATCTCGACGCTCGAGCTCAATAGATGGGGCAGTTCTCCGATCTTCGCGATACTGACACTGAGCTCGGCTGGGTCCGGAACCAGCCCCTTGCCGCCGATGAGAGCCGTGAGTTCGAAGCGGACGGGGGTTCCTTCGGAATAGAATTGAAGCTCGATCTCTTGATGGGGCACAGACGCGGGCATCAGCTCAGGAAGCGTCGGATCTTGATAGGGTTCGGGAGGCAAGGCGTCATGGGATGACTTGTTTGGCCGTTGGGGCCTGGTTTGGAGCGTGATCGCTTGCTGCCCTTCGGTGATCGTGAGCTGGGCACGGCCTTTGGCGCGGAGTCGAATTTGATAACGAGCTGGGGCCAAGGTCTTTTCGTGGGTGGCGCGAAGTGCGAACGGACTGCTACGATCCAAGGGGAGTGCATTCTTTGAGAACTTCTTAGGGATGGTTACGAATCCAAAGGCCGGCTCGAGATAGCTCAGGGTATGCTGAGACTTGCTGAGGTCAAACGGCGTTGCTGAATCAAGGTTCTCGTAGAGCTCGACTTGGATGTGCTGTGGTTCGATTCCCTGAGCGGGAGCCCTATCTTGGTCGCCGCTTGCACCTTGTAGAGGTATGACTAAGCTAAGGAGAAGCGGACAAAAGGAGAGAATACGGTTCATAGAGTCTCTGCAAGGAATGCTTGGATTCGTTCACTCTAAGTTTTGGCACGGCACGGGTCAATGCTACAAGATCTGCCAAATTGCTCGATCAGCAACGTGGGAATGAGCGAGACGGATGAATTGACTTGCTGGGTCCACTTGGCACAATTTCGGGGATCTCAATGAATGGACATCGATGTGTTTATTGGTGTGAGGTGTCTCGGAAGAATCAGTGCGAGAAGATGAGTCGATGAATGCGAATTGGAGCAGTTTCGGACGAGCAAGTTGTTGCATCCTTTTGGGAGCCTCTCTTCTAGGTGTGGGACGATTCGGTCCCCAAGCACAAGCGGCCATTGAGAAAGCGGCTATTGAGAAAGAAAAGGGGAGCCTCTTTGTTGACGAGGTCCTTCCGATTCTTGTCGATCGTTGTCTTCAATGCCATGGGAGCGAGCAGCAAAAAGGGGGGCTGAGACTTGATGCCAGAGCCCACGCCTTGAAGGGAGGCGATTCGGGGGCGCTCTGGAGTGCGGGAAATAGTGGGAGGAGCCGAATCTTTCATCGAATCCAGACGCGAGATCTTGATGAGCGCATGCCGCCCAAAGGAGAGGCACTATCTGAAGGGCAGATTCAATCGATTGCCCGATGGATCGATGCAGGGGCTGTTTGGCCGGATGAGCTTGCTGAGGATCTGGAAAAAGCGGCACCTAAGTTCTGGTCCCTGGCGCCGCTCTCGAAGCCGGAGGTTCCGTTTCTGGAAACCGAAGGGGGGGAATGGGGGCGGACTCCGATTGATGCCTTTATCTTGCGACGACTGGTCGAGAATGGGCTTGAACCGTCTAAGCCCGCATCGCGAGCGGTTTTAATCCGGCGCGTGTACTTTGATTTGCTTGGGCTTCCGCCGTCTCCGGATCGAATTGAGCGATTCTTGTCGGATCCTGATCCGAGAGCCTACGAAGGTCTCGTTGAGGAACTCTTGGCGTCCCCGCAGTATGGTGAGCGCTGGGCTCGGCACTGGCTGGATCTGGTTCACTTTGGCGAAACCCATGGCTACGACAAAGACAAGCCCCGGCCAAACGCATGGCCCTATCGCGACTATGTGATTCGAGCACTCAATGACGACCGTCCCTATTCCCGCTTTGTTGAGGAACAACTTGCGGGAGATGCTCTTTATCCGGAAACCCTTGATGGCTTAGCTGCCACTGGTTTTATCTCGGCCGGACCATGGGATTTTATTGGGCACGCTGAGGTGCCTGAAACGAAAATCGACGGTCGGGTTGCTCGTAATCTCGATCGAGACGATATGGTGACCGCTACGATGAATACCTTTGCGAGCCTGACGGTTCAATGTGCTCGTTGTCACGATCACAAATTTGATCCCGTAAGTATGGAAGACTACTACGGCTTGCAATCGATCTTTGCTGCCCTGGATCGCTCTGAAGCGAGTTTTGATGTGGATCCCCAGATCCGAGAAGAACGAAGCCGCCTGCGGGAGGAGATTAAAGCGCTCGAATCCCGAAGCGCCGAGTTGCAATCGGCCGTGAAGAAAGCGGGAGGGGAGGCTCTTGCGTCGCTTGAGAAACAGATCCGCGATTACGAGAAACCAAGTGAACAACATCCGTCCTTTGGGTATCACAGCGGCATAGAGTCGCGATCCGAGGTTGAGAAGTGGGTGCAGGTCGATCTTGGAAGCGTACGTGTTGCCGAGCGAATCGAATACATGCCAGCACATGATGACTACAATGGGATCGGTGCCGGCTTCGGGTTCCCGGTGAGATACCGGATTGAGATTTCTGCTGACGAGACCTTCGAGTCTGGAGCGGTGACGGTGGCTAATTACACCGATGAAGATGTGACGAATCCACTCAACAACCGTCAACGGGTCTTGTTGAATGGAAAACCACTTCGCTTCGTTCGCATCACGGCCACGAAACTGGCGCCTCGAAGCAATGACTATATTTTTGCGCTTGCTGAAGTGAGGGTTCTCGATGAGCAAGGGGAAAATGTGGCTCAAGCCACATCAGTGAGTGCATTGGATTCGATCGAGAGTGGGGATCGCTGGTCGACTAAAAATCTTGTTGATGGCGTTTATCCTGGCGTGAAACGGCAAACGGAAGAACGAGAGCGTCGATTGGTGGCGCTGCGATCTGATCGTGAGCGAGTTCTTGAAACACAGGTGCCTTCGGATGTTCGGGAGGAACTAGCCACCACGCTTGAAGCTCTGGGCACCTTGCGGGGGCAGCAGAGAGAATTGCCCGCGCCCATGAAGCTCTACGTGGGACGGATACACACGGGGAACGGCGCCTTTCGAGGGACGGGACACGAGGGAGGAAAGCCGCGTGAGGTTCGAGTGCTTCATCGAGGGGATATAACGAACCTCGGAGAGCTCGTCAGGCCTGGCGCGGTAAGTATCTACGACGAGGGAGAGGCCTATTTTAGGCTTAATGAAGGACATCATGAAAGTGAGCGTCGAATCGCTCTTGCGCGATGGATTTTGGATCAAGCAAATCCGTTGACTTGGCGCTCCATTGTTAACCGGCTCTGGCAGCATCATTTTGGTCGAGGGATCGTTGATTCTCCGAATGATTTTGGACGGATGGGGCAGCGTCCAACGCATCCGGATCTGTTGGACTGGCTAGCGTTACAGTTCCGTGATGGGGGGCAGTCGCTAAAATCAATGCACCGCCTGATCTTAACGAGTGCCACCTATCGTCAATCCTCGGCAAGCCGTGATGTCGCGTTCAAGCTTGATGGAGGAAACCGATTTCTATGGAGAATGAACCGTCGCCGACTAGATGCAGAGTCGATCCGTGATTCTGTCTTGCTATTGGCAGGAAGCATGAATCTGGAAATGTATGGGCCGTCCTTTCAGGATTTCGTGATCGAAAAGCCTGAGCATTCCCCACACTACCAATACCATCTTCACGATCCATTGGATCCTCGCTCGCATCGCCGCTCCATCTATCGGTTCCTGGTCCGTTCTCAGCAACAGCCCTTCATGACCACCTTGGACTGTGCTGACCCTTCGATGATGGTTGATAAACGATCAGAAACGCTCACGCCCTTGCAGGCTCTGTCGCTGATGAATAATCGATTCATGACGTCGATGGCTGAACGAATGGGGGGAGCGATCGGAGAGGGTGAGGAAGCGAAGAGGGAGGGGATCGCTCGTCTCTTTAATCGCCTGGCCGGGCGAACCATAGAAGCCGATGAGCTAGACATGTTGGTAAGCTATGCGAAGCGGCACGGCAATGCGAATGCTTGTCGGATCATGCTTAATCTGAATGAGTTTGTGTTCGTTGATTAGAACCGGAAATCTCGAAAATGAATCGTATTGATCAAAACGTGGGTGGTGATCTAAGTCGTCGGGAGTTTCTGTGGAAGACAGGGGGGGGCTTTGGCGGCTTAGCGCTGAGTTATCTGCTTGGTCAAGACAGAGCACTCGGATTGGCCGCTTCTGAAGATCAACTACAGAAAGCCCTCAGGCACAAGCCCAAGGCAAAGCGGGTGATTCAGCTCTTTATGGGCGGGGCCGCAAGCCACGTCGATACCTTTGACTACAAACCAGAACTCTTTCGGAGAAACGGTGAGGATTGGGATCCGGGCGAGACGATTGAGTTGTTCCAAAGTAGTCCGGGAGCGACCTTTGCTCCTCCTTGGTCCTTTCAACCATATGGGCAATGTGGCAAGCATCTGAGCGAAATCGTTGCCCCATTGGGGGACTGTGTAGATCAAATGGCGTTTGTTCATAATCTGGTTGGGAAGACGGGCGTTCATAGTCAGGCGACCTATCTCCAATCGACGGGGTTTCAGCTTCCTGGGTTTCCTGGAATGGGGGCGTGGGTGAGTTATGCCTTGGGAAGTATGAACGACAATCTTCCGACTTTTGTTGTGCTTCCGGATCACCGGGGCTTTGCCTCGAATGGTCCCAAAAATTGGAGTGCTGCCTTTCTCCCGGCAGAGCATCAAGGGACCACCATATTCCCGGGGCGTGAAAACCCCATTGCCGATCTCAATGCCTCGGCGAATGACTACATTACCAAAGCTGGAGATGCCGAAGGACTAGCCGTTTTGAGACGGCTGAATGAGAAGCATGCCTCCAATCGAGTTGATGGTCGTCTTGAGGCACGGATTCGATCCTATGAATTGGCAGCAAAAATGCAGCTGAGTGCCCCCGAAGCGTTGGATATCTCGCGTGAACCGGATCATATTCTCAAGCTTTATCAGCTCGATCACGGCATACAGACCTTCGACACGCAGATCAATCCGATTGAAGAAACGGATTATTTCTCGCGGAAATGTTTGGTCGCTCGTCGTTTGCTCGAACGGGGTGTGAGATTCGTTCAGATTTGGTCCGGCAATGACAATGGTTTTCCGCGGCGCAATTGGGATTCCCACGAGGATATCCAACGTGATCATGGCCCCCTTGCCCTCGGTATGGCCAATGGCGCGGCTGCTCTTATCAAAGATTTAGCCCAACGGGGGATGCTGGAAGACACGATCATTTTATGGACAACAGAGTTTGGCCGAATGCCTTGCGCTCAGGGGGGCAAAGGCAGAGATCATAACCCCTTCTGTTTTACCAATTGGCTTTGTGGCGGTGGCATCAAGGGGGGAGCAACCGTGGGCAATAGTGATGTTTGGGGCTTTCGCCCCGAGGATCGGCAGAACCCAACTCTCGTCTACGATCTTCATGCCACGATTCTTCATCAAATGGGGATCGATCATGAGCGTCTCACTTTTCGACACAACGGGATTGATCGCCGTCTCACCGATGTGCATGGACACGTCGTTCATGACCTTATCGCCTAGTCTGGAACGTTCCCCGCTGAACAATGAAATTGATTTCTCGGATCCTTCATTACGGATGTCATTGGATCTTCGTGGTTTGTCTGACAACACTTCAGGCCCAGTTGCCGCAGCCCAGATTGTGGTCGATATTTCCTCCCGGCGGCCAGACGGGATCGTCCGTAACGGTGTCTGTCGCTGGGGCAGATCTCGGCGCTGCCGTGGCATTGAAATTTTCTGATTCTAGACTTAAAGCGACGCCAGCCAAGAATGCCGAGGGACAAGTGATCGCCAACGAATTCCTGCTTCAGATTCCCGAAGGTGTTGATGCTGGACTCTACGAAGTGTGGGCGGTTGGACAATTTGGAGTCTCAAATTCGCGGCTTTTTGCGATTGGCGAGTTTCTAGAACTCGTTGATCGTTCTCCCAAACATGCGATCGAGACGGCGTCACCGCTATTGCTGGGCACGAGCGTGAGTGGACGTTCGGTGGCAACGAAGAAGAATTT
>CAJXVR010000387.1 GCA_913061285.1 uncultured Verrucomicrobiota bacterium | reverse complement strand
ATGTAGAGAGGTCTCGTGGGCTCGGAGATGTGTATAAGAGACAGCTCTCCCACTTCCGATTGCGCCTGCGATGAGATCTTTGGCCCCGTACTCACCGTTCTCCGGGTCGATACCCTTGAGGAAGCACTGGCCATCGAGAACGCCAATCCCTACGGAAACGCCGCTTCGATCTACACAACCAGTGGCGCAACCGCGCGCTATTTCGAACAGCACGCCAACGCCGGCATGATCGGTATCAACATTGGTGTCCCCGTCCCTCGAGAACCGTTCTCCTTTGGAGGTTGGAATGATTCCCGATTCGGAACCGGCGACATCACGGGCGAGGACGGTCTTCGTTTTTGGACCCAAGGGAAAAAAATCACTCAAAAATGGAGCGTCAATGCCGCCCAGAACTGGATGAGTTAGAAGCTCACACACCGATACGATGAATGCTGCAGTCTACCACGGTAAAGAAAACATCCAGATCGAACAGGTCCCAGACCCGGTCTTAGATCAGGGCGAGGTTCTTCTCGAGATCGATGCCTGCTGCGTCTGCGGCACCGATCTTCGAACCTTTCGTCATGGGGACAAGAAGATAGCCCCTCCCCGCGTGCTTGGGCATGAATTCTGTGCTCGGGTCGTCGAAAGCCGCGCAGAGAACGATGCGAATATCAATGTTGGCGACCGGGTGGTGATGTATATCGTGCTTCCCTGCGGGAGCTGCCTCTACTGCCAAGCGGGACGCACCAATCTTTGCACGAGTCGAACGACCATGTCCTACCACTACGATGGTGCCTTTGCCCCTTTGATGAAAGTGCCTGCTCAAGGTGTGAGAAACGGCCATCTCTTTAAGATCGAGAACGAGATCGAGTCCGCTCACATGGGACTCGCCGAACCCTTGGGCTGCGTGATTAACGCCCACGGTCGACTCAACATCGGGCTCAAGGACACCGTGGCGATCATTGGCGCAGGCCCCATTGGCGTGATGCACGCAGCCGTCTCACGGCTGCAAGGCGCCCAGAAAGTTTGGGTTCTTGATACCTTAGAAGAGCGCCTCCATAAGGCCGAATCTTTCGATATCGACGGCGTCATCAAGGTCGTCCCCGACGGGGGACACATTGAACAGATAAAAGCCCTCACCGACGGAATCGGGCCAAGCGTTGTCATCGTTGCCTGCAGCAACGCCCATGCTCAAGCCGATGCCCTCGAGATCGCGGGAAAAGGCGGCCGGGTTGAGTTCTTCGGAGGCCTACCGAAATCTGCACCGACCGCCGTCCTCAACACCAATCACCTTCACTACAAAGAAATCATTGTCAGTGGTTCTTACTCGGAAAAAATGAGTGATTTTCAAGCCTCACAAGCCCTGATTCAAAGCGGACGCTTTCCGGCCGACAAGATCATCACTCACACCCTCCCCCTCGACCGACTCACCGATGCCTTTCCCCTGATGGAATCTGGTGCCGCACTGAAAGTTTGCATTGAACCAAGGCGCTAGAAACCTTCGTTACCGTTCCGAAACCAAACAAACACACTCGCACCTATGCTGCTAAGCCCCCATCAAGCACGTCTCCTCTACGAACAAGCAGCCGTCGAACGATTCGCTATCCTCGCGGTGAACGCAGACAGTCCGGCGGCTGTCTTGGATTGTTTGGAGTCAGCTAAGCGGGTAGGAGCACCGATTATTATAGAAACCAGCCTTTGGCAATTGACCGGTCATAGCTTCGGCTCTGGTGACCCTATCCTCGGAATGGCACGCTACCTCACTGAACTGAGTGTCCTCGCTAATGCCACACGATATCAAGAGACTCCGGTGATCTTTCATACCGACCACATCAAGGGGCCGCAAACAGAGAGCCTCCTGACGGCTGCGATTCAGGGAATCCCCGTCTATTTCGCCGACCAGCCCCAGCAAGTCTTCGCCTCCAGCATTTCCTTAGACTCATCAGAATTGAGCAATGAGGAGAACATCACCCTCATGACCCGCCTCTGCCGAACGGCTGAAAGCGCCAATCAAAAAGCCACGCTAGAAATGGAAGCAGGTGTGGACAAAGGAGTCACCCCCACGAGCGAGACGCGAGAGATCTTCGGAGCCGTCGAAGCTCAGTTTCCAGGGCACCTGGCCCTGTGGGCCCCAGGGGTCGGTACGCAACATGGTTTGGCAGAAGGGAATTTCGTCGACCCAGAAGCGATCCAATCGCATCAAGCACTGGCAACAGAACTCTGCGGACGCCCTATCGGCCTTGCCCTACATGGTTCATCAGGGCTCTCAGACACGGCTCTCATTGAGGCCGTCAAGGCTGGAACGGTCAAAGTCAATTGGTCTTCCGAATCACTCCTCATTCGCTCGCATGCTGCCAGGAACTACTACGCCAGCCACGCAGGGAAACTAGAAAAACACCACCCCGATTTTAAGGCAACGGCCATGGACAATGGCCTCCAATCGTTTATTTCGAACGACTATATCCCCAGGGTGATAGAGCGAATCCAATTACTTGGAGGCAGTGGAAAAGCCACCAGTTTCATGTCCAGAATACAACGAGATAAGAAACAGTAGAAAGCAAACATCAAGCCTTCCGCCGAGGACTTGAAGATTAAGAATTAGCAAATAGATTGTGAGAGAATCAACTACAAGGTAGCGCCCCTTCCCAAAATTGACTCGCGCAGAACCCGAAAGAGATCCACGTTGAAAGATTGAGCCTTTCCTCAGTGACTGCTAGCGTCTCCCCATGAAACTTGGGTTTGTCAGTGCTATTTTTCCCGATTTATCACTCACTGAGGTCTTGGAATTCACCGCCAAGGAAGGATTCTCCTGCGTTGAACTCATGTGTTGGCCCGTCGGGGCTGCAGAACGTCGCTACGCCGGCGTCACTCACATCGATACTGCAAAGCTTTCGGACTCGGAGGCAACCGAGATCAAATCCCAGGTCAAGGAACTCGGCATCGAAATCAGCGGCCTGGGTTATTATCCCAACCCCTTGACCGCAGATCGGAATGAGGCTCAGGTCGCCATCGATCAAATCCGTCAAATCATCCTAGCCGCCCCAAAACTCGGCGTTGGCGTCGTCAACACCTTCATCGGCCGGGATCCTCAGAAATCGATCGATGGGAATTGGCCCCGTTTCCTCGAAGTATGGCGCCCACTGGTGAAACTTGCCGAAGAGAACGATGTCAAAATTGCCATCGAAAACTGCCCGATGTATTTCAGCAATGATGAATGGCCTAGCGGAAAAAACCTGGCGTATTGCCCCGAAGTTTGGCGCCGCATGTTTCACGATATCTCTAGCGACCACTTCGGGCTCAACTACGACCCCTCTCACTTCGTTTGGCAGCATATCAAGGAAGGCCCTGCACTCATCGAATTCGCCTCCAAACTCTTTCACATCCATGCCAAAGACGCCCGCGTAGATCAGGAACGACTCAACGAGGTCGGCATCTTGGGCACGCCTCTTCAGTATCACACTCCCAAATTGCCCGGACTTGGCAATGTCGATTGGAATCACTTCTTCTCAATCCTGAGCGAACAAGACTACAGTGGTCCGGTGTGCATCGAAGTCGAAGATCGCCCCTATGAAAAGCATCTCGAATCCCGGAAGGGAGCCTTACGTCAAAGCAAGCGCTTTCTCCGTCAATACATGACACGAGAGCTTTCCTAACGCCTCCCTGCCACCTATGCTCACCACTCGACTCCTCCTGCGATCATTGACAACGGTCTTTGCGATCGTCCTTCAGGTCCTGCCCGCAGAGGCCCAAGCACTCCTTGATCTTCGCGACACACGAGAGCTCAAGAACCGCCGGCCACTGCTGATCGCCCACCGTGGAGGCGTGATCACAGAAGCGTCACCCGAATGTTCTCGAAGTGCCCTTCGACTCGCTGCGGCACGCGGCTACGATATGGTTGAGCTCGACATTCGCCGAAGTCGCGACGGAATCCCCATAGTGTTTCACGATCCAACGCTGCAAAAGGCCTGCGGACGCTCCGAGCGCGTCTCGGAACTCACCGCTGAAGCACTCAGCAGTATCGCCTACCACAATAGCACTGACACAATCCTCACCCTCAAGCAGGCAATCACGGAATGCCATCAGCAAGGACTCGGCATCATGCTCGACCTCAAAGCAGGACGAGAGTCCCCCTCCTTTCTAACGATCATAGACTCGATGATTGTGAGCGTCGGATTGGAGAACGCCACGATTTCATTCTCAGGCACACCAGAAGCACGACAACATCTGAAACACGTTCGATTCACCCCGACCGATTCAGAAATGAAACAACTACGCCAAGGAAGTATTCCATCCATGATGAGGCAACGATTCTGGTTCGGTCTCCCAAATCAGCTCTCGGGACAGGACATCAAACGACTCAAGCACGCGGGAGCCCTTATATTCCCAGCGATCAACACCTTCCGCTACCCCGCAGACCACCATCTGGCCCTAGCAAAGAAAGACATCCACCGGCTCCTGAACGCTGGGGTGGATGGGTTTCAGATTGATTCGATCTATGACACGTTCATCGATCGCTCCTCGCAAACGCCCACAGCGCACTAGTCAGGTTATCCACTCGAAGGGAAATAAAGGGGCCATTTAGCAGCAACGAGATGCGAGTCAATTCCTAACGATTTCTTGGCACGGATCATGCGACCATTTATCTCGGCGATAAGCCAGGTTCGTAGAAGCCATAAGGACCTTCCAATCCAAAGGCTAAGGTGGGGCGAGCGTTTCCCGAGTAGAACGTATTTAGGCATACCGTTCTCTCAGGGCAAGACCAAGGGAAGCGTTCGCTCCGCCTTGAAGGGGACAGTCAAGGAGTGAGAACGGGTCACCATTCATCGAAGCACACATAAGGATGTCGAAGAGACAGATCAACCCTATTTCCGGCGCCTCCACCCGCGAACCGGTTCGCTTAAACTGGCCAGTTTGCCGCCTTGGGATCACACGAGTGCTTACGAATGCGCTGAGCATTCTGCTGGTTTCGAACCTGCTCGCCAGCATCGAACCAACCGCACCACTTCACCCTCATGTTAGCGGACGGCTCCTCGTTCGTCCCACACCGGAAGCCACACCAGAAGAGATTGCCGACCTAGCCAGCGACCTTGGAGCGCGCGTCATTCGGCGCTTCCCGCAACTCGCCCCCCTCCAGCTCTGGCAACTCGATGACGGGATCACAGTGCAGCGAGGGTTGACCCGTTGCCTCAATTCGGGATTGTTCAATCTCGCGGAACCAGACTATTTGATTCACAGCTGCCAATCCCCCAATGACCCCTCGTTCATCGAGAACCATCTCTGGCATTTGAGCAACGACGGCCGGCTCGGAGGCACTCGAAACGCCGACGTTAGCGCGAGAGACGCTTGGTTAATTCGAAATAGCGCTGAATCCATCATCGTCGCCATCATTGACACCGGCGCTCTGACGAGCCACGAAGACCTCCGAGACAACCTGTGGCGCAATCCAGACGAGATTCCCGGCAACCGAATCGATGACGATCAAAATGGATTTATTGATGACATTCATGGCATCAACGCAATCCGTGACACCGGAGATCCCAGTGACGACGCCGGCCACGGGACGCACGTCGCCGGCATTATCGGCGCTGTGGGAAACAACGGATTGGGCACCACCGGAGTCGCTTGGAACGTACAACTCATGCCGCTACGCTTTCTTGATCGATTTGGGGAAGGCGCCACCTCAGACGCTATCCAATGCATCACCTATGCCATTGATAACGGGGCCAAGGTCATCAACACCAGCTGGGGAAGCAACGCGTTTTCCGGATCACTCAACGGCGCAATCAGTCTGGCCCAGCAAGCAGATGTGGTCGTGGTCGCAGCCGCCGGCAATGAACGGCGAAACAACGACGTCATCCCGCTTTACCCTGCCAGCTACACTCAGAACAACGTTCTCTCCGTGGCCGCCACAACCAATCGCGACGGACTCGCCGGCTACTCGAACTACGGGGCCAAATCCGTGGACCTCGCCGCTCCGGGCGATGCCATTCTTTCAACCTGGCACAGCTCCGATCAAGCTTACCAAACAACCAGTGGCACTTCGATGTCGAGTCCCATCGTGGCGGGCGCCGTTGCTCTCATGCGAGCTCATTTCCCGAACACATCCGGAAGCGAAATCGTAAAACGTCTTCTTGCAACGACCGATCCTCTTCCCGGTCTCCGTGGGCGTTGCGTTTCAGAAGGGCGACTGAATTTAGCCCTCTCGCTTGGCCCTGATCTGATCGCCGGATTCACCATGACACCAAGCGGCGGAGCGCCCCCACTCCAGGTATCGTTTGAGGATCGTTCGCTTGGGGACGTGGCCAATTGGACCTGGGATTTTGGCGATGGTCAAAGCAGCAACGGAATCCCCAATCCGAGGCACACTTATAATCGGGCGGGTAATTTCCCGGTGACACTGAAAATCGAATCGGCGGATGGTTTTTCGGTAAGCCGGACCCAGAGCATTCCCATCCTGGCAAACTATCGGGTGGAACTCGATTTCTTTAACTGGATCACCCCGGTGAACTCAACTCAAGTGCGACTCGAAAACAACGAGGTCAGTTCCGCGATCCCATTGCCCTTTCTTTTCTCCTTTTATGCTCGTGCCCACGATGAGGTCTACATCAGCTCGAACGGCCTTCTCGGATTCATTCCAGATGAACTGGACACGGCCCTCAATCAAGCCATCCCCGATGCGGCCGGTCCCAATGCCATTATTTCTGCCTATTGGGACAATCTCGATCCATCGTCGCAGGGACGCATCACCCACGGCACCATTGGCACCGCGCCACATCGGAAATTCGTCGTTACTTGGGAAGACGTGCCGCTTGCAGGCACCAACACCGCGCTCACCTTTCAAGCTATCATCGAAGAAACAACCCAACGCATCGTACTTCAATACCTGTCTCTTATACACATCTCCGAGCCCACGAGACCTCTCTACATCT
>CAJXVR010000386.1 GCA_913061285.1 uncultured Verrucomicrobiota bacterium | reverse complement strand
TCATCCTACTCGATCTCCAGCGCCTGGCTATGGGGACGCGTCTTTGACGCATACGTTCGAATGGCTATAGTCTTGTACTGGTGAAAAATCTAATCTCAGCCTGAATAGAGCTCTTCCATTATCAGTTTGGATCCTCGCCACCAACGTCAGTCAAATCTCAAGTCGCTTTGCTCCTATCAGAATTCACCGTGAGACCACTTACTTTCTCAAAACCCTACTCTCTTCAAGCAGCCTGTCGCTCGTACCGATGATGCAGGCCACCTAGAACTGGAATACTCACTATCTTCCCCTCCCTGACTGAATCAGCTTTCCCTTCATTTTCGTTCGGAGCGGATCCCTCGAGTCCCTGATGCAACCTATGGTTTTCGTACCACCCCACGTATTCAGTCAAAAGGTTTTCCAGGTGCCCCGCGTTCCACACGATGACGTGATCGAGCAGCTCTCTTCGTAGACTTCCAAAGAATCTTTCGACGTAAGGATTTTGCCATGGCGACTGAAATGAGTTAGGGACATCCTCGATCAGTCCCTTCAAGAAATTAGGAACTTCGTTACCATAGATTCCGTCATTATCTCGGTGAAGGTATCGCGGATATTCTCCAAATGGTGTAGCCTCTCGAAGTTGCTGAATTACCCAAGCAGCACTCGGACTCTCAGTCACTGCCAGATGGCGAATGCTACGCCTGCCGTGCTCGATGATCACAAACACATACAAGGCCTTGAAGCCAACGCTTCGAATAACACAGTAGTCCATTCCCCAGGCTTCATTTAGATGGTTGTGGAGGAACGCTTTCCACGTTCCTAAACGGTCCTCAGGAGAAGTCCGCCCCTTCATGCATTTGCGGATCGTTCCGACATCCAATAGTTCCAATCCAAGATTCACCAAAGCATCTCGGATCTTTGCTGCTACCCACAATAGATTCTCCGAACTCATTCGCCGAATCAGGTGTCTCAATTCAATCGACACATTCTTCCGGCTGGCCTTGCCATGCGAAATTCGATGCCAGTAATAACGAAATCCCCGACGCCACCAGCTGATAGCTGTCTTTGGTTTCATTGCGTAGCAAAACCTTTCCCAATCGTCCCACCAGGAGGCCAGAACGATCCAAAGAATCCGGAAGGAGTCTGAAGCACAACGCCTTAGACTCGCAGCTAACTGACTTTCTAGAGCGATGACTCGCGCAGCTGATTCCGTCTGCCTCAGAAAGAGCACCCGCACAAAACGAATCCCTAATCGGACCAGTCCAAACGTCGTCCCCAGACAATCCCAAATCCCTGTCACCATCCCACTCACTGTGACCTAGAATCAGCGACTTTTCGGATTCAAGCAAGGATTCGTAGGTCGTTGCCAATCAACGGTCACGACATTTTTCACCAGGACAACCCCAGGCAATTAATTCCCGATTCGACTTTTGGGACACTACGCAAAACGACATAAGGCTGTGAGAAACAGCTGTCGTTCCTGAAAATCCATGTCACGCGAACACGCGGCTTTCCGGACATACTGATGATGCAGTCCCCCAACTTTTGGGATCTCCACGATTCTTCCGTTCTCGGGTGGATCGACCTGTCTGGATTCCTGACCATCTCCGGATAGCCTTAAGTGAGTTCTACTTCGATGGTAGTAATCAAAATAGGACCGCAGTAGGCTCCACAAATGCTCTTCACCTAGGACAATCACATGGTTGAGACAGTCACGACGTATCGTACAGATTAAGCGTTCGGTATATGGATTCTGCCACGGACTCCGAAACGCTGCCCGGACTTCCTTAACTCCGATCCAATCGACTCGTTTGGAGAACTCCTTCCCATCGATTCCATCGTTGTCTCGCAATAGAAACTTCGGCGCTGTCTTCCAAGGAAAAGCTTCCACAATCTGCTGGGCTGTCCACTCAGCACTTGGATGCTCTGTAACGTTGAAGTGAGTGACTCTCCGACGATCCTGCATCACCACAACAAACACATATAAGACACGGAAGTTCACGGTCGCTACTGTGAAGAAATCAATCCCTGCGATTGCTTTCGCCTCATTCTTCAGGAATGCCTTCCAGCTTGGTGAAGGATTCCGCCTCACTCGCACACGATGCTTGTCCACTATCGCTCGACTGACTTCTATTGCGAGCTCTTCAAGTTCCATGATGATCCGCAGCCTTCCCAACAGCGGATTTGCTTCGCTCATCTGCCTAATCAGCCTATGTAGCTATCTTGAAATGGTTGGTAATCCAACCTTGCCTGCCTTCGATTTGGAGCCCCAGAAACGACCGAATCTTCGTTTCTGCCACTGCGTAACTGTCCTAACCTGAACGAATTCTACTAGATCCTCCTATCCGACGACGCACTTAGAATACAAGACCGGGAATAGTCGATCCGATTCCTTGTTTTTTAGCCTCACGCCACCGCGCTTCAGCACCATAACTTGATATCGCAACGCAAGACTCTCAGCCAACAGCTTTGAACGTTCTCGCAACACCGACTGGAGAACCTCCACGATGATTATCACCCATTTCCACACGCCGATTGAGACTAGCTACCCCCTTCGTAAGCGCAAAAGCTGCAACGGCTACAAATACTCAGGAACGACAATTGCGTTCTTCCTTCTCTCTTCTCGAGCCCTCTGATTCAGGGGCGTTCCCTTCTCTCGCAGGTGTTATCCATTATGAGTCAAGGTTTCCTCGCACCCTCTACGCCTTCTGCCCCCTCGGTCTCATTCATTCTTATGACTCAACAGGCATCTGATTCAACTCGGGACTCGTGCATTGACTCGCGTTTTGGGATTGTTAGATTCGCGTCTGAGTTATGCCTATAGAGAGACAGATTGCTAGAAATCTTTTTTTCGCGGTGCTCGTTTGCATCCCTTTTCTGCATAGCGCGAGAGTTGAGGCGAACTCGTGGTCAAGCTATTCGACGTTTCGGATCAAGAATCTAGTCGAGAAGGCCGCGAGTGGCGAAGATCACAATTTGGGTTTTCTTCTCGCTTGGGCTCTCATGACGGAGGGGTCATCTCGGCGAGACGAATGGGACGAAGCCTTCATGTCCAAGGTCAAGTCACTCGAGGCCGCCTCGGCAAAGGCTTTGGATGCTAAGGCTGCCGAGTGGATGGAGGTTCACGACGATTTCGTCCAGTTGGATGCGGACCAGTTGGCTTTGGCCTGTCAGAATTCCATCAATGCTTTGGCGGATACAGGCATCCCCTTGCGAACACGTCGCGCTAAAATGAGGCTCGCACAGAGCCAACGCACATGGCTGTGGCCGAAGGCTACTTTGATTCCCTTGACAGAGATGACGGGCTGGCCCGACGAAGATCGCGCAAGCATCAGTAGATCCCTGGCCCTCGCGGGGCAATCTGCGGAGGCGCGACGGCTCTTGCCTCCTTCAATGGTCAAGCCGTCGTGGCAATATGTCGCCGCCTTAGCGGCGCTCGGCGAATTTGAGCTGGCCTATCAGTCTACGACGAAGATCAGGGATGGATTGTATCGTTCCAGGGCGCTTACAGAAGCGGTTTGCTTGCAGTCGAGGCTAGGACAGGTCGACGCCGCGTTGCTCAATGCGATTTCCTCTGACGAGCGATATGGGGATCGGTTCTCTCCTCAAATTATTCGTGAATTAATTGGTCGCCAGGCGGAGCGTGGTGACATGGCGGGCTTGCAGGAGTCGTTGGAGGGGGTTGATCGCAATTCTGACACATTCCTGACGGCGCGTATCTGGGCCGCTCATCATCAGGCCGATCTGAAGACGCTATCATGGATTGCGGATCACGAGGATAGCTATAGTCTCGAGGCGCTTCGCGGCCTCGTTAAGGGAATGGCCCATTTCAACGAGCATGGACGAGCCGTCAAGGCTCTCATGACTCTTGAAAAACCAATTCATCGAATCTCCATCGGCCTGCGCCTTATACGCGAACTGGGACACGACTCCCAAGAAGTGGCCGCCAAACTTCTCGACTCACTCCTTCCAGATCTCGCCCTCGCCTACCTTGAGGAAGAGCCAGAAGAGCTCAGGTCGCTATGGAAGGAATTGCCCGCGGCCATGGCCGTTGCGGGAAGGCCTCAGGAAGCGCTGCGTTGGGTGCAAGTCGTGCCGCAGGCCTTCGACAGCCAAGGTATCCGTTCACGACGCAGGAATGATCCCACAACAGGCGCGAAATTCCAGCAGCTCGAAGCACTGATCAGTCTGACCGAGACCTGTCTCCAACCTGCGGATGGCCCGCTCAAACAAGTTGAGGGCCATTACCTCACGAAGAAAGCCGAGAGGTATCTAGAAAGCTCGAAGCCTAAGGAGCACTTGTTTCGGGTTCGCGCTGTGACCATTCGTCAGTTCGCAGACGACAAAAAGGATGGCACAGCCCATGTGCACTTAGGGGAAAAAGAACCGGATGTATGGAACGACATCGAAGCAGCGCGGTCCGGAAACGACGTTGTCGTGCTAGAGGCCTACGCACCTCCTTACAAGGAAGCACCTCATGACGCGGCTTTCCGAGCCGTCGTCGAAGTTGTGACGATGATCAAGCGGAGTGATGTCGAGAAACATTGGGCTCACACCGTTGTCGGCAAGGTTCGCGAAATTGAGTTTATCCAGTCTCGATGACCTCAGCGTCCAAATCTTCTTCAGAGGATCCCCACAAAGATGGGCCTAGGCGGTACGCGGCCTTCATTTCCTACAATCGGGAGCACGACGCCCGATTAGCTGCCAACGTACAGCGGGCCATGCAGCGCTTCGCCAAACGATGGAACCAGCGTCGCGCAATGGAAGTCTTCCGGGATGAAACCGGGCTGCCGCTCACGGACGCTCTGTGGGCTCAGATTCACGAGAACCTATCAGATTCGGATCACCTCATCCTCGTAGCCTCCCCCGCATCCAGCGCTTCAGCAGGTGTGGCCAAAGAGGTCGCTTGGTGGTTGGAGCACCGCAGCGTGAAGACGCTCCACATCATTCTTGCCGACGGGAATATTCACTGGGACGAACAGCGGAGCGGCTTTCATCCAGAAAAGACGAACGCGCTATCGCCGAAGCTCCAGCGCGCCTACGCCGAAGAACCAGGTTTCGCGGATCTTCGCTGGATGGCCGATGAGCCCGAACAGACACTGAAGAACGAGAAACTCAGATCGGCGATCCGCCAGGTGGTAGCGTCCGTGCGTGAAACAACTCCCGAGCAGGTGTTCTCTTTGGAACAACAGGTCTTGGCTCGAAACTTATTCTGGGCCCGGACGGCCGTGCTGCTGTTGTTGATGCTGGCGGTCGGACTTGCCTGGACAGCAAGCATCGCCCGTCAACAAACCAAGATCGCAGAGTTCAACCAGAGAGCAACACAAGCCCGGCGACTCGCAGCAAGCGCGCAGATTCAGTCGACGTCAGAACTCGACCTCGCACTCCACCTAGCGAGCGAATCCTACCGCATCCTACCCACGGTCGAGGGGCAACGCGCTCTCTTAACATGCCTCACGGCGAAACCCAGAGAACTGCGACAATACATTACCGCACCGTTAGGAGGTGCGCGACGGCTCTTATCCGCTCAGGATGGAAAGTCTATCATCGCCTTCGACGGGGGCACCATGATTCAGCGTCTGGACGCCGAAACGCTCTTACCTCTTGCCGAGCCATTATCTATCGCAAGCTCACCGGCTGTCGCCGTGGCACTCAGCCCTGACGGGAGCCATCTCGCGTGTGGCCATGGCCCAACACATTCGTACTATGGGGCCCTGAGTTTCTACAGCTTGGAAGAGAAAGCCATCGAACGAGTCGTAGAACTGGACAACAAAGTCGAGTGTCTCTCCTATCACCCCGATGGGACAAGGCTGGTCATTGGAGTGGGCAGTGACATCTTCACGTATCATCTCGAGACTCAAAAACTCGAGAAGTTTCTGCCAAACGCCCACGATTCATCGGAGCTTCGAGACTTGGCCTTTGCGCCCGACGGTATGCTTGCGAGCGTCGGGCGTGATAGAGCTATTCGTCTGTGGGATTTTAAGAAAGGAATCAAGATTCGAGACCTCGCTCCAGAGGTGACACGAGCGGCCGGCGGTGCGATCGCGATAAGCCCGGATGGAAAGCATCTGGCCGCGCCTTCCGACGAAGGAATGTTGCTTTGGCGATTGAGCGATGGACGTCTCGTTCGTCGGTTGAAGAGTGGCGGTTATGAGGGGCGAAAGGCCGTTTTCAGTCGCAATAGCAAGCTGCTTGCCGCAGCCTGCGGACGCGGCGGACTCGTGGTCTGGAACATTGAATCAGGCGCCCGGCGAGTTGGACCGTATGAAGGGCGTTCGCATCGGTCCTACGAGGTTGTCTTCGCACCCGACGAGCAGAAGCTTCTCACATCGGGCGAGGGACGGATTGTGCAGTGGAGCACCCAACCTGAGGCGTATCCAATCGCGACGCAAACCTACATCGCGGATGAAATTGAGGCCCTTGGCCTAAGCCCTCAAGGCGACATGCTAGCTGTCTCAGTGCAAGATCGTGGTGAATTCACAGTAAGATTCTATCGGATCCATGGTGACACTTTGGGCGACATCGACTTCGAAACTCCTCCAAGCACAAAGGCCCAGAGCGTAACATGGCCTCCTTCTGGCAACCGTATTGCCTGGACAGAAGCGCAATCCATTGTGATCCGAGATTTAGAGTCCCAGCGATCTCGCGTGTTGGATGGCCAAGAACATGAAGTCACGTCGCTCGCGTTCAGCGATAACGGGAAATGGCTCGCCTCGGGCGACAGCAAAGGAAACGTGATCTTCTGGGACGCGGAAACGGGCGTGAGGCAGAATGTTTCGGCAGGCTATCCCTACCCCTCCGTTGATTTCTATCGAGATGTCAGAAGTCTAGCGTGGTCCTCTGATTCGCGCCGAGTGTTGGTTGGCTCCGCGTCGGGTGATGTGTTCGTGTGGGGCAAAACCGAGAATCGATGGTTGGCTCCCGGTGGATCATTGAGCCCGGAGAATCTCGGCTGGATCAATCCCGGCTCAGGAAAGACCCTC
>CAJXVR010000385.1 GCA_913061285.1 uncultured Verrucomicrobiota bacterium | reverse complement strand
ACCAATCACCGGGTGTTTTTCCCGGTTTTCAGCATCTCGTTTGGCAGCCATGAACATCATTGCCAAACTGGTTGCGACCATCACAAAAAAGAGAACAACACCAATAGCAAAGAATCTTCCGGTCTTGGTCGGAGAATTATGGGAAGAAGAAGCCATCGATTGTCTCACTAGATTTTCACTTGAAACGACTGTTTGGATCGCAAGGACTTTGCAAACCCAGCCATCAGCAACGGAATCCTCGCCACATCATCCAGATGCACCAGCTCTACCGGTGAGTGCATGTAACGATTCGGCAAACTAATCAGCGCGCTCGGAATTCCTCCGCGGGTCCAGAACACAACATCGGTGTCCGTCCCCGTGGAAGCGGACATCGACTCCCGTTGCAGTGGGATTTTCTCTTTCTTGGCCACCCGCTCGAGAAGAGTCACAACTTCGCGATGATTCGGTCCTCCGTAAGTTAAGGTGGGTCCTTTGCCAAGACGAACATCACCATGCATCCGTTTTTCAACTCCCGGATAGTCCGTGGCGTGCGTCACATCCGTGATAAGAGCCACATCCGGTTTCAAGGAATACGCAATCTGACGGGCCCCAAGCAGGCCGACCTCTTCCATGACATTTGCCACGAGACAGATCTCAGCACTCGGTTTCTTCTTTGCACCGGCAAGGATTTCCCCAGCTTCAGCAATCATGTAAAGCCCGACACGATTATCAAAGGCTCTTGCCACCGCGATCTGCTTTCCCAGCCGCTCAAAGGAATCTGCCAGTGTGATTAGATCGCCCACCTGCACGAGAGACTCCGCTTCTTTGCGCGAACTAACCCCAAGATCAACAAAGAGTTCATGCATCTTGGGCACGGACTCTTTTCCATCCCGCCCTTTAAGATGCGGAGGCACATTACCAATCACACCCGGCACATCACCGCCGGTAGAATGGATTCGAACCCTTCGGGCTCTCATGATTGCCGGATCAATCCCCCCGACGCGCCGCATGTATACAAAACCACGCTCGCAGATATAGTTCACCGTCATGGCGATTTCATCAGCGTGCGCGGCAAGCATCACCCGAGGGGAACCGCCGGGATTGATGGTTGCGACGACATTTCCGTACGCATCGTGAGTGACGCAGTCCGCGAACGAGGTCACATAGTCAATCCAAACCCGCTGACCACGGGCTTCAAAGCCAGGGGGACTCGGGGTTTCAACTAATTGCTGGAGAAACTTGAGGGACGTGTTTTTCATACCTAATTTGGCCGCGCCCATGCCGGTGGATTCTCCAATTGAAACAATTGCTCCCCTGCCTTAGGCACATATAAGATACCCTCGTCCTCACGATTGGCAAATGTCTCAACATCAATGGTCGCCGGATCCCGATAGCCAAGATTCAACTGACGACATTGCTCCGGACTTAACCCTGTTGCGAGGGTCACTCTAGCCCGTGGTTTTTCAACGCCATCGACAAAGGTCCCCAGTCCGTAGACATGGGTCGAGTGTGCCAACACCCCCCATGAACGTCCCTTAAACTGATCCCACTGAGCAAGGAAGTAATCGCGGCAATGATACCCAACCTCATAGATTAATTTGCCATGGGTCAGCGAAACTTCATTGATGTGTGGAGCGTAGATGATCAATTCACCATCATCTTCTAAGACCCCCTCTAGCTTGTACATGCATTTACCACCAACCCAGAGTTCGTCATACATGGGCGGCGCACAGGACAGAATCGTGTGAAATGGCTTGGACTTATAGGTAATGTGTGACTGTCGTGAAAGATCGGAAGCACCGTCCCAAGCCGACTCCGGGGTTCCCTCGAAGATCCCTCCCAGGCCTCCATCCTTGACAACCATGCAAAAGGCCTGCTTCGGAAGATCAACGAGACCGCCAGCATAATCAATAACCTTGCGAACGGCCGTCCATTTGTGCCCGATGATCTTGGGATTCGTGATGACCGCCGCAAGCCAATGAAAGAAATTCAGCAATTGCGGTCCGCTGACTCCTGGAAAAAGATACTTATTGCCGCCGGAAAAGCCGACCACTTCATGGGGGAAGACCGGCCCAAGAATCACAATCTGATCATACTCAAAAAGACGTCGGTTGATTTCCACAGGGATATCCATCGCGAAGCGCCCTTCCGTCAACTCATCAAGTTGCGCTTTTGGAATCACCCCAATTTCTCGGAGCGCCTCTGGATTGTCCCATTCGTGATTGTAAAAACCCACATCCTTGAATCGTCCCGCACGTTCCTCCGCCGTGATTTCTATTCGCTCGCAAATCGCCGCTTCAGACATCGGCTGATGCGTGCCCAAGGCGATCATGATATCAATCCGATCAACGACCGCGCCCACCTGATCGAAGAGCGCTTTGAATACCATTCCAACGGGTGCTGTTCGTGTGCTATCCGGCACGATCACCAGCACTTTTTTCCCGGAATAATCGGCTTTTGGACAACGACGGCCGATCAACTGGGCCACGTCTTCAGCAGAAACCTGCCCGCCATCTGGAGCGATGATCGAATTGCTCATACCCGTCTTGATCTAGCTAAGCCTTAAATCGTTTGTGACAAAAACCCACCATCAACGCGGATATCTGTCCCAGTCACAAAACTACTTGCATTATGCGATGCGAGAAAAAGAGCGGCACCAATCAATTCCCTCGCTTCACCAAAGCGGCCCATCGGAGTGTGCCCCATTATTGATTCTGCACGAGGAGTCGGCGAGCCATCATCATTAAAGAGCAACTTCTTGTTTTGCTCCGCCGGAAAAAAGCCTGGCGTGATTGAATTAACGCGCACTCCCTTCTGTGCCCACTCGCGGGACAAGAACTGAGTCATACTGAGCACGGCTGCCTTGGAAGCGGAATAGGAAACGACTCGAGACAAGGGAATGTGAGCGGACACGCTCGCGATATTGATGATGCTTCCCTTCCCTGCAGCCACCATTTGAGGGCCAAACACTTGGCAGGGGAAGAGCACGCCACCATTGAGATTTAGGTCGACGTTGTTTTGCCATGCATCCAACGGGATGTCCTCAAAGGCATTGTCGTCAGTTACCGTTGCCTTGGGATCATTTCCGCCGGCAGCATTGACCAGAATACTTGGGGTTCCAAATTCCTCCTTGATCCGTGCTGCGGCGGCCTCAAGATTCGCTCGGTCCGTCGCATCTGCCTTGACGAAACTCGCCTTCCCAGATTGCCCCGCAATCTCTGAGGCTCTTGCTTCTCCGCGTTCCTGATTTCGTCCAAGAACCAACACGTGGGCCCCAGCCTCACCAAGGCCCTGGGCAATCGCGCCACCAAGACTTCCCGTCCCACCAATAACAACCGCTATTTCACTCGTCAGATCGAACAAACTCATCCCGCAACTCTTAACCAATGAGGCGCGGGTGTCGACGGTAAATCGATCAGGCGTCCTAATCCCCTGAAACGCTCACCATCCGGCGTCGACGACTGATAACCAAGACGCCTAATCCGAGTGCAGCAAAAATCGCGTATTCGTGCGGTTCCGGCACGACCGTAAATCCAATGTCACGAAGGATGCCCAATTCCACATTGCTAAACGTTCGTATTCCCTGCCCTGTGGATGTCGCCGCATTCATGAGCATGAGCGGAGCTGTCGTTCCGTTAAAATAGCTGTCATCAAGGTGCGAGCCACTCGATCCGCCTTCCCAAGGATTCGGGGAATAGAGGGGAACGGGACCACCGAAGGCGTTCGCTGCGTTCGTTCCATTGAAATACAAGCCGTTCGCTGCCGGTGACGCGCCTGTCCCACCTACGCTCGCAGCGTTCCAAGCCGTTCCATTCAACTGAAATTGACTGTCGATTAGAAACCCGTTGGAATCCGATACGAATTCGTCAAAGGGAACCCACTTGCCGGGATTTCCTGGAGTGGTTCCAAAGGCATCATTCCCATTCTCCTGGATATCCGAGGAAAAGCCGACGGCATGGAGCAATTCGTGAATCATCGTGGATTTGAAATCAAACTTCCCTGCAGCAATCGAATCATCGAAATCCCATGGTTGTCCAAAATTAACCGTCACCGTACCATCCGCAGTTGCCCCATTTAGATCAGTACCGTTGTTCGTGACAATCTTGGTTCCCACGACGCCACGATTGCCAAACCCATTGGCAAAGGGCCCGCTAAAATTCGACCCAGCTGAGGCAAGCGTCGTAGAACCATTCGATACGGCCGTGACTTCAATATCAATGGAAGCCGTATGAGTAAAAATCGACGACGCAATTGAAGCCGCCGATTCCAAGGAATCTTTGGCCTCTTGGGTGAAGAGTTCCGACCCCGTCGTGTAATTAAAATTGAAAGAAACTTGAGCCGATGTCGAAACCGCCGAGACGGCACCAGCAAAGAGGGACAAAGCAATTTTCGAGACTAATTTCATTTCGTTTTGATTCAGTTACTGAACGACCAAGCTCGGATCGGCACGATTTGAAAAACTCAGACGAGAGTTCTTACCTTAGATGCGATTACCGCTTTGCCACAGGATTACAGGGACAACCTATTTCAAAACAGCGACATGACCAGCAAAAAAACGACAAACCCTCCTCCAGATAACTAACGATTCCGTTCAGAAGAGAGCCCAGGAAGAGCTAAAAGTGGGTAAGAAAACCGTAGTAAGCGAGTTCTACGGGCTATCGGTCAATGTCCATGACCGTATGAACGCCGCCATACTTGTCTCGGGGATCGTAGTAAAGATCGTTTGGGGCCGGAACAGCGCGCTGGATCGTACTTCCTGGGGGAAGCCCGCCTCCTGGAGGCCCTGCCATCAAATAGTATTCCCGATAACCAATCCGTCGAGCCCCTCCATCCAAGAGGCCCACAGAAGCCCCACCCTTCACATCGGTCTGCGCCCGAAGAGGATTACCACCCCCATGTCGCTGAGAAATCCCCTCTCCTGGATGGTTCCCTGCATCGTTAAAATAAAATGGAATCAGTTCATCTTTTTCCCACTGCAAGATCCCCGTCGGCGGCAAGGCCGTCAGTTTAAAGGTCCCGCCATTCGACAACGGAGCAAGTCTTCCCGAATAGGCAGCGATATAACCTCCCACTTGCCCATTCCAATCATAGCTGATGATCTTGATAGGACGTTCCAAATACAACTTTCGCTTCGACCCTCTCGATTCCACAGCGTCCTTAGGACACATCATCACTTTCGCCGAATCTCCTAGATACGAAGCAAGCTGCCCAGACTTAAACGCCTCAATCTGATCCAATTCCTGTTGACGAACCCGGGCCTCAGACGTTGCTCCAGCAACCTTTGACATCATCGCAGTGCCATAGGCCCAACCGTCCACGCCGGTTCCATTCCCTCCCCAGGTCGGATGAGGGAGATGGTCTTCGTCATCATTGGCATACATGTGAGCTGCCAACATCGTCTGCCGAGTGTTGTTAAAATCAATCGTCGACTGGGCCTTGTCTTTGGCCTTCGAAAGCGCCGGTAAAAGCATCCCGGCGAGGATCGCTATAATGGCAATCACCACCAGCAACTCGATCAAGGTAAAGGCATGCTGAAGTCTCATGGGATCCGTTGATCGTAGCGAAAAATCTCGGTCATGCAATGTGAATTACAGACCGTATCGAGTCAGCCTAGCCCATGATCGTCTTAAGACTAATCCCCCAAAAGAATGGTTCCTTTGGGAACGAGAGGAGCGTCGCCTCTCGCCTCCAGGCGCTCACGGATCCAATCTCGATCGGAAGACCAAAGCTCCGCTTCCAAACGTGCCACTCGTTTTATGGTGTCCCGATATTCTTGCCATGACTTCTCGCGAGACTCCAAAACCATCTTCTGGGCATTTAGCCTTGAACGCCCTCGTGAATCGCGCTCCCTATCTTCCGGTGCCGCTTGCCCCCAAAATAGCTGAAAGAATCCAATAGCGAATCCGAGGCTAAGCACGAGCAGATCCTGGAGCCACGGCCTCACTCGATTTGAATTGGATTCTGAGATTTTCTTCTCTGCCTCCATCTTCCCTTTCATTTTACTCGCTCTCCGACTTCCCGATCTGTCTCTCGTCGATGAAACGAAGCCAAGCCTCCCTATCGACGTGATGCAAGCGCTCAAGTAAAACGCGTTCTTCGTTTCTCAAGATCCCGAGCCCGTGCTCTACCATTTGGCTCTGCCGAAAAGCCAAATCATCGGCATGACTCTGCTCATCACTAATCCTTAGATTGATTCCTATGGCTAAAAAATGACCAAGGGTGTAGCCCGACAAGATGCATGTTGCGATCGATAACGGTTTCAAAACAGGAGCCGTGGCAGCAAAGGGTCTAAAGGGTGTGAAACGTACCGAGCCCCCGATACCAATCAGCATGGCAGGTCAAGAGAAGCACCTGAATATTGGGCCCCAGTCCCGACAACAAATCCAGCACCCGCTCCTGCCGTGCTCGGTCCGTGTTGACCAAAACGTCATCCAGAATAAGTACTTGCGGCTCAATTTCAGCAAGCTCGGAAGCAACGGCCAAACGCAGGCATAAGAGCAATTGCTCCTTGGCTCCCTGGGACAAGAGACGGAACGACACCAAACGATCACGGTTATGACCAAGGCCAAGGATCTCTAGACTGTCCCCCAAAAACACCCGTCGGGACGTATCACCACTGATCTCGGCAAAAGTGGCAGTCAGCCGGTCTTCCAACGGACGTAACACTGTTCGAGTGGCTTCGGACTTACGAAATCCAAAAAGGTCATGAGCCACCCGAGTACTCCAGCCTAAGTCCCTAGTCTTCAACGCTCGCTCTTTGGCAGATTCCAGCTTTTCAAGCAACTGAGTTTCGCGCGAATACAAACCTTGAGATCCGAGCGTCTCGAGACTGCCTCGCAAGTGCTCCTGCTGCCGATTCCTTTCCAATAGCTGCGCTTCAAGCTCTGCCAACGCAGCACTCGCACGCCGGTTCCGATCCGCCAGCTTCTCAAACTCCTCGAGCAATTCCTTTTCCCTGTCTCTTATACACATCTCCGAGCCCACGAGACCTCTCTACATCTCG
>CAJXVR010000384.1 GCA_913061285.1 uncultured Verrucomicrobiota bacterium | reverse complement strand
ACCCGTTCATCGTCCACGGATTCTAACGACTCAAAAAGGGCCTCCCCGGCACGCGCCGACGGAACAGAATCAGCGGGGATCTTCGCAGTCTCTCCTGCACGAGGGCCTTCATCGACAGATTGGGCCACCAATCCAGCCAGCCGACCACTCCACAATGATCCTGCCAGCAACAAGCTGACTGTTATTAACCGCGGCTTCATCCTAATTATTATTGGCCTGTTCTGGAGTGATCACCTCGTTCAACATCTTTAATAGAGTCACTTCATAGTCAACCTTCGCCTGAGTTGCCTCTCCTAGTTCCAAACGAATATCTGCTAAGAAGCCATAGTCATAGAATGTAGGTTCCTCGGCCGCTTCCAAGTAGGCCAATTGATACTCTTCAGCCTGCTTGAACTCTCCGGAGGCCGCCGCTAGCGCTGCGGCTGTCTGTAGAACCCCTGGATTCGGCTCTTCCAAATACGGGCTCAGCACCTTCTTCGCTTCGTCTCTCTTACCCAATATTGAGAGCACATTTGCCAAGGCCAGTCCACTCGCCTGATCGCTAGGGTCGGCCTCATGGAGTTCTTCCAGCACACTCAATGCTTTCCCGTAAAGTTGGTTCCCTTGGTAAATCTGGGCGAGATTCTGCCTCATTGCCGTCGACTCAAACGCCCCACTCCTAAGGCCTCCTTCTGCGATCTCCAAGGCCTTCTTGTAATCTTCGTTGGCAACGAGTATCTCAACGAACAATTGGAACACTCTCGGGTCTTCCAAGCTCTTCCCTCGAGACTCAATCATCGTTGATGCTTTGAGATATTGTTTCTGGGCGGAATAGCTTAGGCCCAAGAAATATACCAGCGAGGGATCTTCAGGGAACTGCACCAAGGCCGATTCGAGAACGGTCGATTGTTTCGCATAGTCTTTCCGATAGTAATAGTTGCGAGCCAGCGACAAGAAGTCTTCAGTTGCCGGATCAGCCTTTAGACGGAGAACGTTCTCCAATCCCGCACTCACATCATCGTAACGGCCGAGCGACTGCGCGAGGCGGCTAAAGGTCTCAACCATCTCCAAATCATAGTCCTTCCCGCCCTCGATCGATGCCTTGTAAAAGTCGAACGCGTCTTCATAACGACTATCGAGGTACAACGATTCCCCTAAGCGCTTCCGCAGATGGATATCTGAAGGATTGGCTTCGATCGCCTGACGAAAGAAGCGTTCGGCTTGGTCATAATAGAATGATTCAAAGGCCAGGTTCGCCCGTTCCGCCATCGCAAAACCATCCCCTGGAACCTTACTAAGATACTCCCCATAGCGCTCCAAACTCTGGTCGTACAATCCAAGCCGAGTTAAGACACGGGCATGTTCTAGGGTAAGATCGGGGCGCCCTTTCAGTGGCACAATGCGGCGCAAAACGGGCTCAAACTCTTGGGTTCGGTACATGGGGCGATGAAGCACGCGGAGACGATCAAGCGCATCGAGTCGCTCCGCTGAAGCAATTACGAGATAGATATCGAAGGCCTTCGCCACCTGCTCATTCCACTCATAGACCTGGGCAAGGGTTGCTTGGAGACGGGTCTCATTGGGCAACGCTTCGATGAGACGGAGATAAACTGCAATGGCATCGTCAAAACGGGTTCCCTGCACATAAATGACTGCCAATTGCTCCAACAATTTCCAATTGCTCGGGTTTCTGGCTAAGAACGCCTCAAGAAAGGGCAGAACAATCAAACCATTCTCCGACTCGATCCCCGTACTAATATAAACCTCGGCAAGTTCTTCTCGAATGGCAGGGTCCTCCGCCGGAAACTCTGTCTTGCCGTCCAGCACGACGCCCAATTGCTCAAAGGCTTCCTGTGACCGAGAGACCTCTCGAAAAAGATTTACCTTCAAGACAAAGAGCTTTTCGTGTTCCACAAAAAGATTCGTCACGTTGGCTATTGAGAATGTTTCAATGGCTTCAATCGCCTGCTCAGGCTTTGCCGCCAAGCGCCACAATCGTGCCGATTCCCAAACAGCGTTGGGATCATTCAAATTGTCTAAGAGATAACGAGAAAAGATTTCGGCAGCGAGCACAGGATCTTCTCGGGATAAGGCCAATTCACTCAGGTGACGAAACAGCTCCGTTCGAGATGCCAGAGGCAGCTCATCGATCGCGGGTTCAATAATGGCGAAGGCCCCACTCGCGTCAGTCACCATTTGAAGAATTGCAATCAACTCAACAAACAATTCTTCCGCCTTTTCCCCAATCTCGCGGTAAGCTGCCACCGCGTCCTTGAGCATTCCCTGAATCACATCTTGCTCTCCAACATCCACCAGCATGCGCTCCAATCGTAGCTTGGTTGTTTGGTAGAACTCGATATTAGCCGACTTCTGCTTGGGATCCATGGCCTCCAAAACCTCCAAGGCCCTTTCATACTTCCCGTCCTCCATCAGTCGCCCTGTCAACTGCGTGTCGTCGGGCATCAAGATGTAGAGACCAAAGACACACGCACAGACAACCACAAGAAGCCCAGCAAACGAAACGACACCTGTCGACTCCTCACTCATGGCCTTGCCTCTGTTGACTGGCTACTCAGCACGACTTCCGATTCCATAGGAAGAGACAGGGATACCCGTCCGTCTCTATCTGAGGTCAAAGCCAACGTTTCACCATTAACGCCCATCGTCACCGAGACTCCGGATTCAAATCCGGCCAAGATCACCGAGACCGGACGAACATCCTCAACTCGAAACTCAAGTTCCCCTCTACCAAAAGCCTGCCACTCGACTTCGCCACTACTACTCACAAGAAAAGGATGCTCCGACACAGTCCCTTCTTTCCCTAAAATCAATTCCACCCGCCGGCGGCCATCAGTGTGAATATAAAGTTCTCCTTGATGTTCATTATAGCCAACAACCCCCGATGAGCGGGCGATGTCAGGAACGAGCCCTACATTCCGGAAGCGATAGGTTCGAAGCTGTCCCTCATTAACCATCACGAAATGTTCCGGAGACCGTTCGTAAAGAGCAGTGAACCGACTATCTTTCGCAATCTTCGCATACTGAAGCGCTGTAACGGAATGGAGCGACTGTCCCTGAACCCAGTCAAAGACCGTTACCAAGGACTGAAGTCCATCTGGTTTGTCTCCACAATAGTTGTGAAAATAGACGTTCACTGGTTTTAGACGTTGGGGCACTTCCGTTTTCACGAACGTATCAATCACCTTGGAATACATCCCAAAAAAGGGTCCGGTCCAATCGTGCGTGTAGACATTTTCATTTTGGTTCGCGGCCAGAATCTGTAGCTCCCCTCCCCAATAGAGGGTTCGGGGAGAGACAAAGCTAAGACTAGGCTTCGCTGTCGATATGAGTGTATCACCTCCGTTCATATTGAGGATACCCTGCTCGCGCACTTTCTTGAGAGCAGAGACCGACGGACGACAGTTTCCAGACCACAGGAACAATTCAACGTTCTTTCCTTCCGGAGTGAGCTCACGATTGATGTAATCGATCGACCCTCCAATCTCGCGATCGAGAGAAAAGCGATAATTGTTCTTTAGCGGCAGGTGTCTTGAGCTATAGGTAGCCTGCCTCGGATCATCATCAATCCAAAAAAACGGCTGGGAATAGGCATGGGAAGCGACCTGAATATTCGGCAGTTCAAAAATGGAGCGCGCAATCTCTCGCAATCGGGGCGCGGTGTCACTTTTTTGGAGCATACTAATGGCTTCCACCTCCGCCTCGATCACCGAGTAGGTGATCGGAAAGGGATAGCGGGTTAGTATATGATCTCGGATAATTTCAGAAGACCTCCGATTCGGATCCACCTCACTTATATTGGCAAATCCATCACCGTCAATATGACTGTAAAACAAACGCAGCCCGTCGCGAGTGGTGGTATCTGGCACCGGAAAATTGTCTAGGTCAAGCGCACTTCGAACGAAGCGGAATGGATCCAGCAACCACAAGTCGTCAAAATTAGGGCGAGTGAAAAACAAGTAAGGCTCAAACATTACCCCACCCCAAGGAGCGCTAAAAACGGCATCATAAACCAGTTCCTTCTCTTCGATCGTCTTACAAGCGACGGAAAGATGCACCTCGGAATCAGCTGGGGCTTGAAGATCTAAGTTGTTGAACGGCACCAAACGGACTTTTTCCTTAAAATCCATGATTTCAGTGTTCTTTTTCAGCAGTGTTTGCGCCGCGATATTTGGAATAAGGTCCCCACTTCCCCGAATGTCCAGCGCCCTAAAAAGTCGTTGCGTCTGCACCCAACCTGAAATCGGAATATGCCCCGCAAAGAGCACTTTTACCCCGGCCGCCTTGGCCTTGATGATGGAGTCAACAAAGGTCTGTTCATGCCGGCTCGGCACCACCAGAGTCTGATCTGTCAAGATGGCTCGAAAATCTGAGAACCGGTCGAATTCGAACGATTCTTGAAAGGCATTCAGATACTCGACCTCAATACCAAGCCATTCAAAGCACATGTGCAGGGTTAAAAACGTTGAAGAATCAAAGGGATATCGAGGAGCCCAAGGGCCCTGGGATGGATCATTCCCATACAAGACCAATACTTTTCGGGGAATCTTTCTCAGCGGAGCCACGGAGATCCCACTTAGAGAAGGCGTGGAGACGAAGGTATGAAACCCTTCAGCGGCCGCTGAGTTCGATATTCGCTGCCCCCGTTCGGGTTCAAGTGGGTCGGCATAGTCAAGAACATAGACAGCCTTCCCTCCGTCTTGGAGCGAACTAAGGAGGCCAAGGAGAATTTTCGTATCGCTCTCCGAGACATCCACATAATTTCCAGAGCTATGCTCGAACGAGCCGAACACGGATTCGACCAAGACACCATCGATTGAATCTCGGATTGCGTCCATCACGGAAAAGCCCCGATTCACTACGATCTTTTTTTCCGGAAATCGCTCTCGAAGCGCGATGATAAGTTCGGTCAATCCTGTCTGAAACGCGGCAGCCCGTTCCGGAAACTGTTGAGCCAACATGTCCACCGCATCCATGGTATCGAGGAAAAAACCACTGAAGCCTCGTTCCACGATTCCCTGCGCCAAATCATTCAACACAAAATCACGCCATTCAGGAGAGCTGAGATCAACCACATCGCTCTTCCAAATCGCATTTCTCATTGGCCGATTCACGCCTGACGCGATTGCCCGGCTCCGATAGGGGGCATCAGCTGCAATTTCACCGATACTCAGGTAACCAAGAGATACGTGCCCTTCATCGAGAAGCTCTTGAAGATCCAGTTCAACCGTGGGGTGAAGAATGGATTGCGGATGGGCAAGCACAGCTTCAATCTCGATCGTTTTCGAATAGTCAACGTAAAACGAATCGGCGCCCAGGGTGCCAATCGAAAGTAGAATTGCAGAGCAATAAAGAGCGATCGCGCTTCCCTGCCGACGACAGAACTTCCAGAACATCGCCACAGCATTGTAGGGCTCAGAATTGTCCTTGGATCGTTGTTGTCGCGTCAACATAGTTGCCTGTCAAAGGCCCAAATCATCCGATCGATCCGTGCTAAGTGATATCAGTCAATGTACTGAAGAATTGAGACAGCACAGCGCGCATCGCCGCTATTCCTTTAGTGATCCAATCAATCTGGCAAGCCCCTCTTCAATACTGAACCTCGCCTCAAAACCCAGTGCCATTTGAATTTGAGCAGGTGTGCCATACGAATGAACAATATCCCCTGTGCGAGCCGCCTGAAACACGGGTCTTGGGGCACCAGGAAAATGCGATTCGAAAACACGGATAATATCCAACAAGGTTGAAGGACGTCCGGTGCAGACATTAAAGCTCCCGGTCACCGGAGTCTCCTTCAATGCTGTGGCGGCATTGTTGTCGGCAATATCCTCCACAAAGATGAAATCTCGCGTCTGCCCCCCATCCCCAAACACCGTCACAGACTGCCCGGCTCGATAGCGATCAGCGAAGATCGAGATCACCCCGGAATACGGGGACTTTGGGTCTTGGCGAGGTCCGTATACGTTAAAATACCGAAAACAACACGCGCCGAAACCATAGCTCCGTCCATAACCCTGAAAAATGGCCTCACTCGCATACTTAGCGGCTCCATAAGGGCTAATCGAGTTCTTGGCGGTTTCCTCGACAACCGGCAAATCAGACGTGTCACCGTAAGTTGCGGCAGACGAGGCAAAAACAATCTGCCGCACCGAAAGCTCTTTTGCCAAAACGCCGATCCGATGACTTCCTTCGACGTTGAGCCGAAAGTTGAGATCAGGATCATCCATGCTCTCCTGGACGCTTACCAACGCGGCGAGATGTACAATCGCGTCAGGGCGGAAGGATTTGGCGATGCTCTCTAGCTTCCCTCCATCAAGAATATCAGCTTCCTCGAACCGGAATTGAGGCGAAGATCCCACTTCTTCAAGATTCGACAGATGTCCCGTCCTCAGATTGTCCACCCCACATACCTCAGCCCCCTTTCGGATCAACGCCTCAACGGTATGACTCCCAATAAATCCCGCAGCGCCTGTCACTAGTACACGTCCCATAACGCGAGCGAGCCTAACGAAGGCCCATCTCAAACACAACCCCGATGGTCAAATGCTAACAAGCGCAAAACCAACTATAGAGAACAGCCACTAGAGTCTCCAAAAGGAAAAGCCTCCATCTGATTCGCCTATTCGGGCGAATGCGACAAGCGCCAATCGTCAAACGCCTTCTGCTCGGCAGGATTACGAATATAAGGCTCAAGATCAAGTGGATCCGACGGGGCCAATCCACCATGATCGGCTTGATAGGCACGACTCAAGGCAGCGAGCACCTCACTGGTCCGGTCTGAATGAAAACTCGTACTTCCCCGACCTTGAGGTCCGATAACGAGGCGCGTATCAAAAACGCCATCGACGGGTTCTTTTTGGGTAAGAATAAAATCTGTTCCTAACTGGACAGACTCAACTGTTTTACTGTCCGCAATCGTCCAGCGATCGAGAATGGTCTTGTCTAAAGGCTGTCTCTTATACACATCTGACGCTGCCGACGAGCGATCTAGTGTAGA
>CAJXVR010000383.1 GCA_913061285.1 uncultured Verrucomicrobiota bacterium | reverse complement strand
ACTACCTGGCATGCCTCCGGTGAATTCATGAAATATAATCGCTGGGGAAGAAATCCAAATACGGATCCCGAATTTGCCCAGGAGGTGCGGCGCCACTATGCAGCTTGTGTTTCTTATGCCGATGCACAGGTCGGGCGGATGCTCGATCGACTTGACCAACTTGGACTTCGTGACAACACCATCATTGTACTCTGGGGAGACCACGGATGGCATCTTGGGGAACACGCCATCTGGGGCAAGCACGCCTTGTTTGAAGAGTCCCTTCGCTCACCACTGATCCTTAGTTATCCAGGAATGAAACAAGCAGGCGCGCACACGGAAGCCGTCGTTGAGACGCTCGATATTTTCCCCACGCTCAACCAATTAGCCGGGCTCCCCAAGTTACCGTTTGCTCATGGGAGATCCCTCAAGCCCCTTCTCAACGAACCCACGAAATCAGCAGGACATGCAGCAATCAGCTATGGCGGGAAAGGGGAAACCATTCGTAACGACACACATCGACTCATTAAACATCGAGACGGTCATATTGAACTTTACGACCATCGCTCTCCACTGGGTGAAACCAAGAACGTCGCAGGTGATTTCCCGAAATTGGTAGCGGTCCTCAAAGAACAACTCGCTGACCGCCTCGCTCTTCGACGCAAGTAATCATCTATCAAACCGGATCGACCAGCATCTCGAGCAGGCACGCTCTTCTGCGTTCTACGCACTATTGTTCACTTGGAACAATGATACGTGAACGAATATCTGATTCTTCAACCGCAATTTCACTCGGAACGACGATCTGAGAGCGAATATCCGATTGCTCTGTGCTGATCTCGCTCGGCACAACGATCCGAGACCGTATGTCCGGCTCCTGCGGGGCAAGCTCGCTCGGCACAACGATCTGAGCTTTCAGTGAAGCCGGGCTGGCTTCCGTCTCACTGGGCACCACAATCGCAGCCCGCAGCGCCTCATAAGACGGGGGTGATTCAGCAACATTGGGCACCTCCTCAGCAGGCACCTGCGTCGTTGCCACCGACGGCGTAGTGTGACAGCCCTGTAGCCCGAACATGGGAATCGCCAACAAACAAAACAACTTTTTCATACTGAATCAAAAGGATCTAAGTCAATTCTTCGCGCGATCAACGCGCAGTGTGGGATTGAGAGAGTTCGCTAAACACGTTCGCTCCCCCGCTAACGAGGCTCGCCCAAGAGTCCTCACCATCCTGCAATCGGCCAGTTAGCCAAACTCGACGTGGCACTTCCGTCGAAAGGAATCAATCCGCTCAAGGATCGCCTTGGCTTCATGGGAGTCCTTCTTATCAATCGAGACCAGAAGCGCTTCCAGGAGATCAGCCATCGCCACGGCGCTCGCCCGATAGGATGCGACTAAGGCCCGTTTTTCTTGCTCGGGTAACCCCGTCCATTCTGACGGATAAAGGCCACGGCTCTCGCGCTGCAAACGAAGCAATTCACTGGCAGACACTCTCACGGCTGCGTCCATTCGGCCGCCATTCAGAGCTCGAAAAAGCCGACTCAAATGAACCTCCATCGAGGCCATATTAGCAGCCAACGAAGGCTTCCCCTCAAAGTCAGCGACGTAGGGAGGCGGGCTAGAATCCGAATGCCGGCACCCGCTAAGTGACAGCACCGAAAGAGAAATCACTCCGGCGAGCCGTCTTACCATTTCTTGTACGGCAGGAATTTTCCATTCATGATCACCTTGACTCGGTCCCCTTTCGGATCCTCGACTTTCTCAACGTCGAGCGTGAAGTCAATCGCGCTCATAATCCCATCCCCAAATTTCTCATGAATCACCGCTTTCAAACTTTCGCCATAAACATAGGCGATTTCAAAGAACCGATAGATCAAAGGATCCTTAGCGACCGTTTCCACCCCGACGGCTTTCATGGGATATTCCTGTAGACATTCCACCACATCCCCACCCAGACCTAGTGCATCCGCCAGCTTCTTTGCAGCATCCTCCTCGAGACTGTTTTGCCCCAAACAAGCCGAAACAACGAACACCTCAGCAAGTCCTGCTGCCTCAGCAATTGAGGCCCAACTTAGATCCTTTTCTTTCTTGGCCACCATGATGGCCTCGGTCATTTCCAGTTTAGTCATTATTTCTCTCTTCTTTATTAACACTGAGCGGCCATTGCCGCTGTGAGATTAGCGCTCTCTGATTCACCAGGGATTATCTCTGGCGGATAAACCAGCTCACCATCGACGCTCGTCGGAACCGTTCTCGCGTCACTCCCAGCCTGATCATCACTGAGCTCCTGAGAACGACGCACGAGAAAATCAACCAGATGATTTCGCGTCGCGTAATACTTCGGTTCATGAATGATGGTTGCCCGATTCCGGGGCCGTGGCAGATCGACCACCACCGCTTCAGCCACGCGAGCCCGAGGCCCATTGGTCATGAGTAAAATCCGATCCGACAAGAGAATGGCCTCGTCAACGTCATGAGTAATCATGAAAACCGTCTGATCTGTATGGCTCCAAATCCTCACCAACTCGTCCTGAATCACCCCCCGAGTCAGGGCATCAAGAGCACCAAACGGCTCGTCCATTAACAGCAATTCCGACTTAATGGCAAAGGCCCTCGCGATCCCCACTCGCTGGCGCATACCTCCCGAAAGTTGATATGGTTTTCGATCCACAGATTTATCCAAGCCCACTAAACTCAGGAACTTTCGACTATGCGTTTCCACCTCCGCGGCAGACCACTGTGGCCATCGAGCCTTCACCGCAAACTCAACATTCTTCAAGGCCGAACGCCAGGGCAAGAGACTATGATTCTGAAACACCACAGCGCGATCAAGCCCAGGAGATTCGATGACTCGGTTTCCAAGAAAACTTGCCCCCGCGGTCGCTTTCTCCAATCCTGCAAACACATTAAGAACCGTTGACTTACCGCAGCCCGAATGCCCGATGCAGGTCACAAATTCTCCCTTTCGAATCCCTACATTCAGATCCTCAAAAACAACATAGTCATCCCCTCCCTTCTTCTCGCTCGGAAACGCTTTCCCCAATAATTCCGTCCGCACATAATACTCCATGACACAACTACTCCCTTATTCTTTATAGTCTGAGAACCGAATGAGTTGCCCGATCAGGAAATCCAATAGAAGCCCAACGAACCCAATCACGAAGATCGCAAAGATCATGCTCGCCAAGTTCAACCCATTCCATTCATTCCAGACGAAGTATCCCATACCAATCCCTCCAATCACCATCTCGGCGGCCACAATCACCAACCAGGCAATGCCGATGGATATTCGCATGCCAGTAAAAATCGTTGGTGCTGCGGCAGGAAGAATGACTTGAAGCGCCGTCTGCATTGGAGAGAGCTCCAAGGTCTTGGCAATGTTAATGTAATCCCGCTTAACGCTTGCCACGCCAAATGCTGTATTGATCAACATTGGCCAGACTGAGCAAACCAAAATCACGAAGATCGAAGCCTGTTCGGCATCCTTAATGACGTAGAGCGCTACAGGAAGCCATGCCAGCGGAGAAATCGGCTTGAGAATTTGAATGAAGGGTGCCAAGGCCAGGTTCACCAGTGGAGACATTCCAACTAAAAACCCCACCGGAACCGCAATCAACACGGCAAGAAAAAAACCAGCCCCCACACGAAGCAACGAATACTTTAGCTGAATTCCGATTCCCTTATCATTCGGTCCCTTGTCGTAGAAGGGATGTCGAATCTGTTCATAAGCCTCTTCCCAAACCAGTGCTGGGGACGGAAATCCCGTCCTAGCCTCCTCCGCAGCCCCCCCAGTGGTAAATCCAAAGGCCTCAATCCCTCCCGCACCGTCAATATCCTCCAAGCTCAGGCCAAGCTCCGAGATCTGTAGAATCTGTTCATAGGTCAGTCCTTTTTGAGCGTAGCCAATGGCATCGGACTCTGGCATGCCATTCTCCAAGAGTTGAGACCTTTCTCCAGGAGACAGAGTTCGGCTATCGGCCGCTACCCGACGATCTGCGGTCAGGACATGCCAAGCGAACAGAAAACAAAGAAAGATGACAAGAGACAGACTTGCTGCCCGAATCCGAAAGTACATAGTCATAGCATTGATCACTTGGAGGCAGAGGGCTCACGACTCCGGCACAGCACCTAGGCCGTGAGCCCACATTGATTTCACCGTTCTCTGCGCGAAGAGACAGAGATCTCAAGAGATAGTCTCTAACTACGCTTTATTGAGAAGCCATTGATGTATTCGATCACTTTATTGGGATCAAATTCCTTGCCGTAGACATCGTAGACGGGGTATTTCGATGCAGGAATATCCGTCCATTTCACATTGCGATTCTTATCACTCATTGCCTCCATGGCTTTCCCTGCTTCGGTTGAAAGGAAGATATCATCGGAGACCGTCTTGAAGTTGATTTCGTTCTGAATGTAACCCCAACGTTTCATCTGCGAGAGAATCCAGACTCCCATCGATTGGGCTGGATATGGCATAAACGAAATCCGATCCGGTACGCGTTTAATGTTTCCTAACCCATCTGGAAAGACTCCCGTCAAGATTTGCTTCAACACAGCCGACGGCTGATTCAAATAATTGCGAGGCGCCATTGCTTCGGCAAAGGCCACACGATTCTGACTAACCTCCACCGTATTCGTGGCATCCAAGATTGCGGTTAGGAGAACAATGAAGGTATTCGGATTCTCATCAATGAACCGTTGACTGATACCAAAACAACAACACGGATGTTGATCCCAAATATCCTTCGTCAGCTTATGAATGAAGCCCACCCCGTCATAGACCGCCCGTTGATTGAACGGATCTGGGGCGAGGTAACCGTCCACATTCTCGGCCCGGAGATTGGCAACCATCTCCGGAGGAGGAATCACACGAATCTGAATATCTCGATCAGGATCAATCCCATGTTCAGCAACGTAGAGACGTAGAAGGAGATTGTGCATCGAATGCTCAAACGGGACGCCAAACTTAAAGCCCTTCCACAGTTTGGGATCATTCCGATTCTTGTGTTTATTCGCCAAAACGATTGCCTGCCCATTGGTGTTCACATTCGTCACCATTCGCCAGTCTTGAGATGTCGACCCCAAGCCCATTGACATCGCCGCTGGCATAGGAGCCAGAAGATGAGACGCGTCATACTCACCATTCATGCACTTATCTCGAGCGACCGCCCAACCTGCGGTCTTGATGATATCGACCTTCAGCCCGTACTTCTCGAAGAAGCCAAGCGCGTGGCCGCCAATGATCGGGGTTGCACAGGTAATGGGGACAAAGCCCACTTTGAGTTCCTTCTTCTCAATCTTCTTCATCGCGTCATCCACCATGGCTTGAAGCGAACCAAAGGGAATCATGGCGTTGATCGCCGCAAAGGTAGCGCTGGACCCGACCGCCTTGAGAAAGCGCCGGCGATTGAGATCGGTTTGAAAGACGCCTTTCATGACCGAGTTTTCGATGGCTCGATGCGCGACCGATTGCGGATCATCAGAATCAAAGCTGCGACGTGAGAGAAACTCCTGACTTTCCTGTTCTTTGGGGGAGACAACAAAGTCCGCGACACTCGTGGGCACCGCCTCATCTGATTTACCCCGTTCGCCGCACTCGTTCCATACGTCGATATTAGGATCAAAAGGATCGTTTTGTAGGTTCATAGAATGATAAAAAAATGTTCAATTACGGGTTGTCTTTTCGTCGAAGTCGTCTCAATCACTCGCTACCACTCAGGCAATCACATCTTTGAGTGCGATAATGTCGCGAGCAACCTCCACAATCTTCCGTTTTCGATCCATCGCTGCCTTTCGCAAGCAGTGATACGCGGCATCCTCGCTCAGTTGCCGTCTCGCCATCAGAATTCCTTTGGCCCGGTTCACAACTTTCTGATCCTCTAGACTCGACCGGGCTTCATCGAGCTCGGCTCTTAGATCTTGAAAGCTTTGAAACGTGGCCATCGCAATCTCGATTGCCGGGCGCACTCTCTCTGGCGAAATGCCGTCAAGCACGTAGGCAGAGACCCCTGACTGGATGGCAGCTTGGATCGATTGCACATTCTCATCCTGCGTGAAGAGAACCACAGGTTTCGGTTGACGATCTCGGATCAGCGTCAGCTGTTCCAAGGTGTCTCGTGTCGGTGACTCCACATCAATCAGAATAATATCCGAACGACCAAGCCGATTAAGATCCGATAAGACGTCCGCAGTACTGGCGTAAGAAACCTCTGTAAAGCCACACACCTGCAATGCCTGAAGAAGCGCTCTTGCTCGCGCCACTGAATCATCCACCAATAGGATTTTCAGAGTGTTCGACATATTGACGGCTTCCATTGCTATTAAGAGATTCCGACCGGCTACCACCGATCTACTACGTTACGGTTTCATCGAATCAATCGATCTTGATGAGCGCACATGGCTCAGTGAGTGCAACGTTGCACGAAGCGAAGAAGAGGACGGGGACGTCGTTGTCCGGTAAGCATGGAAGGGAAAAGCCCCTCCAATAGAATCACTTAAGCAACGCTCGTGCCAACCCATCCAATGGCAGAGAAGTCAGTGAAATATGGCAAATAGGAACCAGAAATAAGAGCGGAGCTGCTCAAAAAAAAGCATGCCCATGTTGAGAATTGCGCTTGCTGTCCTCGTAGTTCCTGACCGGCTAAGCGCCCACACGTCCATCGATCGCCCCTTGTAGTGGGCAGTTCGATTCAGGCGTCCGCGAACTTCCCTGACGATATCGCTCCAGAAGCTGCCGCGACCTCGCAGCCAGCATTCGTCGCACCTCCCGGCGCTTCCCCTTTTCCCGCGGAATCGTCAAGTGATCGTAGGCCGTCGTCTGATGCCGCATCCATGCGATGGTGGCGGCTTCTGCCCGTTGCTCCACTGGAATGCGTTGGGTGCGCGCGACGGTTCCACTCCCGACCGGCACCGCATGATCCGAAATCGCCTTCGCGAGTGCCATTGCCAAAGCCTGGTGTTCTGGAGCGAAATCAAGAAAGGCCAGCACACTAGCTTGAAACTCGACCACATAATCCGCTTGAAGCTTTGCTCCTGTCTCTTATACACATCTCCGAGCCCACGAGACCTC
>CAJXVR010000382.1 GCA_913061285.1 uncultured Verrucomicrobiota bacterium | reverse complement strand
CTAGATCGCTCGTCGGCAGCGTCAGATGTGTATAAGAGACAGGCGACTTCAGACTCGCCCGATCTGGCCAAGTCATCGAACTGACAATCCTCCCCTCCCCACATGTCACAGGCCCCCACAACCTCGCTAATGTCTTAGGGGATCGGCATAAAATCGTGTTCCACCGAAGCGACGCCCCCCTCGATACCAAGCTTCGCCCCATCGTGGTTGAAGGCAACAATTCCACCATTCGGAATGAAACCGAATACCCGGTGATTCTACAAACGTCAGCCAGTGGCAATACGATTGTCAGCTTCGGACCTGTCACAGACCACGGAACTAGAAATACCGTTTCACGAATCGCTCGCTGAGGGACCCAAAGGATCCCACTTCATGCCAGTCTTCCTTTAGCCTCCAGCAAACAAATAGGTAAACGAAAGCGCCCTCAATCAAACACTCCCGCGACACCATCAGCAGATGCTGAATGGAACGATGCCCCAGCGATCCAGCCCGACGCCTGCTGCCATGCTTACAATAGCCGGGCAACAGAAGAAAGGGCTTCCTGAGGAATCTGGTTATTTCGGTAAGCCTCAATCAGGCGCTCTAGCATCTCAATCTGAGCACTGAAGTGGGAGCCGAGCTCAGTGTCCGCGTTACGGCGAGGCGTATCCCAGACGCGAATATCGGTAAGACTCGGCACAATATCAACGCCGTCACGCACGGCCGCTTCCACAGATTCAAATTGATGATGCAAGGCCAAGAACGTCCGGTCAGCATCCATTACCATGGTGTAGCCTCGATCACCGTAGGCTTCCGAAAAGGCACCGTCGATTGTCACGGCTTTGCCACTTCGTTTCAGTGGATTCTCCCCCTTCTCGACCTTAACCGGAACGTGACCGTTCACAATAATACCCTTTTCCGTATCCACGTCGAATTCCGCGAGGACCTTGTCACAGAACCATTCTTCATGAATCAGAGCGAAATAGGGATTCTTGGTTTCATGATGGGGCGTCTTATCGGCGATAAAATCTCGTTCGAAGGTGGCAATACGATCCTTGCCAAACAGCGGCGAACGGGCCCCACTCCAAAGATACCACAGCACGTCCAGATCGGATTCTTCTGGCGTATCAATCACTCGAACCAGGAGCTGCTCGAGCGCCTCAAACATGGCTCGGCCCTTAAACAATCCCCCGCCAATGGACATCGGCAGGAACTCCCCGTCCTCATCGACCGGTAAACAAGCATGAAAGATGAGGTGATTGTCGCGGATCAAATACATCGCTCCGCGGTCCACTAGCCAACGCATTTGTTCGCCAAGTTTCTGACTACTCACAAAGGAGTGCCGAAGCCCTTGAAGACATAATTCCTCTTCCACGGAAAGTCGATATGGATCGTCCAAATCAATCGTGGGAAAAAGGCTATCTCTCAGCGGATACCGCTGCCCATCTAACTCGATGCTCCCATCACGATGATTGATCCGGTGCAACAGACGTCGCTGTTCCATCTCCCATTCCGGATGGGCCTCTATCATCTGCCCTTCTAGCTTGAACTGCATGACGGCAATGGCCTTCTGCATTCGAGCCACCAATTCCATCGATCGCAAGCCCGTCTTCTTCGGACGAAAAAACTCGGCAGGATCCTCACCGTAGACGGTTTGCGCCAAATGCTCCAGGGCTGTGAGAGGAATGCTGTAGCCCTCGTCGATCTGGGTAATGCGGCGGTAGCGCAATGAGACGCGCACCACGTTGCAAATCAGCGCTGGATGACCAAGCGAGGCCCCCAACCAAGCGACGTCGTGGTTGCCCCAAACAAAGGAAACATTAGGTTGTTGCCGCAGGTAGTCGACCACCCGATCTCCTCGCGGGCCGCGATCCCAACAATCACCACCAATGATCAGTTCGTAAATCGCGAGATTCCGCACCAAGCGGCCGGTCACATGAATGAGATTCCAGATTCGATCGCGAATCGCCAGTTCCTCAACGATCGCCGATAGAAACTCCTGGCGTCGCGCCGTCATTGGTTCATGCATCATTTCCAGAAAAAGCTCACGATACTCAACTGGGAACATGCGAATCGCCCGTTTGAGGCTGTAGCCGCCGACCAATACGCGTACGAGCTCGAATAGATTTCGCAAGGTCGTGTTAGCGAATGCCCGGAGCTCTGAATCATTCCACTCTTTCCTTCTCAGCTCCTTAATCACCTCAGGGGGATAAAAAATCAGTGTAAGAAAATCACGAAACTCAGCAGGATCCATCCGTTCCACAAACACCTTCTCCACGAGGGGGCGCAAGGATCCTGAAGCATTGTTGATGACATGACGCAGCTTCTGATCTTCGCCATGAATATCGCTAATAACATGAATGGCACACTTTGGCAGCGTGCGAATGGCGGATAGCCGGGCAATCTCAGCCATCGCGGAATCGACATTAGGAAATCGATCGGCAAGTGGACGGAGAATCGCAAGTGATTGATCGGGAGGATTGGGCATCAGTGGATTGGGCGTACCTAAAACGTCGCCACATTTATGGGTGCAGTTGAATATCTAGAGGAAAAGCCATAGTGACCGAAGGTGAAAGGAGCAACAGCAAGACGAGTAATAAGGCTCCCATTCCTTTCGAGTCGAACTTCCAAAAAGGAAAAAAATCTTCACCTCCCAACCTTATCGTTGTCAGTTGATCTTTCCTAGGAAAGAAGAGGCAATTCTTCGAAAGAACTCGGCCTTAGGACCGTAATTTCGCCCCCCCGGAAACACTCGCATTTCCTCGCCCAACTCACGGTGGCAGACCAGCTTATCGACGCGAACGGTCACTTGGATTTTTTCCGTAATGGCGGCACCGGTGGTCTCTTAGGCCGGGAATCCAAAGGATCAAAGAAGCGCATGTTCTTTCCCACACGATCATAATCCCCAAGATCTTCTCGCATGCTTTCAGCCAAGGTGAGCAAACGCCGAACCACGTCCGGATTCTGTGCGGCAACATTGGTCGTTTCGCCGAGATCGGTCTTCAAATTAACCAGAAAGGGCTCTGGAAAACCGATTCGATCAGCCGGGCCAATATGAGGATTCCGACTAAAGGGAGCCGCTCCAAGCGGCTCTTTTTCTCGAGGCAAATGAAGCTTCCAATTCCCCTGGCGCACCGCTTGTAAGTGAACCCGCAGATAATAGAAAAAGGCCTTCGCTGGATCCGCCTTCTCAAAGTCCCCATGAAAGAGATGCCGTATGTCACTACCATCAATCACCCGATCCGTTGGAAGTTTGGCCCCAGAGAGCGCCGCGAAGGTTGGCATAATATCCATGGTCGTCGCAATCGTATCGCAGCTGGTTCCTGCCGGCACACGCCCCGGCCCCCAAAGGATCGCGGGAACCCTAACGCCACCTTCAAAGGTCGACACTTTACCGCTCCGCAGCGGCCCGGCCGAACCACCATGATCGCTTGGCAAATGTCCGTCCGCATGATTCTTATTCTTGATCAGCCAGGGACCGTTGTCGCTGGCAAACAACACGTAAGTCGTCTCAGCAAGATCGAGGTTCTTGATCGCATCCAAGAGGCGGCCGACATTGAAGTCAATTTCCTCAATCACATCCCCATACAAACCACGTTCACTCTTCCCCTTAAACGGGGTCGAAGCATCCAAACGCGTGTGAGGCATGGTATGAGGGATGTAGACGAAGAACGGCTGTGCTCGGTTTTTTTCCATGAAAGCGATCGCTTCATTAGTATAACGCTCGGTCAAGGTCGCCATCTCGGATTTTGCCTCGATCAATTCCTCGTTTCTATAGAGATTCGCGATACTATCATTGCTAGTCGGCGTACCGAAGAAATAGTCGAATCCTTGTCGAGTGGGAAAGAGATCCATAAAAAAGCCCCGCTGAGCGTGTTTCGCTAGGTCCCACTTTCCAAAACAGGCCGTGGCGTACCCCCTTTCTTTCAAGACCTCAGCCACGGTGATTTCATCCTCGTGGAGAATCGGATGCACCTGCTTGGTATGGCCGCGTTCGGCAACCCGCATGGGATAGCAACCGGTCATCAGTGCAGCACGAGAAGGCCCACAGATCGGTTGCGCATAGAAACTCGTGAACCGCATCCCTTCTCTGGCCATCGCATCGAGTCGAGGGGTTCTGATATCGGGCGATCCAAAACAACCAACATCCTCATATCCCTGATCGTCGGTAAAGATGATGACGAAATTGGGTTGGGCCGACGGGTTCGCGGCACCAATTACCCACGAGAAGAAAAGAATTAGACTAGCCCCCAGTATTCGTTTCATATCTTTAAATCGGTTCACACTATTCCTTTGTCACCAGGCATTCATGACGCAAGCGGCAGCAGAGGCGCCTAGGATTGACAAGAATTCAACTGCAATCCAAGGTTTCATTATTACCAAACCACAGCAGGAGATGTCCTGCGGAAGCTTCGTGAAATTATAGAACGGGAAGATCACATGAGTAAAAAACACTATGAATGCTAAGTATTCGCGCCTTATTGCGCCGGTCGCCCTAGCCATAACATCCATCGCTACGCTCGCGCAAACATCAATCGTTGATGAATTTGACAATACCGATTGGGAGTCCTCCTGGGTGATTCAACATAACAATGTCGGGGCCACTGCCGTATCCGTCTCGGAGGAGAACAGCGAAGTGGTCATGATGAATACCGGTGGCAACCAGAACGGAGGCATCGCCAGTATCGCGACCTTCTCGCCCTTCGACCAAGGAGTAAGGGCCACCTTTGTGTTAAATAGTGTTATTGACCCAGAAACCGGAGAGCCTACAAGCCCTTCCGCCAATGGATTATTCATGGGGGTGGTCGCCAACAATGGGGCTTTCTACCGAGCCGCGAATAATTTTGGTTTAGCCTTCTTCGGCAATGAAAGCCGAACGGCCAGCACCGGAGGTTTTGGCTTGATCGCCGGCGACAAGAACGGCGGCGCGCCATCAGACTTCCTCTTGGACAACGGAGATTTGGACCTCCAATCATTCGCCGATGGCTGCACCGTAACGATCACGGCTAATGAGGCCGGTTGGTCCTACGAGATTAACGGCGTCTCAGACGTTGACGGCGTGGAAACTGTCTTTGCCAACGAGGGCACCTGGGCAGCCTCAAACACCACCTTTCAAGAGGTCTTTGGCGATGATACCGATTGGCATATTTTCGTCAGCTGTCAACGAGGCGGCAATGTGAATCATAGCTACGATCGAATTGAGCTAACTCCTCTTGCCGCAAGTATCATTGACGATTTTGAGACGGCGGACTGGGAATCGTCCTGGGTCATTCAGCACAATAACGTGGGAGCGACCGCTGTGTCCGTCTCGGAGGCGGACAGCGAAGTGATCATGATGAACACCGGTGGCAACCAGAACGGAGGCATCGCAAGTATCGCTTCATTTTCACCATCGGTTCAAGGTGTCCGCGCTAGTTTCATTCTTAACAGCGTCATCGATCCTGCAAGCGGCGACTTCACTAGCCCTTCAGCCAACGGATTATTCATGGGCGTCGTTGCTAACAACGGGGCCTTCTATCGTGCCGCCAATAACTTCGGCTTAGCCTTTTTCGGGAACGAAAGCCGCACGGCAAGCGCCCAAGGCTTTGGCTTGATCGCTGGCGATAAGAATGGCGGCGCTCCATCCGACTTCCTCTTGGACAACGGAGATCTCGACCTGGTTTCATTTGCGGACGGCTGCATGGTGACAATCACCGCCAATGAAGGAGGCTGGTCTTATGAGATCACGGGGGTATCAGATGTTGACGCAGTCGAGACCGTCTTCGCGAATGAAGGCACCTGGGCCGATTCCGGCACAACCTTCCAGGAAGTATTTGGGGATGACCAAGACTGGCACGTCTTCGTAAGCTGCCAACGCGGCGGCGACGTCAACCATAGCTATGATCGCATCGCCTTGGAACCAGCAGAATCAGAGTTCACGGATGCCGACAGCGACGGAATCCCAGATTTCTTTGAAGAAGCCAATGGCCTCGACAAGGACAATGCCGCCGATGCCAGCCAGGACGCCGACAACGACGGATCAAGTAACCTCGCTGAGTTCGAGAACAAGACAGACCCACAGAATCCTGACACTGATGGCGATGATGTTTTGGATGGCAACGAGACCAATACCGGCGTCTGGGCGAGTTCCACGGACACCGGCACAGATCCGCTGAACACCGACTCAGATCAGGACGGCATCTTGGATGGCGCCGAAACGAACACCGGTCAATTCGTCAGCAGCACCGATACCGGAACCAATCCAAACAACACTGACTCAGACCATGACGGCTCAAGTGATGGCTTTGAAGTTGTTAAGGGAAGCAATCCCACTGATCGAGAAAGCCTCCCTGAGTTCGACATCGAAGAGGTGTTGATCGGGCATTGGAAATTCGATGAAACCTCCGGCGCATTTACTGAGCAATCCGTCCCCGATTCTGCTGACGTCTTCTTCGACTTTGAATTCCTCGATCCGACCGGAGAGGTGGTCAATCCGTCTGGAGACAGTCACTGGGTCGATGGCGTTATCGGTGGAGCCCTTGAATTAGGCGGAGCGGACGCTCAGCAATGGGTCGTCATTCCCTCGCAACCCGATCCGAATCCAGCCAGCCTTACGGTCTCCGTCTGGGTTTGGGCCGACACAGCGGGAGATCCCAGTTACATTCTCGTGAACGGAGCCGACACCTTTATCCAACGCCAGTTCAACGTCCGTATCGCCGGTGACAAGCTAACTGGTAGTGGCCAAACTCAGAACGGCGATGTTTCGTTGATAGCCGACAGCAGCTCCTTTCCGCTGGAGAGCTGGCAACACATCGCCTACGTGTTCGAGGACAATGATCCGGAACTTGCAGGCTCGGGAGGCGAGGCACGACTCTACCGAAATGGTCAGTTGGTCGACTCTCTCAGAACCACTGATGGAGCCACCGCAGCTCAAATTGGTTTCCTTTCTATTGGCGCCTTGATGGATGCCGATGGATTCAATCTCCCCTTTGAGGCAGATCCCGGATTCTTCGACGGTAAACTGGATGATTACGGACTGTGGGGCAGAGGCCTCGCGACGGAAGAAATCGTTGGGATCTACGAAGCCGGATTGGCTGTCTCTTATACACATCTCCGAGCCCACGAGAC
>CAJXVR010000381.1 GCA_913061285.1 uncultured Verrucomicrobiota bacterium | reverse complement strand
CGAGATGTAGAGAGGTCTCGTGGGCTCGGAGATGTGTATAAGAGACAGCTGAACACCCAGTTCACCATCGATCAATGTTTCATTGTTACCGTCCGCCAAATCTCTCACCTTGACGCCAACAAGGCCAAATATGGAATTCACTGCGATCGCTTTTTCATCAAGATACGGAGCATCTAGCCAGAAGGGAGCCAGACTTGTTTTCAGAGAGGCAAGCTCAGGAGCTGATGCGTTCAACTCTGCCTCTGAAACATCGGCTACCAGTCGACCTACGAAATCGAACACCCTGAAATGGATCTCTCCGCTGTAGATATTGCGTGCGACAAAGAATCGATTGCGACCGGTCGAGGGCATATCGGAAACTCTCTCAATCTCAAACAGTCGCAGTTGCGGGCCATCCTCGTCCTCGGTTTTAACAAATGGAACGGCCGGATTAGAAAGACCAAGTATGCCTTGGATCTGAGCAATGATGCTCTTCGAACTTAAGCTGCCAGGCATCACTCGAAGCAGAGTAGATCTGTCGAAATCAAGAACGGGATCCATTCCGAGATTCTGATCAACGATAAGACTTCCCTTTGAATCGAAAATGCGGACTTGAGTTTCACCCAAATATGTCATGTCGGCCACAACGACGAGATTCTTCCCAAACTGAGGAACATCTTTGAGGGAAAACACTTCAATGACTTCAAGATGCAAAGCCTCTGGACTAGCAAGAGATTCATCCCCCTCGAATCCTCCATACAGTCTCAGATTCCTATAACCATGAGTGCGATAGACAACATCCTGGGGATCCGAAGTCGTGTTTGGAGCCGAGTAAGTTCCAGCTTTCACCCATATCTCATTCGATTCCAAGCGATTGTGATCCACGACATCCAAGGCGTGACCAAGGTCGGTGATCGCGTTGGACCAAGAATCCCCCTTGCCGTTTCCCCCCAAGTGATCCTTGGCCACATAAATTCTCGAAGGGGGCACAGCCCGATAGAAACACCCGGCATTGGCATGAGATCCGATATGCCGAACCACACGACGAATATCCATCAGGTCGTTGCCAGAGTTATAAGAACCGTAGAAACCATTCCCCAAATATTCCACGTTATTGGCGTAGTCGAAAAAACTCGGCGCTTTAACTGGGATGTAGCCCAACAGAGGAGAGTTCCACTGAGGACGAGACTCTTCAGTGAGAAACGGATTAGAGTTCGTATTACCACCAAAATCAGCAATCCCTCCTCTTAAGGCTCCATAGGATTCAACGAAAGAATCAATTAAATAGACGGCAGAATTCGGGAAATCTTTCACTTTGTTCCCTCTACTTGCGTACTCCTGCTTCACATCGTCAGGGAGCAATTCAAAGGTGACGCTCTGCAGATCACGCGCTTCGATAACAGTAAGCTCGTCTTCCTCAGTGGCTGTATTCCCCCAAAAAACTGAATGCTCGACTCTCGCAATCACAGCATTTGAACCAAATACGGCAGATCCGAATTCGTTCCGACAGTGGTTTTCGTGAAATGTACAGAACCGAATAAATGAATTTACATTCTGCCGAAATACAATCGCAGACGCCACACCTCCCTTAGTCGTGTTCTTTCTAAACAAACAATTATCGAGAAAGATATCAGAGTAGTGGCTCCCGTTTACCGCCCCTCCCATTTCTTGATCATTGCCGAAGGTGCCATCAAAGAGATCAGATCCAATCGAGGTATTCTCAGAAAACTCCGTTCTCGTCAGTTTGATATTGGTATGGATGGCCCGAATCGCCGAACCTCCAAGATTCGATCGATTCTGGAAGAACAAGCAATCTGACAACCACGATCGAGCTTCGGAATTGTAGGCATTTCGACGTTCTGCCAAAGCCTTTTCCAAGGCAGCTTGCTCCCGGAAATATTGTTCTAATTCGGCAGCATCCCTCGCCTCCTCAGCTACCTTCTCTGAATTGCCAAAGATACCAAGAATGTTGTCACCATGAAGAACGGCAGGCTCAGATGTAATCTCCACCAATTGCGCAAAATAATTGCTAATATCTGTGTATCTAAGAACAAGATCGATCGAATCTGTCACGTCCTTCATAAAACGACTGAACGCGACACAGGTCTTATCTCCGTCACAACCCTTCCTCTCGAGCCAGTCATTGAAGTATTTGAATCCTGAATAAGCAGCGATGATCATCTGTGTTTTAACGAAACCGGGATTGTAAGATCCTAGCACAAGTCGATTTACGCCCTCTTCAAGTCTGTTTCCAGCAGCGAGAACGGCCATGTCTCTAATGGAACCCCGAGTCGCACGGCTCAGAAACTTTTGTTCGTGCTCCTTGAAAGCACCCTTAACTTTTCCTTCGACCTTTTCGATCGCCAAATCGAGAATCGATTGAGAACCCGACTTATAGTCATCCCCTTCCCAAATCGTGTAGATTCCGCCCCCCTCCCCAGAACGATTGTTTACGAAATCGCAATCAAGCGCTCGGAAAGTATCCTCAAAGTGGCAGAGCGCCCCACCGGCTGCGAATGCTACATTCTCAAACGCGTGACACGATTCATAGCGAACAGCAGAATGTTTACTGAATACGGCTCCACCGTAGAGATCAGCCGAGTTATTTCGAAAGACGCAATTCTTAAACAGAAGTTTCCCACATCGAAAGCTTCTTACTCCTCCTCCATTACCACGCCGGTGAAAGGCGTCATAATAGGCCAAGTTCAATCCGGGAAGTGAATCAAAGATCGGGAAAATAAATTGGTAACCACGCGGATAGAGTGAATCACGATTCGCGGATGAGCTCCGTGGTCCCGGCATCCCTTCTTCTAGAAGAGTTACCACATTGTAGGGAAACACCTCTTCCGTCTGATCAGGAGTTTGAAACTCCTGATCAGACGGAAAGTATGGAGCCAAAACAAGTTGCTCCGAATAAGCATACTTAAAACCATCATCGGCAATAGGATTTGAGGAAATGTAGAGCTCCTTATTAAAGGCCCATCTCGCCGCCTGAGCCCCGGAACCATTGGAAAGTTTCTTCAACCAAGGCAAGTCTGTCTCCTTCCACCCCCCAAACGGTGTCCAAGGATCCCTTTCGTCATTACCGTTGTCCCATTTGAGCCCTCCACTAGGAAGAGACTCATTCGAATGCACTCGAATTTCAATCCAAGCAGTATCGTAACCAGCGGGTTGCCCCCCGACAATCATTGAGGCCAATGCTGCCTCAGTTCGAGCTCTTTGAAGATTGGTAATCTGGCTCTTGGCGATTCCAGGAATATCAGCGGTATGGTAACTGGCATTGCCATGCTCAATCACCAGACCAGAGATCGTCAGACTGACGTTGTCTTTCGCCGTGACGACGTTGAAAGAGTTCCCTTCCTCAAGGCCATCCTGATCCAAGTCGCCCGAAAGGATGGTTATATGAGAACTGGGATCAGCCTGATCAATCTGCGATTCTCCTCCTTTGAATCCACCAATGAGCGAAAAATCAAACCAATCCGAAATATCGAAACTTCGGAAGCGCCCGGCCAAATCGGCAGTCGCCGATGGCCGATAGCTCCCTTCAGCAATCCAAATCTCTCCCCTGTCGCGCGAAACATCATTCCCAGCCTCTGCCCGATTCCGACGCCACTCGTTCATCCCTGCTAGGGCATCTCGCAATTCCGTGTAGGCTTTCCCCCACGTGCTTCCGTCACCACTCGAAGCGGCACTCTGCTTCACGTAAACACGCTTAACAGCAGCCTCTCCGACAATCGGGAAAAGGACGACTACCACGAGAAGCAGCGATAGGATCAGAGATCGAGACTCCGCGCGCACCTGCCCTATCCTTGGAAATAAATCCGCGGTTCGATCAAGCCCCATCAAGCTATCAGAACCACTCCGAAACTTCGATAGTTCTCGATCTAGAAGGTCTTTGACGCTACTCACGCGTTAAGATTAGCAAACTCCATAAAACTGGCTATGGGATGGCCTACTCAATGGCGACTAGGGGTGAACACCTAGTCGGAATCGATGGGAAGCAAGGACGAATCTCATTCGTCAAGCGAAAAGGAGAAAAGCTAGAGACTGGAGCGGTGTTGAAAGGCAAATTTCAGCAGACTATGGGTCCCACTGATACCAACTTTTCTGGCAATATTTGCTCGATGATTTTCAACCGTTCGGGGACTAATCCCCAGATCATCGGCAATTTCTTTGGTGGTGCGATCCAATGAAATCAACTTAAGAATCCTACGCTCTGCCGGGCTCAATCGTTCGAGCCCCGGATTCGCTTGGCGTAGCTCTTCACTGGAACGACGGCGCTTCAGCAGTAACCCAGCGAGGCTCGGACTGATGTAGTCTTCCCCCTTCGCAACCGAACGAATTCCGTTCAGTATGTCGACGATGGCATTCTCCTTCAGAACATACCCTTTCACCCCATTATCCAAGGCCTCATCAAACATCTCAGGTTCTTTGTAGGCAGTGACGAGAATGAGCGAGGTATCCTCGTTCTCAGCCAGGTGCAATTCTCGAGCGATCTCAATCCCCGAGAGGCCAGGCATTTCGATGTCCAACACCGCGACTTGGGGCTTCAATTCATTGATGACTTGGATCGCCGTTTGACCATCAGCCGCTTCTGCAAGCAGCTCAAGCCCCTCATCGTCGCGTAGCAAATCGGCGAGCCCCTTGCGGAATAAAGGATGATCATCAGCAACAATGATCGTGATGCGTTTCTCGGCAAGATTAGTCACGGTCGTCCCAACAGTCTGGTGGCGGTCATCGAGCATTCCACTCAGTCAAGCACAGTCCTGCCCAGAGAGCTATAGGATAGAACACCTAGGTGTCAGGCTCGGCCGTTTTGATCCGATTCAATTGAATCAACCACCTCATTGAGGAGTGCGGCATCCATAGTAACGAGATGTTCCTCAGCCGGAAACCGGCCTTCATTGACATCTTCCACGTATTCTCGAAACGCCGCGACGCGTTCCTCTTGAAGTCGTCGATATTCTTTCAAAAAATTACGGTATGCCTTGGCATGGCGCGGCAGACGCTCGTCATAGTCTCCCAGAATGTCATCGGAAAAGAGGAATTGAGTGTCACAACCCTTCCCCGACCCCAGGGACATCAACAGCATCGAGGTTTTTGAACTCAAGTAAGAGGCCAGATTATGGGGGACAACTTCAAATTCAGCAGCGTAAGCCCCGGCACTTTCGAGCCGCTTCATCTGATCGTAGAGTTTCTTCGCTTCTTCCACCGTCTTCCCGATGGCTCGATAGTTCGTCCAGGTCGCGTGGCGCGGTACGAGCCCCAAGTGCCCAACCACGGGAATCCCCTCGCGAGTCATGGCCTCGATAATGAAGGGACTCGCAGAGCAATAGACCGAACTGGCCCCCATCTCAAGGGCCTTGAATCCTACTCGAATCGCCTCCTCCGGTGACGCCAGCCCGTGCGGCGTCGCGCCTGAAAGAAAACTGCTTGGAGCGGCGGCAACCAAGGATGGCAGGCGCGCTTGAGATTCCGGGGAATCAAAGCTGCAGCTCAACAGATCAATGCCCACCGCCTCAGCCGCCAGGGCCTCGTCAGGCGATTTAACATGAATATGGGTCAAGCAGCGTTTCCCTTTTAGCTGCTGCAAATCGTAGACAGAATATCGTTTCGTCGGTCTCATCTCATTATTACAGGTGGGGCGAGCCCAGCGGGGCGCTTGTGTCGGCCCCGTTTTTGGACTGCGAGAGCGAATCTGTCGCTTTGCCCAAACTCCTAGAGTAGGCCGTGGAAGCATCACCCATCTAGCTCAAGCCTTTCCGCTCCACGATCAAGCTCAAGTCCGCTGGCCCCCGCCCACCCCAACAACTTGTCTCTTATCAAGAATCTCATCCAATCCTCAGAGAGATTCTTCAAGCATGCCGACAAACGCCAACATCCAGGGCGACATGTCTTTCTTTCCTCGACAACAGATCAGATTCCCGTCTCTGACCACAGGCTGCTCTAGATAGGTGGCGCCACACACTGTCGCATCAAAGCGACATTTCGGAATCGTGGTGACAGATCTCCCTTTGAGGACATCCGCGCTCGCCAGGATTTCGATCCCGTGACAAATGGAAGCCACTGGCTTCTTCTGGTCAAAGAACTGCCGGGTAATCCGAAGCAAGTCAGGATCGTAGCGCAAATACTCCGGGGCTCGCCCGCCGGGAAGAACAAGACCAACGAACTCGGAGGGATCAATCTCAGCAAACGACGCGTCTGCCCGAAAATGGTAGCCTTTTCGTTCCTCGGTGATATCCCATCCTTCGCTCAATTCATGAATCACTAGATGATAGACCCGTTTTTCCGGGGCAACCACATGGACAGAGAACGATTCCCCGAGTCGATAGTACGGAAACAAGGTATCCATCACCTCGGCCCCATCCCCAATGACAAGGAGGATTTTTGGGCGATCGTCGCTGTCAGACCTCACATCTTGGAGGCTCATCTGAGGGGCACTCTTAGCATTCATCGCGTTGTGTCAGCTGAATGGCCAAAGCATGCCTCAATCGCCACCACAGGGCAAGGGCCTCGAGTCACAACCTCATTTGTGCCCACGGCCATCAAGGCAAAGCAAAGACAGAAAAAATCGCCACCCGTTCTTCGGTTAACCGAAGAAACGACATGGCGATTGATCTTGTGAATGAGAGCTAAGCAGCCCGTTGAGTTTCGAAACCGATCCTATCGTTCCCCTAGTGGGAAACGTGGGAGACGTGGGAGACGTGGGAGACGTGGGAGACGTGGGAGACGTGGGAGACCATCCACCCCACCCTCTACGCCAGTCAAGCTAGAGATCCCCCTCCTCATGAATCTCAATATCGATATCAACGTCTTTCGAATCAGATTCCTGCTTCGATTCAAACACATTCATCAGTCGCTTTATCCCGACATCCTCAGGCAAGTGCAGTGACTTCAACTTTTCAGCGACGCCAGTCGGCAACGATTTAGTATTCTCATCATCAAAAAACCCCTCAAAAACGACGTCGCCATTCTCATCTTCGAATTTCAAGTGACGTTTGCCGCCTTCATTCTTGAGTCGATAGGTCCCAGAATCATCCTTTAGCACTGTGATGGCATTCCCCAAATGGATTGTCCGTGAATGAAGAGGACTCAGGTCATCCCTGACTCGCCCTTGCCAAATGAGTTTGTCCAAGGCCTTTTCAGAAGACTCGGTCTCGCTGAGCCAGTCCCAGATCATCGGCTTCCCATGCC
>CAJXVR010000380.1 GCA_913061285.1 uncultured Verrucomicrobiota bacterium | reverse complement strand
AGAGGTCTCGTGGGCTCGGAGATGTGTATAAGAGACAGATCCGGTCCAGTGGGGGTGGGGGCTATTTTGGCGATTACCAACGACTTTGGATCCCCCCTGATGCTCAATGAGCTGGGCGCGAGCCTGGACTGATCCATCGGCGGCAACTGGGAATAGGGCAGTGGATCCGCCGCCGTATTGGGCGGTGAGGATAAAATTTCCGGATGGATGGACAGAGATGTGGGCGCCACCGCCATCACCAATCGGTTCGGAATTGAGATGAGTGAGAGCACCGTCGGATGCGATCGCGAAGGCTGCGACTGATGGGCCACCGTCGTTGCAGACCGCATAGAGTCGATTGCCGTCGGGGTGAAGGGCGAGGAACCCGGGCGACCCGATTTCCGCCGCGAGAGTTGGTGTGGTGAGTTTTCCACTGTCGGTATCGAAACTGCCTCGATAAATCCCTTTGCTTTGGCCGCCGCCTGTTCCGAAGTAGACGTCGACGGACGCGGCTTGTAAGGACAGATGAAGGGACAACAGAAGCGTGGCTGCAATGGGTTTGGTCATGGCCTTTTAATAGCAAAAACCGGGGAGATGTCGACCCTGGAGTCACACGTTCGCGATCAAACGATCGCTCTTGGGAGCGATGGGGTGGTGCTAGATCGAAAGCTTTTCGAAACCCTCTTCGATGAAGGTTGTGTTCTGAATCCGGGCGAGTTTGGCGTAGACTCCCTCGGACTTCATCAAGGCTTCATGATTACCACGCTCGATGATTTCGCCTTTTGTCATGACGATGATTTGATCGGCACTGCGGATGGTGCTGAGCCGATGGGCAATCACAAAGGTTGTCCTTCCTTTCATGAGGCGTTCCAACGCTTCTTGGATGAGCTTTTCAGTGGCGGTATCGACGCTTGCGGTGGCTTCGTCTAGGATCAGGATAGGGCTGTCCTTCAAGAGGGCTCTGGCGATACTGATTCGTTGTTTTTCGCCGACGCTCAATTTGACACCACGCTCGCCCACATGGGCGTCATAGCCCTCGGGGAGTGCTGTTATAAAGTGATGGCAATTTGCAGCTTTTGTAGCAGCAAACATCTGTTCTTCAGTCGCATCCAGCTTTCCGTAGAGAATATTCTCACGGACGGTTCCGTTGAAGAGAAACGATTCTTGGCTGACGACGCTGATAATAGACCGCAGCGATGAGAGGGAGACATTACTGATATCTTGTTGATCGATGGTGATCTTCCCGTCGGTCAATTCGTAGAAAGCCGGCAGCAAATTAACGAGGGACGATTTACCGGCTCCCGTCGGGCCTACGAGAGCGATCATTTCTCCTGCCTGAGCCGTCAGGTTGACCTTGCTCAGCGTTTCTCGCTCCTCGGTGTAGCGAAAGGCGACGTTCTCGTATTGAATTAGTCCCTTAATAGGGTGCTTCAGCGTTTCTGTTCGATCTGGGCGTTCGGTCTCTTGATCAAGAATATCGAACACGCGTTCCCCGGCGGCTCGGGCTCCTTGCATCATTTGGTTAAGACCGTGGAGGCGATTGATCGGGTCGTAGAGATAGTTGAGGAAAAAGACGAAACCTAGGAGTTCGCCGACGGTCATTGAGCCGCCGATAACTTGCCGTCCACCGACCCAAAGAACGAGGCCGATACCGAATGAATTGGCGAAGGCCATAGATGGGGAATAGGCGGCCCAGGCTTTCATTACACCCAGGGTGCCTTTGCGGAGGCCCTCGGCTCGATCGGCGAAGCGTTGATCTTCATGATCTTCCCGACTGAAGGCCTTGATCTGTCGAATCCCTTGAAGATTGTCCATCAAGAGGGCGTTCATCGCTGAAGCGGCCTCGCGCTGGCGTCGGTAACGATTGTGCGCGGTGAGGGTGTAGAGCAACGCGCCACCGATCAAGATAGGGAAAGGTGCTAAGGTGGCCATGGCAAGGGTTGCGTTCTTGGCAAAAAGGATGCCGACCACGCCGAGAACGCTCAGAATTGCAATGGTGCCTTGTTCGGTTCCATCGATAAGGACTCTTTCGACGGAATTGACGTCCTCGATGACTCGTGTCATGAGATCGCCGGATGCTCGCTGGTCAAAGTACTTTATTGGAAGGCGCTGTAGCTTCTTGTAGAGATCCTGCCGCATGTCATAAATCACGTTCTGTTCGAAGTGATTGTTGATCATGATACGTAGGCTATTGAAGAGTTCACGTAGGAAGAAGGTTCCGATCAGGCCTCCAATCACCAGGGGAAGCTGTTGTCCGTTCCGATTTCCAATCACATCGTCAATGATGTAGGGAATCAGGCTCGGAAACACGAAGCCGAATCCTAGCGAAATGACGGCACAGGCGATCGTGCCAAGCGCCATCAATCGATACGGTAGAATATAGTGCGCCACACGGCGTACGATCTCCCACGATGTACGTCGCCGAGCGCTAAAGGTGTTATCTAGATGGGATGATGTCGCGTGGAGACCCCTCACAGGGCGGGGATCATGGTGGGAAGTTTCGGATAGTTCAATAGGTGAATTGAACTGTGTGCTTCCGGATTCTCACTGAAATTGATTCGAGAGGCTCATTACCGACGATTGATTTCTGTAAGGTGGAAAAGGCGCTTTCGTGGGGGGGCGACGAGCAGGGAGGCGGGAGGGGAAAGAAAATCGGCATTCCAAGGCATACCCGCATTGCGCAATTTGCGAGATTCGATTATGTTACGCCCCATGAATCGGTTCTCCCAGATCACAACTTTCTTGCTGCTCGTGGTGTTGTTAATCTTGGAGGCGGGTTGTGGGCGTTTCACAACCTCTTCCGTGGACGAGGAAAAGGAAGCACACTACTTGGCCGGAAAGAATCGCTTGTATAGTCACGATTTTCGAGCGGCCAAGGCGGCTTTTGAAAAGTCGCTGCTCGTCATTCCTAAGTCGGCGGCTGCTCACCTTGAGTTGGGGCTGCTGAATTATGAGCAATTTGGCAACTATGCAGAGGCAATCCATCATTTCCAGCGAATGCTTGAGTTCCGACCGGATCATCCTGTTGCGGACCGAATTAAGGATCAGATTCAAGCCTGTAAGTTGGCTTTGGCCTCGGAAGTCACTCTGCCTCCCGTCAATAAGCGGGTGGAAAACGAAATGAAGCAGTTGATCAAAGAGAATTCGGCACTCACCAATATGGTGAACCAGCTTGAGGGCCAAATCTTGAAACTCAGAAACAGCTTAGCCCGCGCCTCGTCGGGAGCGCCGGCGACTCAGGTCGGCCGCGGTCCTTCCCCTGAACTTCAGCAAGCGTCGATTTCTGATGTGAAAAAGGCGACCCCTCGTGTTCGAACACCAGTGGTTCGGGAGGCTTCAGTGGATACAGGAACACGCCAAAACCGAATGCACCTGAAGCACGTGCTTAAGTCTGGTGAGACCTTCTATTCCTTGGCTCGGCGTTATCGATTGGATTTTAGGGAGATTCAGAAGGTAAATCCTGGGCTCCGAGCAAAAGCGTTGAAAATCGGTCAAGTTGTCAATATTCCTCTCTCTCAAACCGCCTCGGCGCGATGAGCCGCCTTTGGTTGGGAGTGGTGGCCTTATTCTGGGTCATCATGAACGTGCTATTATGGCGCTCGGAGTACGGAGAAGCGTCTTCATTAGGGAGTTCTCTTCCAGTTTCGGTGGTTTGGGAAAAAATCGTCGAAACGCCTGATGCCTCAGGGCTTGAAATCCGTCAGAACGGGGAAAAGATCGGGTTTTGTCGCTGGACTGTGATCCAAGAGACCCCATTAGCCGATGACTCTGATCTTGATATTGTCGATGGGCAGGATGAGCTGGATGGGATGATCGAGAAGATCTTGGGCTATCAAATCCAGCTGGAAGGCAATCTTTCAACCGGCGCTGATATCGGTCGCTATCTCCGATTCGGACTTTCTACGGCGCTCGAGGCCGATGCGACTACCTGGAAACAAGCCGACTTGCGGGTTGGAAAGAAGGGTAACTGGCTTCAATTGGCGGCAAAGAATGGGAGCGATCGTCTCAATGTGAGTCATACCTATGAAGGTGCGCAATCTGAATTTTCTTTCGCGTTCGATGATCTTAAGAACCCCAGCACGTTACTTCAGGGCTTGGGGCTTCCGATGCCCTGGATCGGACTCCCGATGTTGGCTGGATTGCCAAATCTCAATGCGAGTGAGCTTGGTCTTGGGGTCGAATGGGAAGCCGGATCTGAGTTCGTCACCGTCGCCCATACGCGGGTTCGGGTTTATTATTTGCGAGCCAAGTTGATAGGTGATCAATCGGTAAGGCTCATGATCAGTCGGGCTGGAGAAATCCTTCGTGCCGAACTGCCCAATGAAATCGTTCTCGTCAATGAGTCATTTACCGGGCTTTAGATCTGCGGCAGTGAGGGAATAATCGAAGACGTTTATGATTGAATTGGTTGGGCTTAAAAAATCGTTTGGCGATCTAAAGGCAGTCAATGGGATCGATCTCCTAGTTCCCAAAGGCGAGTTTTTTGCGGTGCTTGGACCCAATGCTGCTGGTAAGACCACCACGATCAAGATGATCGCTGGCCTGATGAAACCTTCCGCTGGTACGATCAAGGTCGCGGGGTTCAATGTTCAAGATGAACCGCTGGAAGCTCGCTCCCGTATGGCCTACGTGCCGGATTTTCCCTTCTTATACGACAAATTAACGGCCTGGGAGTTTATCGTTTTTACTGGGGAAATCTTCCGGATGGGACGTTCGGAGATTGACTCAAAAGGACGCGAGTTGGCCGAACGCTTTCATCTTCAAGATTTCATTAACAAACCGATCGAAGGGCTGTCTCATGGCACTCGGCAGCGCGTTGCCATCGTATCTGCGCTTCTGCATGATCCCGAAGTCTTCGTGATCGATGAGCCGATGGTAGGTCTCGATCCCCAACATGCGCGCATCGTAAAAGATGTTCTCAAGGAACGAACGATGACGGGAATGACAGTCTTTTTGTCGACGCATCAACTGAGCGTCGCCGAGGAAATGGCGGATCGAATCGGGATTATTCATCAAGGTCAACTCATTGCCGTGGGAGACCGAGAGGAATTGCGGCAGCTCAGCGGAAACGATGGGGCCTTAGAATCGGCCTTTCTCACGTTGACGAGTGAGGACAGTCAGGAGGTTGTCGCAGAACCGGGGGCGAGTTCTTAAGTGAAGGCGTCGGGAACTATTGAAGCCCCCAACGCCTTTGGGGTGCTCGCTCGGGCAAACCTCCTTCAGGTCTGGCGACGAATCTTGGCGATCCGGAGCCAGTCACGCCTACTTACCAGTCTCATCGGAGTGTTCATCATCGGCTATTGGGTCCTTTCCTTCTTGCTGTTTCAAAAGGCCCTGAAATTTGCGGGTGCCTTTCCGGGCTTGGGGACGCTGCTGATTGAGCGTATGATCTATCTGCTCTTTGCTTTTCTGTTTGCCTTGCTTCTCATCAGCAATCTCCTGATTGGCTATACCAATCTCTTTCGTAATCGAGAAACGGCTCATCTTCTTTGTCTACCGGTATCTCCTCAAACGATCTACCGCTGGAAGTTCATGGAATCAACGCTGTTGGCTTCATGGGCCTTTCTTTTTCTTGTGATTCCTCTCTTGGCAGCCTTTGGCATCGAGCAGGGGGCAGGGCCAGGATTCTATATCGTGACCACGCTGGCGATCTTCCTATTCATTGTGCTACCAGCGGTAGCTGGCTCCGCGGGGGCGATTCTCATTGCGCGATTCTTGGATCGGCGGCTTTTCCAGGTCCTGACCGTGGGGATTGCGATCGCTCTTATTGGGGGGATTGCGATCGGAATGAAACCCGATGAAGTGACGGATCAGATGCTTGAGACGCGAGTCTTGGTGGTCCTTGATCGTTTGTTGGCCAATACCCGTTTGGCTCTATTTCCCTTTCTTCCAAGCTATTGGCTTTCCTCCGGAGTCTTGCAATGGGCTGAAGGCGCCCGGAGTGCGGCGGGCTTCTTCCTTGGCGTGCTTGTCAGTTATGTGCTCTTCTTTGGGACGCTGGCGTTCACTCGTTTTGGGGTGCCTTTTTACGAGGCGGCATCAGCGGTGAGGAGCCGAAGTAGCGTTTTGGGACGGTGGAAATTCTTGCAGCGAGGATTATTACGGAATCGAGGTCCTTCGTATCGGCGCGGGCCGATTGAGGGGATCGTAGGATGGTTCTTTTGGCTGCCGTCGGATGTTCGCTCCGTTCTGGTTAAGGACATACGGATATTTTGGCGAGACACGACCCAATGGGGGCAGAGTCTGATGCTCTTTGGACTCTTGGGGGTCTATATTCTCAACTTGAGGCACTTTTCCTCGCAGCTTAATAACCCATTCTGGATTCACTTGGTTTCTTATTTGAATCTCGGGGCCTGTTCGCTGAATCTTGCCACCTTGACCACCCGTTTCGTCTATCCGCAGTTTTCTCTCGAAGGCAAGCGACTCTGGATCGTTGGTATGGCGCCCCTAGGATTGACGCGGGTTGTTCGGGCCAAGTACTGGTTGGGAACTGTAACCTCATTGGGGATTACTGTGGGGCTCGTGTCGCTTTCCTCTTACATGTTGAAAATGCCGCCGACTCGAATTGCCTTTTTTGCCTTTGTGATTGGGGTGATGACAATGACCTTGAATGGCTTGGCGATGGGGCTTGGGACGCTGTATCCCAACTTCAAGGAAGATAACCCGAGTAAGATTGTTAGCGGCTTCGGAGGCACTTTTTGTCTGGTGCTGAGTTTTCTCTATATTGTTTTTTCCGTGGTGATTCTCGCTTTGGGATCGCCCTGGCGTCCCACCGTACAAGGGCCCGCTTTGGCCACGGGGCTTGTCTGGGGTTTGTTTTTGGGGGTATCGTTCCTGCTGGGATGGTTGCCTGGGCGCTTAGGGAAACGGCAACTCCGGGGCTTAGAGATCTAAGAGCACCTTAGCCCGTTCGAAAATGCGAGGGGGGAGCGATCGATTCGGGCTCCGGGAGAATTTTCTTAAGGAACTTTCCAACCTCGGCTTTACAGTCCGGGCGACCCGGAATACATTAAGGGCCATGGCATCTCAGTTTGACGACACCGACTTTATTGACCGAGAGTTTCAGGAGTCACAGCACACCGCCGTGGCAGAAGAAACCCATCCCAACGTAGCCGAGCCTGAAGTGCCTAGCGTAACCGCGCCATTGCCAACGCGCGAGGAGCTGGAGGCTAAGGTGGGAGATACCCAGCTCCGTCTTTCCAAACCTGTCTCTTATACACATCTCCGAGCCCACGAGACCTCTCTACATCTC
>CAJXVR010000379.1 GCA_913061285.1 uncultured Verrucomicrobiota bacterium | reverse complement strand
CGGCAGCGTCAGATGTGTATAAGAGACAGGTAATGGGGGAAGACCTCCCGAAGGGTTTTAGCCCACATGCGCACGTCATTCGCCATGCTAATCCTCACGCTCGTGGTCGGCTGCCAATACAATCCGTATGCCCCCCTGTTCACGACGACAAAGCCAAAGCAAGAAGATGTCGCCGGTAGTTACTTGCTCACTCAGCAGACCATTGTCCCGGGAGGATTGGGAATTCTCAAGGGGGGGCAGTGTGCGCTGGATTTGCGCGGTGACGGTACGTTCATCGTTACGAACTACCCGACTTGGACGGATGCGTTTTCTTCCTCCAATGGGCAGTTCGTCGCCTCTGTCAGCACGATGGGGCGTTGGTCCTGCGATACCGTTGGCACTGTCTCGGATGGCAACACGAGCCAAGGCTATTGGGGGATTCGATTTTCGGATGCAGATGCTCAGCTTGATTCACTGGCCCTCACCGGTAAGACTACGCCATACGGCCTCATCATGACATATGGCGATCCCGACAGTGGTACAGTCATGATTTTCGAGAAGAGAAAGTGAGGCGACATGGATTTATGGGCTAACGAGATCACTAGAGCGGGCAGCCGCCCCGCTTCTCTGCTCGATACCGGCCGGCAATTCGGATGCGCCTTGTGCGCTCGACCGCCTCTGCCAGTGGCTGTCGCTCAGTTCTATCGTTGTGGTGTCCGTTCTTGCCATGTAAGAACGTCAAAGGGAGCCATTCTTGAATCGTAAGCACTTCTTCTTTCTTGGGGGATTGCTCTTCGTTGCGGGCTGCGCTTGGTCTCTGCTTGATGGCGGTATTCTAAGTATCTTGCTTAGCCCCGACTACTCCGCTGCCGAACGAGTCGCCCTTGTTGAGCGCTATTTCTTAGCGTGGGGGCCTTGGGCGCCATTGGTCTATGTTCTTGTGGTGACGATTGAAGTGATCATCGCTCCTATTCCCGGTCTGATGCTTTATGCCCCGGGCGGTGTGATCTTTGGCGGTTTTTACGGGGGACTGTATTCCCTCATGGGGAATATTCTGGGAGCGGGGATTGCCGCCGCCTTGATGCAGGTATTCCAGGGTAGGCGGCTTGAGCGATTTCTCGAACGGGACAAGATTCAAGGAATTGTACGGCAATTGAGAAATTCAGGAGTTTGGGTGATTCTAGCGCTACGAATCAACCCTTTAACAACTACGGATCTTGTCTCATATGCCGCGGGCCTGGCGGGGATTCCGATTTGGAAGGTGATGTTGGGAACGGGAATTGGTATGGCGCCCCTGTGTTGGGCTCAATCGTACCTGGCTGAGGAACTTTTCGAATCAATGCCCTGGTTGATTTACCCTTTGCTAGTCATTGCATTGGTCTATCTCATCGTTGCCATCGCCGTCATCCGCCGAACCTGCGCCCGAAGCTAGCGGTCCCTCATTTTTTGAAGCTCTTTCCGGAGGAAATACGGGGGTGGATCTGAGAGTGCATGAAATGAACGGTGAATTCGCTCTGGTCACGGATCCCCGTTTCGAAAGCGATTTAGCCGTTTGGGGATAGGGATATCCCTACGCCGTCATGAGCAAGTTTTGAATTTCCCAAAACTTGAGTATCAAAATACAAGACATCATGGGCCGTTTTGCTAGCATGTCTCCCCAATCATGAAGTTATCGAGTTTCATTGCGGTTCTCTCTATCGGCTTGGTTCGAGGCCTTACGGCTGAGGACGCTGTGGAGTACAATCGCGATATCAGACCCATCCTGAGTGAGAATTGTTTTTACTGTCACGGGTTCGACGAGAAAAACCGGAAGGCAAAACTGCGCTTAGATACGTTCCCCGATGCGACGGCAGACTTGGGGGGCTATCGAGCGATCGTCCCAGGCGATGCGAAGGCATCTGAATTGATCCGACGGATCAATAGTGAGGATCATGATGACCTGATGCCGCCACCTGAACAAGAGCAGCACTTGTCGCAAGGTGAGATTGCTCTGATTACAAGCTGGATTAATCAGGGAGCGGCGTATCAAGAGCATTGGGCCTGGCGAGATTTGGATCGACCTCAGGTGCCGAAACTGGAATCAAGTCCTTCCGCCATTGATGCCTTCTTACAGGAAGGTTGGAGAAAGGAACAAGCCGAACCTGTCTCTCTCGCGACGCCTCGGGAACGACTTCGTCGTCTGAGTTTTGATCTTCGTGGTCTTCCTCCGCAGCGGGCTGATGTGATCGACTTTGAGCGTGACCCCAGTCCTGCAGCATTTGCCGGTTTTCGAGATCGTTGGATGGCGAGCCTTCCTTACGCGGAACATCAGGCTGTGACTTGGTTGGATCTCGTGCGTTGGGCAGATACGAGCGGCCTCGTGAGTGATGAACCTATTGCGTCAGGGGCGTATCGAGCTTGGGTAATTCGAGCACTGCAGGACAATCTGCCTTTTGACCAGTTTTCGATTTATCAGTTGGCTGGTGATCTTCTTCCTAATCCAACCGACGATCAGCTCATCGCCTCGGGATACAATCGTATCCTAAATACCAATTGTGAAGCGGGAGCCATCGAGGAAGAGCAACTCTACAAATTAAAAGGAGAACATGTCCGGGCCTTCGGTACGGTATGGTTGGGAATGACGACCGGTTGTGCCGAGTGCCACGATCACAAATTCGATCCGTTTTCAGCAAAAGACTACTATCAATTGGCGGCGTTCTTTGACGATCTGGTTGAGGCGGGCGTCTACACCCCTGGGGATCGACGTGAGCCCTTGCACTACGTCCATCGCGAAGCGTCGAATCGATTGCATGACCAGGCACTTGTTCAGCAGATTTTGGCGACCAAAGCATTGCTTGCTGAAAAACCAGATCGCGGTCTTCGCGACTGGGAAACTGGAGTCTTGCCTTCGTTGAAGGACACGGAATCAAGAAAGGATTTTGTATGGATTCCTGCCCAATTGCCTGCGCCCCGAATCATCGAGGGAGCCTTCGATGAGGTGGTGAATGGTGGTCAACTGGTTCGTGAAACGAGGGTGCAGGATGGAGAGTTTTATCGGCATCATGCTGCGGAGTTTATTACCGGGTTTGTTCGGGGACGCTCGCAGAAAACCAATGAGAAAGAGGATGCCTGGTATGTCGATGTATGGTTGGATCCTGACGATCCTCCTGAGATGGTCGGATTTCAGATCTCTCATGGAGATTATGGCAGACTTGGATGGCGAACGGCCAACTACGAGACTTACTATTGGGGCGATGATCAATTCGCGCATCTCGCTCAAGCTCAATCATGGAATGATCCCGACCGAGTGAAACGAATCGGAGATCTTCCCATTACCGGCGGCTGGGCGCGTCTTCGGGTTCGTTTTGATCAACTCATCCCGTCGGTACCGGGACAGGCGTTTGTTGCCGTCGGCATGGCTTGGTTTCAAAGCAGTGGCAGAGTTCATTGGGGCGGGAGTGGGCTCGAGCTGAGGACGGATAAGGTGACGGCCTTGGAACTGGGAGAAACGGCCGTTCGAAAGTGGTGGGAGGTGCCCTGGAACCGTCAGGTTTATCAACGGCGGGCGGCCTTTGTGAGCGATGCGATCCGCATTCCTGCACGTGAACGGACAGACTTGCAAAGCGAGGTTGTGCTAGACGCGTTTCGTGAGAACACTCAGCCCCAACTAATGGAGCAGCTACGGCGACTGGAAAGTGATCTGCATCAGTTAAGGGCGGATGCGATGCCCGTCTTGGTGTCTCGGCAGTCCAAGACGCCTAAAACGACCCGTGTTGTCAATCGAGGAGACTATGCGGACCAAACAGGCCCCTTGGCAGTGCCATCGGTGCCGGAATTCTTGAAGGTAACCCGAACTTCAGTAGGGAAGCAGGATCGATTGAAGTTGGCGAATTGGTTGTTTCAAGAGGCCCGTCCGCTGGTGGCACGAGTCTTCGTGAATCGACTGTGGCACCAGTTCTTTGGTCGTGGCTTGAGTGAGACACTGGAAGATTCAGGGATGCAGGGGGACTGGCCCTCGCACGTGGAACTGCTGGATTGGTTGGCGAGTGAATTTGTCGACAGTGGATGGGATCGGCAGTACATGATTCGTCTATTAACCTCAAGCATGGCCTATCAGCTCTCTTCAACGCCTTCAAACGATCTAGCGTTTCGGGATCCAGGCAATCGTTGGCATGCGCGGCAGGGGCGTTTTCGCTTCACCGCCGAGGTGATTCGTGATTCCTCCCTTCAGGTGGCAGGACTGCTCTCAATGACAATGACTGTGCCTCAGCAAAGCTTCTATCCCTATCAGCCCGCTCCCTACTGGAATCGCTCCGACAAGGTGATGTTTGGTAGCCGTCACTTAGCTTGGGATCCTAGCCAGGGGGCAGGGCAGTATCATCGAAGCCTCTACACGTTCTGGAAACGTCAGAATATTCATCCAACGATGCTGGCGTTTGATGCGCCAACCCGACAAGAGTGTACGGCGAAGCGGAATATCACCAATACTCCGGGCCAAGCGCTGGCGTTGTTGAATGATCCGATTTTCGTCGAGGCGGCACGTGTGTTCGCAGAGCGCCTCTGTGGTGAGTCGATCAGTGGAGACGACAAGAGGATTCAATTGGCCTTCGAGTTGGCTCTGCAACGGCGAGCGAGTGCTGAGGAGTTGGCAGTGTTGCTGGAGTTGCTCGGGGAACAACGCCAGTTCTACCGCCAATCCCCATCTGAAGCGGCCCGATTGATTTCTATCGGAATAGCCCCAAGTCCCGAGCCAGCGCGTGCCCCAGAAATCGCCGCATGGACCGTGCTTGCTCGAACCATCTTGAATCTTCACGAGTTTCTGAACCGATCATGAACAATTCGATGCTTGAAATAACTCGACGTCAGTTCTTTGGGCGAACGGCGACAGGCTTGGGGGCCGCTGCATTAGGCTCGCTTCTTAATCAGGATTCGGGATTGGCCGCTTCGCTTCCGAACGCGCGGCCAAGGGCCAAACGGGTGATCTATCTGTACATGGCGGGTGGTCCAAGCCAATTTGAAACCTTTGACGACAAACCCTTGCTTCGCGAGTGGCACGGGAAATCGATCCCAGCCTCATTGACCGAGGGGGTAAAGCTCGCGTTCTTGCAGTATGAAGCATTGAAATGTTTTGGAACCGATGTGGGATTCAAGCAGTGTGGCCGATCAGGCCAGAAAATCTCCAACCTCTTGCCGCGATTGCAAGAACTTGCCGATGAGCTTTGCGTGATTCGAACTCTGGAGACAGATCAAGTGAACCATGATCCGGCCCATACCTTCATGAATACGGGGTTCAGCATTGCTGGCCGCCCGAGTATGGGGGCTTGGCTTTCGTATGGCCTTGGGACGGAATCGAGTCGGTTGCCTGGTTTTGTGGTAATGCGTTCGGGGCCCTTGGGCCAACCGATTCCCACAACGGCCTGGCACAACGGATTCTTGCCCGGGAAGCATCAGGGGGTGGAGTTTTATGGCAGCGAGCAGCCGCTCAATTTCTTGAATACTCCAGAAGGCATTCCGCCGTCGACTCAATCTGCGACCATTCGGTCAATTGAGACGTTGAACCGGATTCATCATCGGAGTGCCTTGGATCCAGAAATTCTAACGCGGATCAATCAATACGAGCTGGCCTTTCAGATGCAGACGAGCGTTCCTGAGCTTGCAGATTTTGGGAGTGAATCTTCTGCGACGCGTGCGCTCTATGGAGTGGGCGACAAGCCGGACGGAAGTTTTGGCGCGAACTGCCTAATGGCTCGGAGGATGGCGGAGCGAGGTGTTCGCTTCGTTCAGCTTTACCACACAGGATGGGACCATCATAGTGGCGTTGCCAAGGGGGTTGAAAACCAGGCAAAGGACGTGGATCAAGGGGCAGCGGCGCTGCTTAGAGACCTAAAACAGCGGGGCATGCTTGATGATACCTTGGTCATTTGGGGAGGAGAATTCGGGCGTACACCGATGTCGCAAGGGGGTTCTGGGCGTGATCATCACACCAAGAGTGGCGCGGTGTGGCTGGCCGGTGGGGGAGTCAAGGCCGGGACAAGCTATGGAGAGACCGATGATTTCGGCTTTGGCACGGCTGTGGATCCCTTTCATGTGCATGATTTTCATGCGACCGTCCTGCACCTGCTCGGGATCAATCACAAACGACTCACTTATCGCTTCAAGGGATTCAATTTTCGACTGACAGCCGTGCATGGACACGTCTTGGAGAAAATTGTGTCCTCGCCAGTTAGCTGATTGCTTGCCTAGCCCAGTATTTCGGGCGTGTCGAAAACCGAGGATCTTCAATCATTGGTTATCGATCATCGCCTTGATTCTATCACTCTTTCTACGTGTGCTCTGTTCTGAGGGCGTTTGTCAGGTTCTATCGAGGCGAGGTTCTTCGAAGAGCTCTCTCGAGAGCCGCACTATTCTGTAACTTTTGACGTGCTGATCGTGATAAATGGCTAGAATGAATCGAAAAGGTAGGATCCACAGGGTTGGCGTTGTTCTCGCGGTGACGTGGTTCGCCGTCATCGCCTGGTTCGAGTCGAGGTCAGAGGACATTGATTTGGGCTCGGAAAAATTGGGCGAAGTCGCCAATGTGATCTCGATTTCGGCGGATGAGCCGGGCGTTGCTCTGGGCGTCTTTCATAATGGGCTCCTTGTCCATGCCAGTGCCTATGGAATGGCTGATCTATCCCATGGTGTGCCCTTCAGCCTGAAGACGAGAAGTAATCTTGGATCGACGTCGAAGCAATTCACTGCCTTTGCCATTTTGCATCTGGCTGCTGAAGGGAGATTGTCGTTGGAGGATGAGGTTCGTCGCTGGATCCCCGAACTTCCTGAGTTTGGCTCGGTCGTGACGATTCGACATCTCCTAACCCATACCAGCGGCTATCGTGAGATTTACCAAACCCTGAAGCTCACCGGTAGAAGGGTGTTTGAGGATCATGTTGATCGACGTGAAATGATCGATGTGGTTCGATACCAAACAGGGCTCCAAAATGCTCCCGGATCAAAGTGGGATTACAATAACACTGGTTATGGTCTCCTCTCCATGATTGTCGAGCGGGTGACGGAGCAGTCGTTTGCTGCGTTCTTAGACCACCAAGTGTTTGCTCCGCTGGGGATGACTAATTCGGTCGTTCGAATGAATCCGTCGGATCCAGTGCGTTACAGTGCGCGTGGCTATCAACCCGACGGAGATCGCTTCGTCGAGACGAGGGATCTTGGTGGCGCGGTGGGGGCATCGGGAATCTATACGACGATTAACGACCTGTCTCTTATACACATCTGACGCTGCCGAC
>CAJXVR010000378.1 GCA_913061285.1 uncultured Verrucomicrobiota bacterium | reverse complement strand
GATTTGGGACAATGTTGAAGACGAACAACAAGCCCAATCCTCTGGCGTTGAGCTCGGTAGATCTCGTGACAGAAAAGAACTTGCAACCTTCCTTCATGAAATCCAAAAGGCTCCAAACTGCAAGGGCAAAATACTTATTACTTCAAGACACCACGAGCGAGATTGGTTGGGAGAAGCCCCGCGAAGAGTTGACATACCACCAATGAACAAGACCGATTCAGCCAGCATAATTCGTGCAATTGCTGTGGGAGAAAAAACTGACATCGCGAAGAACTTAGACTGGGCTCCATTACTTGACTACTGTCAGGGGAACCCTCTAGTAATTCAAATAACCGCCAATTCCCTCAAGGGCAGAAAACTTAAGTCGAGCACCCAAATTGAGGAATATGTAGGAAGACTCCGAAGCGGCAGAATCGAATCGCAAGATTCAGAAGAGGCTCACCCGTTAGAACGACCTCTGTTCCAAACAATTGATGCATCCGTCCGATCGTTCACACAGGAATCGGAAAATGTAATCATAGGAATTCTAAGCATGTTTCAAGGCTTCGCATATTCCGAAGCAATCAGTACTACTATAAAGATGGGGATTAAGCAGGGCTGGAGGATTCCAATCGAGTTCTCAAGAGACGTTGATGGCACTCTCGCCAGGGTCACTCAAATGGGCCTTCTTGCCTCTCACGGTAGTGGTTGGCACTCAATTCATCCAGCTTTTTCGCGGTATCTCAGATCGACATGTTGTAGCGAACGTTCGTTGTCCTGGTCTGCCGATTTGCATTACAAGGACGTAATCCGTGTTTGGGTAAAGGCGATTGGAGAACTGGGAAGCTACTACCAGCAGCAAACCGAGAAGGGGGAAGACTCGTTCATCCCGATCTTAAAGTATGAAGAACAGAACTTCATTCAGGCGTTTAAGGTATCCATTGACAACGAGTGGTGGGAGCTGGTGCATTCCACAATTCACGGGCTGAGGCTATTGTACTCTTACCAAGGAAGAACTACTGAATGGAGTGTGATACTAAATCGGCTAAGCGAAATCTACCTTGATGAGAACGCCGATGCAATTCCAGGGCGCGAGGAGGGTTACCCCGCAGCACTGAGCCATAGAACACTTTCGGCAATTCACACTAATCAAGATCCTGACATTGCAGCTAATCTGGCTCGGAAATTTGTAAAGTATGAGGAACGTAGAGTAGAAGCACTCACTTACGATTCCAGCAGCACGGAATCTCAACACGTCCGTGATCGAATCTTCAACTATGGAATAGCACTCGAGTACTTAGGCACATTCCTCATCCACGTAGGAGATCCCGAAGCAGTGCCAATCCTCGAGAGAGCTCAAACCCAATTTGAAAGAATTGGTGAAAAAGCGAGTCAAGCTAACATCCTTTTAATCCTCGGGCATGCATTCAAGGACATTCAGAGCATAAGGAATTTTCAAAGAGCGAGTGACACCTATTCGAGATGCCTAAAACTCTTTCCAAAGGAGCACGTTACTGGCCGATGTTCTGCGAAGTACCAAATGGGCATCAATTATCTGGAATGGTATCAGCACGCAGCGAAATCCTACCTATTTACACGAGACCAGCTCCAACAATGGCTTAGGAACTCTGAGTCACTTTGTTCAGAGGCTGTTAAAGAATGCCCACCCGATGCGACTGACCTACTCAAGATGATGTATATGGGCCTTGGTTGTGTTCTTAGCGAGGTAGACAAATACAAAGAAGCAATTGAATGTTATGAAAAAAGTATTCTGATTTGCTCAGAATCAAATGATGAACTCAGTGCCGCACAAGCGCGATACAATCTTGCGAATCTACTCTATGATCAGGCTGCGACATCCAAGTCGAACGAGTCGGTTAAGCTAAGGATTCTTGAGCGGGCGTCGATGTATGCAAATCCAGCGCTGGACGCATGCAAGCAGTACTCAGGGCTCCGGGCTGATTCCTTGGTCATAGAGCTAAATCGAATCATCAACAGAATCTCCGATGCAAAACTCATGTTGACCTCAGGGCATCAATGACAAATCACTGACCTGTGGGTCTTGAATTGTTATTAACGGCCAGTTGCAGTGATCGCTCCACCTCCGTAAGCTCCTCGGTTTGAACCTTTTGCTGACTTATTTGCGCAGTTTCTTCGCTACCTCGTCATGCTCTGCCGCAAGGACGGTCTATCGGCCGTGATCTCCCAGAATCTTCTGCTGCGCATTCCGGCGTTTGTCGGACACCTGATCCGATTGATATCGGACACTTGGTCGAGGGCTCAAAACGGGGATGAATCCGGTCCCGATCGCGGGGCCGATTTGGAGGAGAACCACTCTCTGGGTGGAGTGACGCTGCTGAACCTGCCAGAACGGGTTGAGTCCTGATTCATGTCGAATCAGGCAATTGATCCAATGGCAAAAAAACTACTCAGCATGCGTCACATAAACGAAATACTAAGACTCAAACACGAGAAGAATCTGTCGGTGCGAGAGATCGCCCGCAGCTGCGGACTCCCAGTGTCAGCGGTGATCTGAAAAGGGTTGAATTTTGGCAGTTAGAAACTGGCATTTTTCTCTCCTGGATTTTCTTCGAACTTCCGTGTGAAAACACTTCTTGCTTCTTCTCTTTTCTTCTTCTTGCAGCCACTTGTTCCGATCTGACATCTTCTTCAATAACAATGAATTCTCCCCAAAAATGTATTGTTTGTGGCTCCCATTTCGAAGTCGACGCACGCAATCAATACCGGCATTCCTGCTGTCGTCGACAACGTGTCAGCGGGCCCGTAAGGCGCATTCTCAGCGAGAGAGGCGTCAAGGAAAGCAAACTCTTAAAGCAGATCGATGGACAACCCTGGCCTCAAGTCGGCTTCAGTCGGCTTCACGTGAATCTCAAACCGATTCGAATACGCAAGATCCTCTGGTTGTAGGATTAATCTCAATGTTGATCGGCTCGCACGACCTCGCGGAAATTCAAGCGTTCGCTCGGAATCTTCTTGAGCGAGGTAACGCGGTCCTTGGGCCTTCCACGACAGTCGACCACAAAAGCACCTCGGAATGAATTAGTTACGGAAAGAAACAAACGCTTTTGAACCGATTGCCCCCTTTCCAAATTGCCGATTCTAAACCCCTTTTCCACCGCCGCTAACATCGGCGTCCTAATTCTCACAACCTACCGCACGAAATCTGGCGAGTACTCGCCACAAATAGGACATTAAGCTGTAAGAAACAGCACCGCTGCAAGACGTCGACGTTGGGCCATGTTGAAACGAGGCTTCTTTCCGTGAATTTCCTTCAGGACTCGAATCTCCTCCAACAAATACTCAAACACTGCCTGCTGTTCTCGGTTTACCCAGCCAGCCAGGCAAAGAACGATGAATCTCATCGGGTTCATCAGGCGATTACAGCCGGACCGCCCGTCCACAACCATCACAATTCTCAGATTATCTCGAGTCGGAACTCCTTCAGCCCCATGCAAATCCGCACGATCAGAGTTTTTCTACACTACGCGGGCCTACTTGATTACCCCCTTTTGATAATCTTCACCGCACTTTAGACAGAAGTATCCTATGGTTTTCCCATAGTCTAGCTGCTCTGTTGCGTGCCGTCCTTCAAGACTGAAGTTTTCCAATACTATTCTCTCTATCCCAACATCAGTCGACTCTTCACCGCAGCTAGCACATATCGCTGTTTTTTTCATGGCTTAGTCAACCCATTGAAGTTCTCGTGAGATACGAATGCCGTGAGAATCCAACAGGCTATTGGTTAGTTTGATAATGCTCGACTATCTTCAGATTAACGTACTTTCCAAAGCTTGTGAATAGCTGCTCGAAGGCATAGTCTTATGCTGTTTCTTTCTTGATCCTGGAGCGGCATCAAGCGTTTTGAAAGCGTTTGACAAACCTGCGAGTCGCGAACTGCAACAGTGCTGATTCTCACCGCCTACCGTACGATTTCTGGCGATTACTTGCCACCAAAACAACATCGGGCTTCGAGAAACAGCATGGCACAATTGCAATTGACCTATCCCCCCGTGCCCAAGTGAATGAGAGCCGCATGAACGATCAAGTCGCGCTTCTAACTCGCTTTAAAAAAGAGCCAACCGCTCCAAACAAGGGCCCTTTCGGCTGGCGAAGACAGTCCCGATTCATCGGGAGATGTGGGCGGCCGCGTGTTGAAGCTTGCGGAGGATTAGGACAACGCACCGTCATTGAACCGGGCAGAGTCCAAGAAGCTTGATTCGGAGTTAAATCGTTTGTTTTGCACGCTGGCACACCACCTGCGATTGCTTGCCTCAGACTTTTTCACCAAGGGAAGCTCCTAGCGATATGCTTCTCGACGATGCAGAATCCGGGCAATGATGACGTAATTCTCGGCATCATTAATCTGATAGATGATCCGGTAGTCACCAATCCGGATGCGGTAGTAGTCCTTGAATCCCTGGAGTTTCTTCACCCCTTGCGGCCGTGGCGTTTCCTCCAAAGATAGAATAATAGGCTCCACTCGATCCATGATTGACGATTGGAGCCTAGAGAGATCACGCTGAGCAGTATTTGTAAAAACTACTGCGTAGCGCATGTTCCTTTTCTTGCGAGGGCGAACGCTTCTTGGGCTGATATTCCTTTGCTTCCTGACGCTTGGAACTCCCGTAAACTTTGATCTGCGAGAGCACCATCAAAGTGGTCTTCGATGGATTCAAAAAGCTGCCGCTGTTCTAGCGGAGAGAGCTTTTCGAATTCTTGAAGTAGTGATTCGACGGTTTTAGTCATGTTCAAATCGTATCACAGATTCCATTACTTGAGAAGATGTAATCGGCGGCCGAATTGTGCGTAGGGGTGTCAGAAGAACTGTCAGAAGATTTTACGCGGAAGTAGTGAATGAGTACTGGTCGATTAGGCTTGAGTAGTCTCTGGAAGTGAGTCAAATTGTCCCGAAACCAGCGTAAATCTGGTTCGATTCCTACCCTCTCCGCCACTATTCGTGCATACTCAGGCACTACTCCCTCACAACTCGCGTACCAGAGAAACGAAATTCTGTTATGCTTCCTGCTTTTTTCTCGCTAAGAATCAATTCTAAAGAGGTGTCACATAGAGGAGGAGGAGCCGACCGCATTAACTTGCTGCAAAGCTGCAACCTACATCTTGGGGCACATTACATCGGATCCAGTATTAGAAGTAGAGTAGCGCTTTCCCCGGACTGACACCCGCCCCAATAGGTGCCCCCTTTCTTCTTTCCGAAACTCAAGAAAACAAAAAGCTGGCCTGATGCACAGTCTGCTCACAGGCGAAGTCTCCGTTGCCCCAAGACCCCGTGGAGCCAAACGATCTCTGAATACACAAAAGTCGAACAACCCTTCCTCACAGGGTCAGAATCCATTGGCTGAGCCATGACCGACCATCCACAACAACCCGAACCTCGGATTCTGCTGGCCATTGTTTCATTTTTAAGTAAGCTCAACGCATATTACTTAATTTAAAAACATTCCACCCACGCATGCCGACTACCGAACAAGACCGACTTCTTGAGCTTGCCCGAGGTTACTCGCTCCTCCGAGAGCGGGAGATTCGTCGGGCTGGTATCAGCAGCACGGCCGTCACTCGAGCAGTCGCCGCCGGAGCGCTCGAACGCACGAGCCGCGGACTCTATCGCCTCCCAGACGCTCCTTGGGATGAGCATCTCACCCTTTCCGAGGTCGCCGCCCGCGTCCCCCGCGCCGTCATTGTGCTCGTCAGTGCCCTACACTTCCATCAGATCGGCACCCATCAGGCTCGTTCCGTCTGGATTCTCCTCCGCAACAACGCCGTCACGCCCCGCATCAACTACCCTCCCATCGAGGTCGTCAAATCCGGGATCGAATCCGCCTTCACCGCCGGCGTCGAAACCCACCGCCTCAACGACATCAATGTCCCCATCACCACACCCGCTCGCACCGTGGTGGATTGCTTCAAATACCGCCGCCGACTGGGCCTCGATCTCTGCCTGGAAGCCCTGAAGGATGTCCTGAGATCCCAGGACCACCGAGTCACGCCCGCCCAACTCATGGAGTTCGCCAAACTTCAGCGCGTGGGAACCGTCATTCGCCCCTACCTCGATAGTCTGAGTTGATGGCCTCTCCTAGCAACATCGTCGCCTCCCTGCAAAGTCGACTCAAGAACGAAGCCCGTTTCCGGGGAGAGAACGTACAAACTCTGCTCGAAGAGTTCGCCCTCGGCCGGTTCTTTGCCCGATTGGCAGTCAGTGAATATCGGGACCGGCTGATTCTTAAAGGAGCGCAGCTCTTCCGGATCTGGAGTGACGAAGCACACCGGCCAACCCGCGACGCGGATTTCCTCGGCTTCGGAGAGCCAGAACCGAACGCCCTGGCAGAAATCTTTGATCAGATCTGCGCAACCGAGATTGAAGAGGCCGACGGCCTGGAATTCGGCCCTACAAACGCCGAGCCGATCCGGGACGAAAATGCCTACGACGGAATCCGAGTAAAGATCATCGCCAAGCTCGGGAACATCCGCATCCCGCTCCAATTTGATGTAGGCTATGGGGACGCCATCACGCCAGGCACCGAACAGCGGAACTGGACAGGTCTTCTAGGGTTCCCGGATACTCTACTCATCACGTATCCCGCGGAAACCGTCATCGCGGAGAAACTAGAAGCCATGGTTTCACTCGGCCTCGTCAACAGCCGAATGAAGGACTTTTACGATCTGCATTGGCTGGCCACCCACTTCAATCTGAACCAAGCCTCTCTCAAAGCAGCCATTCAAAACACCTTCGCACGTCGTCAAAGCCCGCTCCCCTCCGCCTCCCCAGTGGCCTACACTCCGGAATTCTACGAAGACTCTCAGAAGGTGATGCAGTGGAAGGCCTTCCTCCGCAAAAACAAGCTGCAAGCTCCCGAACTCCCTCAGCTCATCCGGACAATTCAAAACCACTTTCCATTCCCTCTGTAACCCATGTCCGAGTATACCGAAGTCGAACAGCCCTTCCTCGTCCAGCTTGCTGCATAGGGCAGGGATGTCACCGGCCAAGGCTCGGACATCCCCACCGCCCCGTCCCAGAGCTGCCGCAGCACCTTCCGCGAGTGGCTCTTGCCAGACGTGTTTACTCGCGCCATCGCCAAACTCTGAAAAGGGTCACCCAACCTACATCTTGGGGCACAATACATCGGATCCAGTATTAGAAGTAAAGTAGCGCTTTCCCGGGACTGACCCCTTTCTGCGGCAATCCTTCGACACGGATGACGTAACGGCTGTAGAGATCACTTATCGTCAGTGGATCACAACGCTGCTTGTCCCCCAGCAAGAACCACCCCTTAAAGTCCACCGCCCATACATGGTCTGTCTCTTATACACATCTCCGAG
>CAJXVR010000377.1 GCA_913061285.1 uncultured Verrucomicrobiota bacterium | reverse complement strand
AGATGTAGAGAGGTCTCGTGGGCTCGGAGATGTGTATAAGAGACAGGTCGCCGTCTTCTTGACCATCAAGTATCCCGTCATCATCACTATCGGGATCAAAGGGATCGAGGCCAAGATCCGCCTCAGCCGCATCAGGGATGCCGTCGCGGTCTGAATCCGTCTGACCAAGCACGAGAAAGGCAGACGCTACCGGGGCCGCGAGATGATTTCCTGACTGGTCAGTGATGTCGCCCGAAAGAATCACTTGATACCGCCCTTGGCTCAATGATTCTCCGAAGCGCAGGCTCACGACATTGCCGGCGTCATTCTGGCTATAAGCCCCCCCTGTCAAGGCTTGGTCATCTGGAGTACCGAGAAGGCCATCATCCCCAGGCTGAATCAGTCGCATGGACTGCTCGTCGACACTTGTGAGCAGAATCGCCTCACTAAAGAATGCCGACACGCCGTTCAAGGTGCCGACAATATCTCCAGAACCCGGTCGAATCGCAGCGACCTCAGGGGCCGTCTCATCCGGCAATAATGTTAAAATGAGCGGTGATGAAAACGTCGCGTTCCCACCGGTATCACTTGCCCGCCCCACGACGCGGATTTGCGCCTCCCCCGATTGACGACCAGCGGGCAATCTAACTTCAAAGGGAAAATTGCCATCCGTCTTCACCAAACGATCATTCACATAGAATTCAACATTCCGGACCTGAACGTCATCGGCAACCTTCGCTCGGACGAGAAACTGACTTCCCTCTTCTATCTCTGTCGCCCCACCGGGCAGTTCAAGTTCAATACTCGGTGCCATCCCCTCGGTATCAAAGGCAAGATAGTTGAGTACGTGTAGGCCTGATTGATTGTCGGCGACATAGGCGATCCCATTATAAAGCACAACCGCTCTCGCTATCCCCGGGGTGATGAACTCGCCTATGAATTGGTCCGTCTGGGTCGGATCTGACACGTCGTAGAGCGACACATGATGAGGCCCGTCAAATGCTTGGTTCGGGCTGACAGCTGCCACGCCCAAGCCGCTTCCATTCAGAACGATCTGTTTCCATCCAAATTGAGGTGTCGGCGTTCCTTGGATCAAGATCGGGTTGCTGGGATCCGAAATATCAATCGTGTTGTAGCCACGTCGATGCACCGTATAGGCAAGTCCGCCGCCCACAAATAGTCGCATTCGTCCGACGTCGTTATTTCGCCCGCCCGGAGTAGCAACGCTCGCAACGGGCTCGAACTGCCCGGCACGAAACCGCACAATGTGCAACTGAGACTCTTCAAGCGCATAGATGAGATCACCAAAGAGCTTGATATCCTCAATAGGACGCGAGGTCAGTTTTAGACGATCCAGCTCTAGTCCGCTAATGGCATCAATACCCACGATATTGCCATCGACCGCCCCAGCAAATGCGAACACACCATCGAGAACAATCGACCGCACGGCGCCGCCGATCGCGATTTGATGCAGAATCCCCGAAGCGGGCGGATCTGAGATATCCAAAATCGCCACCCCTTCGTCACCGTCTGCCACCGCAACGAGATCACCGGCAAGTGACAATGATTCTGCCGTTCCCGGCGTCGCTACTTGGCCCGTAATCATCGGCTGCATGCCATTGAAAATATTAAACAGCATGACACCTGTTCGAGAATCAGCAACTACGACGAGATCATTAAAAGCATCGACGTCTTTCGCCTCCCCTGGAGTATCCACCGAACCGACGATCCCCGTTCGCGCGATTCGCTCTCCTAAGGGATTCAATCCCTGCCGGACCTCAGCCCCATCGGGGATTCCATCGGCATCCGTATCTGCTCGGTTCGGGTCCGTGCCGACAATGCGCTCAGCATCATCCGTTAATTCATCCCCATCGGAATCACCGAGACTTGGACTTCCGATCACAATCTCAGGCACCCTAAACCGTAGACCACTCTGTGGTGTCTTGATATCGACCGAACCGACATCGAGGCTCGCCGCTTGCAATATCCAAAGTCGGTATTCGGTATTCGGTGCCAAGATAAGACTATCAAAGGCGATTCCATTCGCTCCCGCCTCACCCCGTTGCTCAATGGCCTTGCTTGCCAGGTTTTCGACCGCAAAATAATGAAGACCACGTTGTATCTGTTGCCCCAAGACAGGTCCCCCCCCGGTTATGAGCAAACAGACAACGAGCGCAGGCAAAACACGAGCCAGCTGAATCCGCTTCGGAAAGGGTAGCAATCCATCCATAGACACTCGCTCACTCATACTAGTTTCCTGAGAAAAACCCTACGATTGCATTCCCCAAACTCTTTAACGCGGGCTTCGGATCATCAAAGAAATCCACAATTGGTTGAGCCACATTTTCCTCGAGATACTCCAGGCCATTGTCAATTCCTTGGGTCACCGATTCGGTAAGCGTCGGTTCATACGGACGAATGCTCGCTTCTTGACCACTATCCCCTTCCCTGACGATATCCACCTCGCCACCGTTGACTAGGAAGCTGCCCCAATCGGTTAGGCCATCCCAACTACGGTCTCGTGATATGCCGACATCATAACTGGTTAACGTTGCCCACCAGCAGTTTTGAATCGGGTTCCAACGTTTCTCGCGACGGCTTCGCCATTCTCGCAAGAGAGCAATATCCTCCTCCATCGTCGACGGAACTCGAATCCGCACAACCCAGTTCTGATAAAACGCACGGTTTCGAGGCAGCTTGTCAGTCCAATCATCGCCATCAGTCCCGAATAAACGAGACGGAGCAAAATCTAAGTCACGTTGCCCTACCTTCTTCCCATTCCGGTAGGTATCGACGGTGATATACGCGTGAGGTCCAAGAACGATCTCTCGGTCCAAACCAAAGGGGTCCAGGTTCGTTGCGGGGTTGTTACCAACAAAGCTATACCCATTCCCGACATTCTCCTTTGTGCCCCAGATTCCGATAGGATCGCGGGTGGTGAATCGACCAGCAAGCGGATCAAGATATCGATTCCGATAGCAATACCAGCCCGACTCACCATCAAAGCGTCTCCCCTGAAAGAGATAAGGGTTACCAAACAGCGAAGCCGCGACCTCAAGGCCATCAGCATCCATCACCGTCGGAGCACCGTAGGCAGCATAGTCATATCGTTCGGCAACGCTTCCATCCGCATCCGTCAAGACCACCGTGTTGTAACGATCATCACTGTGGTAGAAGAAACTCTCTCCTGAGCGAACCATCTGGACGGCGTCATCGACATAGCTTCCATAAACATAAGTCGCCAAAGTGACATTCTCGCCATCTTGCTCTTCACAGACCTGCCGATCATTATAGAAATAGAGCGTCTCAACCCCATCTATCGAACGCTGAATTCTTCGCCCAAAAACATCATAGCGATATTCAGCGGAACCAAAGCGAACCATCCGATTCCGATAGTCGTAAACAATATCAACATCTCCGTCCGAGGTCGCCGTTTGAATCAGATTACCATTGTGATCATGGCGCTGAGCCCCCAATGGCGTTGCGGAGTATTGATTCACGGGTTGATCAAGCGGCTCTGGTTGAGCACGGCTCAATTCATACTGACCGACAAGGGGAGACTGCGAATCCGTTGAACTTACTTCGACTCTATTTCCGACACCATCAAAGCTAAACCGCTCTTGTTGCGCATCTCCATCCGCCACCCGCTCAATCCCCGTCAAGCGGTAGGTTGAATCGTAGTCGTAAGCAACGGAAAATGCCCCGTCAACCGTAACAAAGCGCTTATTGAAAGCTGCCCCCCAAACGAATCGCCGACTATCAAACACTGAATCTTGGGCGACACTGTCACGCGAGTGAACAATGGATTCAGGCCGTTTCACCTCATCGTATCCGTAGTCAGTGACTGTTCCATTTCGATGAATTCTCTGAGCGAGCCGAGCAGGCCCCACATAGACATCTTCAGAAATCATCCCCAGCTGATCAGAAACAGCGGCCCTGCGTTCTAAGGCATCAAACGTGAAAAACAGTTCCCTGCCCCCTGGATAGCGACTTACCAGTTTATTGCCGACACCATCAAACGTGCTCCTGGAAACCTGTCCATTCAGGCGTTCCTCAATCACGTTTGACATTGAATCATAGAATCGCTCGACACGAGAATCATCGTCGATCGCCAAGACGATCCGAGATAGGCCATCATAGGCAAAGGACTCAGAGGTCGTATCGTCAGACACTCCTTCAGCAGGCGTGATCGCCTTCTTCGTAATTCGATTAAGCTGATCAAACTGACTCGTGATAATCGTCCCGTTCGGATCCTCCGTTCCGACAAGATTGCCATGGACATCATAACGATACATGGAACGCGTGCCATCAGCCGCCAGCCTTTCAACAAGCCGATTCAGCGCATCGTAGCGAAACTCACTGACATTTCCTGAATCATCCACTCGAGCCGTCAGACGCGAGCTATCATCCCAGCGCATCAGAGTCGTAATCCGGCCAGACTCAACGCCGTCTCCTTGGCCAGACTCAGTCAGAATTCGCGTGGTGCTCACCGGGCGGTTCAGACCATCAAAGACAGAGAGTTGTCTATTACCCGAAGACTCCGGCAAGGGTCGTAGTGCATCAGAATAAAACACCTTATTGTGACGAGAATCGTAACCTACATCGGTGATATTTTCAGCATTGTCCACGGTGCGAACAAGCCGATTCAGATTGTCGTAACGATGCCGAGTAACAAAGAGTTCATCCGGGGCTCCGAGATCTGATTTCTCAATTTCAGTCAATTCGACGACATTGGAATTTGCGTCGTACTGATACCGAACGACATTTCCCGCTGCGTCAACGACCCGGGCCAATCGATTAGCACTATCGTAGCTCTGCGTTACCGCATGATCATTGTCATTGAATCGCTGAAGGAGCTGCGAATTATCGCTATAGAGAAAGGTATCTTTTGAGTCCCCATCACCAATAGACTCTTGAGTCCGAGCATCAAAGAACAGGCGTTGCATCTCGATCTTCCGGTCAAGCACGTCATAGCGATGGCGAACCTCGAGAAGCCGCACATTACTCTCGCCATCGGCGACATCAACGAGTTCCCCAAGAAACAACTCGCTCGTAAGATTGTGATTGGGATCGTAGCGATAAATCCGTTCATTCCCCATTGGATCAATCACGTCAATCTTTCGATCGTAGCCATCATAGACCGTCCGTTGAACACGAGCTTCTGATTCGATTCCCACTGCCATGACGGCAAGGTTTCCGTTGAGATCGTAAGACCATTCATCTGTCGATTGCTCTACCGAACCGGGACCGTGGATCGTGCGATAGATCAAATCCCGTTCATCATAAACAAAGTCTATCCCATTGGCTGGCTGACGAGCGGCGACTGATTCGCCATACCGCGAAGAAATACGATTGCGGTTGGCATCGTATCGATACTCAGTCACAAGGTGCTGATCCTCAGCCACCTCTTGGCGATGTCGAATCAACTGATTGAGCAACTCATATTCGAAGAATTCAGAGAACAAACGATTGGGCTGCGCCGTTCCAAGATGATCAAGATTGAGCACATCAATACGAACCACGTTGTTGTTCGCATCATAATGAAAGTCACGATGATAGCGTATCCCTGTTCCGTCCTCGACTTCTCGAGATGTCTTTCTGACCACTTGATTCAATTCGTTCACCTCAATCAGCATGTCATTGCCACGAGGATCGATCTGACGGATCACATTACCAACCAGATCGTATTCATAGTTGGTCGTTAATCGAAACCCACTCGCATCCTCCACCTTTTGAGAACGATAACCTCGTTGCGGTCCAGAATCGTAGTAATCGAAGCGATCGACTCTCCGATGATCACTTCCGTTGTCCGGCAGTGTTTGAGAAACCAGCTGCCCAAAGGCGTTGTACTCATAGTCCAACACGATCGAATCAATTCGGTGAGTCGTTCGAACACGGTTTCCTCGCTCGTCGTAATCATGTCTGGTCACATTCCCTCGCCCATCAAAGTGCGCAGTGACAAAATTGAAGTTACAGCATCCGAAGTTAAAATCCGTTTGATACTCAAAACGTTGAATAATGGTCTTCTGAGCTCCTGCTGGTTGATGGGTTCCTGGAGACCAAACGACTTGTCGTAGATTCCCACGAGAACGAGAGCTCGCGGCAGGGTTAAGTTCGGATTCATAGATCAGACGTTTCTCGTTACCATTGGGAAACACCACTCGCGTCATTTGCGAGTCGTCATTCCATTCGTAACTCGTCACATAGAAGGCAGGATCAGTGTTGCGCAGTCTTCGTGCCGGTCGATTTGCGCTTGGAGTGGTCACTTGATCGGCATCAGCACGACCGGTAAATTCAATCAGCCGGGTCATTCGGTTCCGCCGATCATAATACGTTTCCCTCACGTTGCCATTGCGATCATTTAAGATCGCCCTAACGACCGATTCCCCATTGGCAGGAGACGGTCGGAGGGCGCTGTAGTTAAAGTGAATCAAGTCATCCTCGCCTCCCCAAGCCTGTGCGACGATCCGGTCGAAATTAAGGTCGTCTGGATCCGTCGTGGTCGCGTATTGATTCCTCAAGAACGGCCCCTGTCCGAAAGTTGGATCAGTCGGATCATTGCGACGCCCATCCGTGATCGTGAGTAAATTGTGATTCAAACGATCATCGTCAAACCCACTGGTATACGTGTAACTCACCCGCTTTCCATTCGGAAAATCATTCTCCGTCGACGTTCCCATAACGGCCGGAGATATCACTGATTTTAGATCCCCAGGATTGCCCCCTTCTTCCCCGTCACCGAAGTATTCATAGCGAACCACCCGCCCGGAAAAATCAGTAACGCTCTCGATCAAGCCTGCCCCGTTCCAGGCAATTTCGATTTTCCGATCAAGCGTATCGATTATCGAATCAAGCCTTCCGAACTCGTCATAGGAGATTCGAATCGTATTCCCATTTCGATCCACAATCGCGGCAATTTTCCCGGCGGCCGGATTGTTATCGAGAGGGTTAAATTCCCATCGGCCTTGATCCGAAAAAACTAGATGGAAGAGGTTTGGGGCCACTTCAACAAATTCGCGAAAAAACTCGGCTCTCGCAAACGTACCTGTAGGACGAATGGGATACCGATCGCGGCGAGAATTCCCATCCGCCAGAAGCAACCCATCCCCGTCCCGCTCAATTTCGATATTATAGGAGTAATCCCATTGATTCCCCATCCCGGTCGTAGGCCCAATTTTCGAACGATATTTCCTCGCCCAGACAAAGTCCTTACCGCGTCCCGGTATTTTCAAGTCTTCGACATCCAAATAAAACTCACCGGAAAAGAGATAGACCGGATCGGTATCCGTCTTCCCTGGATCTTGCTCAGCAATCTCTGGGCAAGGCTCACCGTTGTCAGGGCAATTCCGCGAACGCGATGAGCCTCCGGGCTCTGAATCGCTTTCGGCCCCGCCCCGTCGT
>CAJXVR010000376.1 GCA_913061285.1 uncultured Verrucomicrobiota bacterium | reverse complement strand
AGGGCATGCGCCCAGTCTAACTGTTACCTATGTTCCCGGTTTATCTGTTACCCATATGCCCGGTCCATACCGAACCCCACCCGAGCATACGGTGGCGAAGATGGCCTGGATCCGGAAACGGTTTTCCGCGGTCGAATGACCGCTAGCAATTGCGGACGAAAAGCAATCTATTCGCTACCGGAAGCCTGCTAGGGATTTTCTCCTCCGCATCCATGATGGAAAAACGAGGCTCGAGTCGCGTCTCTTTGAATTCTCAGAGCGATCACCTATTCGATCCAGTGAAGAACGTTCCGAACAACACTCCAGCGAGGCTGGCTCGCTTCGACCTGTTTTCCCTGCACCCAATAGTCAAAGAGCATTTCATCAACCGAACTAGCAGAGGTGACCTCGATCCAATCATCCAGAAACTCAGCAAGAGCTTCATTCTGCGAAGCCACGGCGTAACCAAGCGGCACTCGAAACAAGGGATTCACTGGCACAACGCTAAAGCTCGGATAGCGAAGCGTCCACGCCGCCCCACTTTCAGCCGACCAAATCAGCGCATCCCCCTCAGCCCCGTCGGCAACAAGAAAAGACTCAACACGTTCGACTGTGACAATACTCGCCCCTGGGAAAATTGATTCACCAAAATCTCCTCGCTCATCAGAGGGGAGCGAAGCGAGACGCAGGCCCCGATAATCCTGGCGCTCGGCCCGCCGTCGGAATTCTTTTCGACGATGATCGGGAACGATCACGGCAACTGTCGCGTAGCCATAGGGGCCACAGTATCGCAAATCGGTAAGATTCCCCGGGGTCATGGTAAGTCCAGCCATGCCAACATCAAACTCTCCCTGTTCCAACTGCTCCTCGATTCGATCCTTCTCAATAGGCACAAAAAGCACCTCGACACCCAGCTGTCCGGCAAGAATCTGGGCCATGTCAATGTCGTAGCCAACCAGCTCCCCCTTACCATTCACAAACGAGTACGGAAGAACATCGTTCTGATACCCCACACGAAGAACCTTGCTACTAAGGATTCTTTCAAGCGCTGTGGTTTCGGCATCCTCAATCTTAGAATCAGATCTACCCTCTAATCTCGTAACCGGGGTGTCTCCGACCGCCGATCGCATATTCTCAATCAGCGTTTGGCTCCCGTTCGTCACTTCGACGGTTTGAGACAGGAAGCCACGCAGCAAGAAAAACACGACCGCACATAGCGCGCAGAGCATTGCCCCCGACCGAACGAATTTGCTTAAATCAAAACGGAGCCGCCCCTCCAATTGGCTCCCAGTTAGAACGACCACAAAAAAGATGTGAATGGCGCCTAGAGCATCCCCAAGTCGACTGGTAAGAATACCTGTCACGAGAAAGTACTCAAACATATCCGCTGGGAGCCTTAGCGTGTCTAGAAGAAACGGAATCGCAGAGATCGGACTACCGAACATGGTTAAGAGTCCTGCTCCCAGATAGGTAAACTGCCCCACGATCCCTAGAGGTTCGTCAACGAACCACGCGGCGAAGGGAAGAAAGATGAGCGCCAAGAGCTTCCCCGCATGGGGAAACGCATAAGTGAGCGGCGCGATCGCGTTGGCGCGAGACGATCGGCCATCGCCTCGGTCCAGGAGTTTCTCGGCGTTGGCTGCAATCAAGGGCAGCACAACAAGCACCTTTCCGGTAACGAAAGCAGTCAAAATCGGAACTCGGATCGCTCGAAAGAGTTCGCCGTAAGTATAGGAAGTCAAAGCAGCAAGCAGTGGAATGAGAATGCCAAAACCTACCAGGACAGCCGAGACCACATTCAGACTGAGATAGGCTTGCAGCCGAGGAATCTCATCGCTTTCAATCGTTCCTGCATAATTGGCGGTAATGGCAAACAATCCTAAGGGCATCAGCCTGACAATAGTCCCATTGACTCGAGACAGGGCAGCAGACAAAACGTCCAATTGATCTAGGAGCACCTTCTTGTTGGGCAGCGTCATCAACGCAAGCCCCACAGCAATCGAGAAAACAGCGACTGCTGGAACCACATTATTTGCCAGTGACGAGAAAGGATTCGAGGGGACAAAGAGATTCAGAAAATCAAACGGAGCCCGTTCTTCCAATGAGACCTCACTAAAGAACCAGGCAAACTCTCGGCTCGGCAGCGCCAAGGGTAAGACGGCAATGACCCCCAATGTCAGGAAGAGCGATAGAACGATCGAGAAGCCGGTGCTGAGACCGAAGCGCTTTGCTTCAGATGGATCCAATCTGCCGATATTCGCGATCAATGTAACGATAATGAAGGGCAGCACCGTCATCTGAAGAAGGCCAATGAACACATCCCCGATCACACCGAGAACCCCCATCAGTTCCCCAAAGAAAACCCCGCTAGCCACGCCCAACCCGATCCCAAGCAGAATCTGATTTGATAGTGACCAAGACCTCTTTCGATTTCCCATCATGTTACTCGCAAATAATCTCACTAAGGCACCCGAAGGTCGCTGCAAGCGCCAACGCTCGTTCGTGAGGAAAGAGAAACTCAAAGACCCTCATTTGACTTCACTCTGATCCCGGTCAATCAAGCGCTTTACCAGAGCCATCAGAAAGCCAGTGCTCGCGCCAAAAAGAATCAATCCCCCCATGGCTTCAAAGGTACTCAAGATCCGCCACTTAGCTGATAACATGAGATCCCCATAGCCTAAGGTAGTGGAAGTCACGACGGAGAAATATAGGGCGGTTTCCATATCTGAAAACTCATCAAGCCCATAATAGACCAGCGCCCATATCCAGGATTCCACCACATGCACGAAAATCACGCCAAGCACCGCTGTCAGAAGCAAGCCAAACAACTTCGCATCAAGTCCCCAAATTCGTTCCGGCAGAGGAACCCTCGGCAACACCTTGGCAAGGCCAACCAAACCCGCGACGTGAAACACCACTGTCACGACAATAATGCCAGTTCCCAATAACAGCTTACCAATGAAGAACATGTCCCATACTCTCGCTACGGCCCGAAATAAAAGGTGGGCACTCAGGAAGATAAGCAAAACACAACGGCCCCACAATCCCACAGACGAGAAAGTTACTTCGGCCTTGAAAGATTTCATTCGGAGTCACTCTCGCGCCGTCTTCAACCACTCCAAACAAAGTTCTCAAGAGTCTCTCCGATTCAGACGGCTTATGCTCCTTCAATTCATGTAGAGATCATCGTATGGGGCCACAAAGCAAAACTGCACAGGCAGGAAGATCGGCACACAATTGACGCCCCGTGACAGAACGAACGGAGGAAGCAGAAACTAGATTGCCTCGCACGCAGAGCATTGCCCCCTACCCTTGCGGCTTGTGTTTCGGCGAGCTTCATTTCTCAGGCTCCAACTTCCGCTTCCTGGAAAGCAAAAGGAATGGCACTGACAACCGTCAATCCGGTAGCAAGGGCAGGGATTCTTGAGGTCATGGACTTGGCATTCATTTGCATGCAGCAGGGTTGGCAAAAGCGGTCAGGTAACACCGGCATGGGTACCTAGGATGACGAGAACATGAGACACGATTCTACAGTTTTTTATAGATTGGATTTTGAGGAAGGCAGCCCACTTCAGCCTTTTCTCTCTGGCAAAGGCAATAGGAGGTGTATGAGGGGACCGGCATCTCTCAGAGGAATACACTCAAGCTCTGAACCTCTTGAGAGCACCTATCTATTCAGATAGACCATGCAGACATTCCGTCGTCTCGATAGATTCAGATTAGTCCAAACCTCGCTTGATCGCTTGCAGCCGGAAAAAAGCACGCTCAGAAGCCCCCAAAACCTCAACGCTTGCAGTCCAATCAAAGGATGAAGACATCGGCAGAGACTCCCAGGGTAAGGACTCAATCGGGCTAGTATCACTGACCTGAATCTCGTAGTCCCAGCCAGGGATAGTAGCATAAGAAAACTCCAGCTTTCCAGGAGGCTTCAAGACAGCGGACAGCTCGGGAACAGTTTCGCCCACCAGAGCCCGGCACCATTCTTTGGTGCCATCAAGTTCAAGCTCTTCCAGACGATATAGAAAGCGACCGCCCCGTCCCTCCTTCAAACCGGTGATAGGAAATCAGAAACATACGGCGTACTCAGGGAAACAAAAAGGACCGCCCTGATCAGACACTTCATTCGCTTCGAGTTTATCCCTCTCCCCCTCCATCTGATCGTTCTCCACATTCTGAAACACCATTTTAACTGGCAGCTCTCAAGAAAGCCCTCTCGACATGATTCTTCCATTACCAGCTAGGACAGTTAAGCAAGGGAAGTCCTATCGCCGGTAATCAGATAAAATACGTACAATCGCAAGGTTCGAAGTCGTCAGTATCTCCCCCGGATTTAATGAGGATCGAAGATACTCAAATCAGTTGTTCTCAGCCGAGGACAACGTGTCCGGTTTTTCTGAACGCCATTGAAACACAAACCTTCTTCTAGCCCGGTAAGATCGTATTCCGAGGCCGAAGAGCACCGTCACCAATTTGAAAAAGAGAGAACTTTCGCAAATGCTAGGAGATTTCGACCAGCAAACCCATGGTTTATCGTCACGGGTTCCAGAGGCCTGTTCATTGTCTTCTGCTTCGTTGAGACCGAATTCGAATGCGCGGCATCGCAGTGGAGCCGAGCACGCTTCGAAAGGGATTAGATTGACCCTTACAGCCGTCTCGATTAGGCATAGGTAAGGAGTCAATCATTAAGTTGCTATGTCAGAGCGTCGCTTTCCGATCTTTTCAGTTATGTCAGTTCGCATTCTGTGGATATTCTTCCTCATCGTTTCCTCCATATCAAATGCAAGAGCGCAAACGCCACCGGCGCTTCAAGGACAGGTTGTGGACGTCGATACCGGATTACCAATCGAGGGAGCACGGGTTGTTCTGGATCTGCTGCCAACGGTTGATCCCATTGAGGGTTTGGATACCGCTTCAGCCTTTGGCCTGTTTCGTTTCGAAGAAGGGGAAGTCGCCCCGGGCTCGTATCAGATGACGACATCTCACAATGCCTATTTGCCAGATTCCCGCCCCATAGTTATTGGAGGTCCTGGAGGATCCGAGCCACTCAAAATAGAACTCCAGAAAATATCAGGGGAGAATTTCTTCGACATCTATACTCAGGTTTCGGGAGTCGTCTCAGGAATCCCCTTGGCCCGTCGACAGGAAACACTTGTGACGCTTCGAAAGTTTGGCGGCGCCTCCGGAGGAAATTCTCAATTGGAATGGCAGGAACCGACTGATGACCTAGGTTCGGTTATTTTTCGTGGGATGCAGGAAGGATTCTACGAGTTTACGATCACGACTGATGGAAACTGGGAACCCTACACATCAAGTCGGCAATTCTTTGATCGCCCCCAACAAGCCAACTTCTATCTCAAGCCCGTTTCAGGAAATCTCAGTGTGTCAGTCACGGGCTGGAATCCGACACTTTCCGGCATGACCGCCATCACAAACGCGTTTGTCGAATTAACCGGGTATGATCCAAATGATCGAACGGCGGCTGTTGTGCCGACCCGAACTGGCATCACTGAAGACAATGGCGCCGTCGTTTTTACCGACCTCCCCCCAGTGGATTGGCAAGTCATCACTCGCCGACTGGGATACGCAAGCACCACCAATCTGGTGTCATCGGCACGAATCGGTGGTTCCTTTGAAGTCATGTTTGAGATCGAAGACCGGAATCTTCAGCTACAACTAATCTCGACTGACTATGAAACCCCAGAAGTATTTCGCGGTCTCGCCGTTTCGCTCCAAGGCTTGAAGAACTCAAACACTGAAGGCTTTGAAAGGGTGCTTACTAATGCTCCCAATGAGGACGACAGCCCTGACATCCGCCTCTTCGATCGAATCCTACCCGGTAGGTACCGGCTATTCGTAAACGGCGAGGGTTCTTCAGAATCTCTGTCCGTTCAACCTGGATTCACGGGTGAAGACTATATCGAAATTCACGAGACCGGTCTGATAACAATGGAGTTCCAGTTAAGAACCAAGCCCGCATTGATATACGGACGTTTGTTCGCAGCGGATCAACGGGTCTCCGCAGATGCCCCTGATCAGTCCGAAGCTGAGGCTCTGGGACGGCCTCTCTATCGTCGAAAGGGGGTAGATGAGATCGCATTTATCGAGTATGAACTCGACCCCATTTTATCACCAACCATTCGAACCAATATTGTTCAGGCGGACGAAAACGGATTCTTCACTGCAAGATTGAATCCAGCTCGCTACGGCATCCTCATCGATGAATTAGACGAGTATTGGGGAAGCCACGTAAATCTGGAACTTGTAACACCTGACTCCCTGGCCCGAGCCCCTGCAGGCACTCCACCCAGCGAACCAGAGACACCGGTCGGCCCACCCAGTGAACCGTCTCCCCCCACTGTTCCACAGATTCCTTCAACACCCGAAGCGCCATCTCCTGCGCTCGATTTCTCTACTCCTGAAGGTGCCCTCGCACTGCTGGCCGCAATTGGAGTGATTACCGATCTCTCTCAGGTAGAACCGAATCAACTGAGCCCGGATTTACTCGATGACGATGACGATCCTCAGGTGCTCTTAGATGCCGCAGCGTTTCTAGGAATTGATCTTCCACCAGCGCATCAAAGCTTTCTCATGGGATTAGCCGGTGGGTCAGGCACTGAAAACGGAACACCGGAACCAAGCCCGATGCTGCCAACACTCCCTATGCCAATCGGACCAGGGCAGTCTCAGTTCTTCGCAGCGGGACAAGGATGGCCCTTCTATCAAGAATGGCCATTTGATGGACGTCCACCGAGCAACGGAACACCAACTCCTGGAGAGCCCCTCACGATTAGCGCACAACAGTATTCGCTAGATCTATTCGTACGCAAACAGGTGCTCTCAGTCATGAATACCATTGGAAACGGGTGGCTCACTTCGCCCACCCAGAATCTCATCACAGGTTATAGCCAAGAACGAGCCGCTTTCGTCACTGCGGATTTCAGTGAACTCGCAGAGATCGACGGCACCGCTTCATTGACCTCGGCAAGCAATGGGCGACTCGAGGCAGACATCCTTCCGACCTCAGGAAATGTCACGGATTTCTTCATTTTCAACAATGTACCTCCCGGGGACTACAGCTTTAATATCGAACACAATCGCTTTGATTTCTTTGGTCTCCTCGCTGGTGGAGAGATCGATCCTACCATCCCCCCAGATTTCGCAGGCGCTCCCATCCTCCCGATCAACTTCACAATACCGGCGTGGAATCCCCCCGGAATATTGCCTGATCGGGATCCAAGTGACCCGGATGAATTTGAACCCCTGAGTTCTATGCCTCCAGGCGGTTTCTCTGGCTTTGGCGCCATAGGTGCTGTCTCAAAGGACGAAGCCTTTCACGTCACCTGGGAGATAGAGCTGTCTCTTATACACATCTCCGAGCCCACGAGACCTCTCTACATCTCG
>CAJXVR010000375.1 GCA_913061285.1 uncultured Verrucomicrobiota bacterium | reverse complement strand
GAACGCCCTGCGCCCCCTATCCCCGATGTTTTACCCGCCCCCACAGCCTTACCCCTATTATCGCGGTTTTGGGGTCTTTTACGGCCCTGGCTTCTATTGCTATTAGGACGGATTCTGTCCACCTGAGCCGGATCCTTCAATTGAGACGAAAGGCGCTGCCTTAATGGCATAAGTAGAGATAGAGCCTAAGAAGCTCATTGTTGAAGCTGTGGTCACTCCAATCTCCCTTCTTGCCAGTGTCCAGGGCTTTGTTTAGCGTCGTCCGCGAATACCCGTTTTTCTTTAGCGAAAGTCTAGTCAGTCTTGGGAAATTTGGGGTTTAATGTCAGTGAATTGATTTTTTGGTGATGAAGACGAATACCCGAGTACTACTGTCGTTGATGATGTTCCTCCAATTCTTTGTTTGGGGGGCTTGGTATGTGACCGCGCCGAATTATTTGGGCACGATTGGTTTCGGTGCCGAAGATTTTGGCTGGACCTATTCTGTTGGGCCGATTGCCGGTATTATTTCCCCGTTTTTCGTTGGTATGATCGCGGATCGATTCTTTCCTGCTCAACGAGTCCTGGGGGTGATGCATCTTGCTGGAGGACTGATCATGTTTTTAGCAACCTCTTTGATGGGGGCTGCATCCCCGTCTCCAACCATGATCAATCTCGCGTTTTTCGGCTATATGTTGACCTACTACCCCACGTTGGCCCTTAGCAATACGTTGGCCATGAAGAATATGACCGATCCCGATAAGGAGTTTCCGCTGATTCGGGTCTTTGGAACGATTGGTTGGATCGCTGCAGGTTTGATGCTCACCCAAGTAGGGTGGGATACCAGCATTAAGATGTTTCACATGACAGGGATTGCCGCCTTGGCCTTGGGAGTGATTAGTTTCTTTCTCCCTCATACCCCTCCGGTCAAAGAGGGAGATATCTCAATTCGCCAAATTCTTGGCCTCGATGCCTTGGTATTGTTGAAAGATCGTTCCTACCTCGTGTTCATGATTTCATCATTCCTGATCTGTATTCCTTTAGCGTTTTATTACCAGATTGCCAGTCGGGTCGTTGAGATGGGCGGGTTGCCTATCGGTCAAACCATGTCTTATGGTCAAATGTCTGAGATTTTCTTTATGGTGGTCATGCCGTTCTTTTTTGCCCGATTGGGTGTGAAGTGGATGTTGGGTGTTGGGATGCTGGCTTGGGTTATCCGCTATGCTCTCTTTGCCATGGGGGCGTCGGATCAGGTTGCCTGGATGATTATTGTGGGTATCCTGCTTCATGGGATTTGCTATGATTTCTTCTTCGTGACTGGTCAGATCTATACGGACAAGATCGCGCCGAAGCAGATTCGTGGACAAGCCCAGGGAATGCTCGTCTTGTTTACGTTGGGGTTGGGGATGTTTATTGGCGCCCAGGTCGCCGGAAAAATTGAAGCCTCTCATACCACGGATGAATCGAAGGCCTTCGCTGCTCAGGTGGTTGAACTGAACGCGCAAATTGCGGATCTGACAGCAGCAGCTGCTGCTGGAAATGATGTCGGCGGTCAGGAAGCCGAGGCTGAGATCGCTGCCTTGACTGATCAGGCTGTCGAGGCTCGTAAGTCAGAGTTGAAGGCGATCGAATGGAAGCCTCTCTGGGGGAAACCTGCTGCCTTTGCCGGCGTGGTCATGGTCTTGTTCGTCTTCCTTTTCAAACAGTCGTCACCGCGCAAGGCCTCCGAGGGTAACGCATAATTTTAACTTAAACCTGAACTAACTATGTCTGATCAAGTAAGTCGACGTTCGTTTCTCAAAACAACCGCCGCTGCCGGAGCATTTCTCGGTCTTGGTGGTGCTGGGTGTGCGACCCTATCGGGTTCATCACAGCTTTATAAAATCTCTCTCGCAGAGTGGTCTTTTAACAAGGCTTTGTTTGCTGGGGAGATGGATCATCTCGATTTTGCCAAGGTGACCAAACGTGAGTTCGGTTTGGATGGTGTCGAGTATGTGAACCAGTTTTTCAAAGACAAGGCCGGCGACTCCAAGTATCTGAAGGATATGAAGGATCGAGCGGACGGCGAAGGAGTCGAAAGCTTGTTGATCATGGTCGACGGGGAAGGGAATCTAGGCGATGCGGATAGCAATTCGCGAACGCAGGCCATTCAAAATCACTATAAATGGATTTCAGCTGCCAAGTATCTCGGTTGTCACTCCATTCGCGTCAACGCCGCGACCGGTAATGTCGGAAGTTTTGAAGAGCAAATGAAGCGGGCAGCTGATGGGCTTAGCAGATTGGCCAACTTCGCGGCAAGCTCTGGATTGAATGTGATCGTGGAGAATCACGGTGGCCTATCGTCCAATGGCAAATGGTTGTCCGGTGTGATGGCCATGGTTGATTTGCCGAATTGCGGCACTCTGCCAGACTTTGGGAATTTTAGAATCCAAGGGGACGAGTGGTATGATCGCTACCAGGGAGTCGAAGAATTAATGCCCTACGCCAAGGCCGTGAGCGCCAAATCTCATAAGTTCGATGCCGATGGCAATGAGACTGAAACGGATTACTACCGAATGATGCGAATCGTCTTGGCTGCAGGCTATCGCGGCTATGTTGGAGTTGAGTTCGAAGGTGGGGAAGGTGCCGTCATGGGCATCGAAAAGACCGTCAACCTACTTCGTCGAGTCCGGGTAGATCTAAGGGCTTCTGGCGAATTTAGCTAATTCTCTTTGTTCCTGAGAGAATTCAGAGGATTCATTAGAAACTTCGGGAGCACGTAGACGGGTTCCGCTATGGGCTCCCGAAGATTGCCTCCTAGTTTGTAGACAAAAAGCTTGGAGACGGGCCAAAGGGCCATACTCACTACCCGGCCTACCATCGGTGCGTCACGAAGCAACTCGGCTTCGACGCGAGCATCCAAATTGCCTTCGAAATCAAGCGCTCCCTGGTATTGAAGGCGAGTGGATGGTTCTTGAATCACCAGATCACTGGTATGGATGATACTGTCTGTGATTCGAAAACTGGCTTCACCCCATTCTGCCCGGCTATTTCCTAGCCCCGGTGAAACGGTGTTGAGCACGGGAGAAAAGATGCCGAACAGTGGGGTGTCCCAGAGGAGTCCTTCCCGGAGCTTAACCCGTCCTTTGCCCTGCCAGCTATTCCAATCATCGGTCTGTCCTGACTCGATCACAATATGGCCGCTAAGCGATCCTTGGCTCTTGCTCTCGGGAGAGAGGACGTCGCCAAAGAGCTGATTGAGGTTGGAATCCCTCACGGTGGCATCGAGCTCAAAATCAGCCCCTCGCCCCCGCTTAAGCTGGAGTGCCATCTCTCCGACCAATGTGCCGTCGTAGAACGGCGCTTGAACGTCATTGATCGTCACTTCGCGACCGACCCAATCAACCTTCGCTTCGATATCCGGAACATTGAAGCGCCAAAAAGCGAATGGGCCCCCTTTGACGTCGAAGTGGGCGTCTGCGGCGCCCATGCCATCGATGGGAATAATTCCGTTCGCGCTGATCCGTGGAGGGCTGGAGAAACGATAGGATTGGAACGAACGTTCGATCCTTGGCCCGATCATGGTTGCGATGGCGGCGGTATCCGCCGTTGAGACAGCATTTGTCAGCGTGATTTGCTGATTTCGGGCGTTGAACTGAACGAGATCTGCTTGAAGCCTTCCTTCGGAACGTTCGATCGCGACATTCCTTGCGGTGAGTAGGCCGTTGACGTAGGCAAGATCCGTGCTGAGAGACGTGATAGGTTGCTCTCTAAAGCTAAAATCCGAGGCGTGAATCTGGGTTTTTAGGCGAGTCAACTCGGGATTGTACCAACGCCCCCAGATTTCTCCGACCGCTTTCACGGGGGCTCGAAATTGAAAGAATTTTAGGCCTTTGGTTTGGTCTTTGGATAGGATTGGAGCGAGAGCTATCGGGTCAACTAAGGCGTCGATTTGCCAGTGATAGTCTTGGGTGTCGGCGTCGCAACGGTAATCCAAATGGACGGTTCCTTCCGGCCGATGAACGGTCAGATTCGGAAGGCGCCAGGTCATGTTGCTGAAGCTCAGGCTTGAAGAAGCAGCAGTAACCGGGACGGTTCGGAAAGCGGCATTTCCGACTTCAAAACTACCGTCAAGGGTCATCGTCGGTTTGACCTCGCCACGCCAATCCGGCTGTGGATCGTTCCATTCAGGGAGTGTGACACTAGCTTTAACCTGAACGGATGGCGGGGCCTCGAATTGATACTGCTCAAGCCATCGTTGTCCTTTGGTCGTGAGGAGATGATTGATACGATGCACATCGAAGTCAAAGGCGCCTTGGAGGGTTGCTTGGCGAGAATCGGCCGCTAGTGAGCCGGTGAAATCGAATTGCCCATCATAGAGGCTGCCCTTCACTCGCTCGAGTTCGAGCGTAGGAGCTTCCCAGGAAGCAGCAATCTCTAACGCTTCTGCTTCAAACGAAGGCCCGGCGACGTCTTGCGTGGCCAGGGTGAATGTGATGTTGAGATCTTGAATCTCCTTCCATGTGCCTACCAGCGGCTGGATGAGGGCTGCGGATGTGCTGGAGGGAGCAATGGTTCCTTTCAAAGAACTGCTCTTAATACTGGCCCAACGGGTGGTGGTTTTTTCAAGGCTTGCCGTCCAGTGGCCCGATGCAGAATGCCAATCGATGCCAACATGGTCTAAGCCGGAGGAAAGATGCAAGCGTTCGATCGAACCGTTCGGAAAGCGTGCGTCGCTCAGAACGATTTCAAGTGTGCTTGATAGTTCGTCAATATCGGGAGAATTGGACGTGGTGTTTCCGATGACTTGGAGTGAGCTCCCGGCGAATTCAGAGTGTTGAATCTGGCCGGTATTCAGAGTCCAGTTACCCGATTTTACCTGCCCAGTTTGGCTGTCGTGCCGAAGATTACCGGTGAGTTGAAGATTTTGAATCGACGACGAATCTCGCCCAAGTTGCCGAATGCTAAGGGTGGCTCTCGAAGCAAAGGTGTTATCTTCAGGGGCGCGTGATTCGTCAGCGGCGATTTGGAGCGAGAAGCCTTCGATGCTGCCCCAGGGTGACTCCATGGCATCGCATTCTAGGGTGAAATCGGCAGTAGATTGATCCGGATGGGCGGCATCTCCGCGGAGTTTGATGGCCAGGCGAGGGGTGCCCGTAAAGGTGATGTCATTTCGGAATTGAATGATCTGTTGTAAGATTTTAGGCCACTTGGGGGCTTTTCCTTGTGGCTTGGCTTTGGTCCGCCAGTTCTTGAGAGCAAAGGCGTTGGTGATCTCGGCTTGGAGGGTCACCTGAATACCGAGGCAGGTGGCATGAAAGTTCTCCAGTTGCCACAAATTTGGCGATGGGAATGCCAGGCTGGTCTGAACCTCGTCGACGTTGAATTGGAGAGTTTCCTGTGTCTCGGCATCGATGAGTGGCAATCCTAGATTTCCGTTGCTCAAGAGAACGGATGAGACCCGTGGCGTACCTGAAAAGAGCGATTGTCGGTCGAGGCGAATCTTGAGTTCTTCCGCCACCAGCGTCGGTTGTCCGTTGGTGCTTGTCATCTCGAGCTGGATGCCCTCGGCGACGAGCCCGCGTTCGAGGCGCCAGCGAAGTCGCTCGAATTCGAGGTTGAGCCCATTGGCTCTAAGCTCGTTCTGCAGTAACGATTTGGCGAAGTCGGGAAGACCGACTTGGTTGAGGTAGATGAGAAGACCCAAGAATCCCAATGCTAGGACCAGAGTCAGGCGAATTCCCCAACGGGTCCATCGCCGCCAGCGTGGGATTGATCTCGAATGCCCTTGCTTGGTCATTCCTCTCGCTGGTTCTCCAAATCCATCACTTGATTGAGTTTGACGTAGAGTTGTCCGGGAAATTCAAACACGGTGATGACTTCGTCTACCTCGGTTGCGGCGTAGAGATGGCCGCGAGGGCTTACTGAGCCGAATTGTAGTGTTTGTGATTGAGCACTCGATTCGATGATCAACCTTGCCTTTTTCCCGATGCCAAAGCGGCTTCCGGATCGCTCTCCAAGGCCCGTCCATGCTTCCGCTTTTACGCTAAGGAGTTGATTGATCAATTCTTGGAAGACGGCCGATTCCACTTCTTCGAGTTTCTTCTCATCAGTTTGCCAACTATCATCGACGCGATTCCAAGTGAGTTCCTTTTCATCTGGATAGATCACACGGATCCTTTCGATTGTTTCACTTTTTGTAGTCCAAATCCTTCGGTCCCTTAACTGATACGACTTGCTGGGGAGTTGAAAGACAGCCCCATAGGGAACCCCGTAGACGGATCGTTCGTCGCTGCGATGACTCATGAGCAGGTTTTGAACGCGATGTCCGAACCGCACGTGTATGGGAGCTTGTGGGGATTCTAGTGATTGGGCTTTATCTGAAAGGGCGAAGGTGTAGCTGCGAAAGGGAGACGTGAGCCCATAGGCACTCTCGTCTTGTAGTTTATCCGTGACGAAAGTGTTTATTCGCAGCTCAACGAGCTGTTTTTGTAGTAGCGCAACCAAGCGATTGTCGGCTCGACGATTCAGATCCTTGTCCAGCCACCACTGCCCGCTCTCGTGATCCAGACTCACCGTGAAGGTTTCTTCACCATTGATGGTGAGCGTGTCGAACCTTAGCCCGGGGTCGAGTAGGTATGTGCTACGAAAGGCTTTCTCGGGATCGGCGAGCGGTTCAATAAAGGCCTTGTTTAGCGTTACGCTTGTATTCGAATCGGGAAGGGTCGCCCATACGAGGGCAGGGTTTTTGGGGTAGGGTGCTTGGATATTCAGCGTGTAGCGACGATTCTCGCTCATCCCTATATTGAGAGTGACTTGCGTCGGTATTGCTTGCTTGTCGTGAAAGGAGTCAGCGCGAAGTTCGGTAAGCTGTTGGAGGAAAAAGGTAAGGTAGTTATTGTCTAGTCGCGCTCCTGGATGAGGATCCATCATCCGCCAATCGGTTCCCACGCCATCGCGTTGCAATCTTACGTCGCTAAGCGGTCCAACGATTTGGATCTCTTCGATCTCGGCATCTGGATAGGTGAAGACCCGCGGGTCCCGCCAGTTGTCCGGGGTCACATCGAGCGTTTGGACTGAATCTGAAGGCAGCGTGAAGATTTGTTCCGAGTTGCCCCGTCTCACAAAGGTGATATTGCCCGCTGAAACACTCCCAATATCGAGTCGGTAGGTTTCACTCCCAATGGCCACGCTGATGTGCCCGCTCGGTGTATTTAGGCCGTAGAGGTCCTCTCCATCGCTTTCGGATTGCGGTGTGGCGGGGAGTGCACTTTGGTAGCTGAGCTGCGTGAGTCCCTCGATGAAGGCTGTCACCTTTGTGTCTTCGGCCGGGTAGGAGATCGGTTTGGTGATCTGCCATCCGTGACGTTGATCGTTTAGCTGGAGGGATTGATCGGCTTGCCTGAGTTCGATGGACTCGATGGCCTGTCTCTTATACACATCTGACGCTGCCGACGAGCGATCTAG
>CAJXVR010000374.1 GCA_913061285.1 uncultured Verrucomicrobiota bacterium | reverse complement strand
CGCTCGTCGGCAGCGTCAGATGTGTATAAGAGACAGCAAATACGCGTTCCATCAATTTCGACGGCCAAGTTAAGGAAAAGGAGCGGGAACTCCGTCATCGTGGCGATACCGTAGCGGAACGGCATCCGAGTTCGCTGCTGGAGCAGGCGTATATCGCTATCAACGACGCTAATTGACATAAGAATCTTCCAAGCTTGAGAACTAGCATCGACTAAAATAGGCTCGCCGCATGCAAACAGATAATTTCGAGACGAGTCGAGCACAGCTTGCGGCAAGAGTAAATACTACGGTCAACCAGACACCCGTCTTCGATATCCACACCCATCTCTACGATCCAGCGTTCGGCTCCCTACTCCTCTACGGAATCGACGATCTTCTAACCTACCACTATCTCGTCGCGGAAGTATTTCGTTACACTGAGGTTCCCTACCAAACCTTTTGGAAACTCAAGAAAACGGAACAAGCAGAACTCATCTGGAAGCATCTATTCCTAGAGCATTCACCAATCTCTGAGGCCTGCCGAGGGGTCCTGACAACACTCAACAAGCTTGGGCTCGATGTTCGAGAACGAGACCTTCCCAAGATTCGGAAATGGTATGCCGAACAGGCACCCGACACCTTTGTCACTCAGTGCCTGAACACAGCCAATGTCCGCAAAATCTGTATGACTAATTCCCCTTTCGATCAGATTGAACGAAAAGTATGGGAAAAAGGGTTCACACGAGACGAGCGATTCGTTGGAGGCCTTCGTATCGATCCACTCCTACTTGATTGGCCCGCTGTCGCCACAGAGCTCCAAGCGGATGGGCATCACGTCGAAACAGAACTCAACCAGAAAACGATATCAGGCATCCGCCATTTCCTCACAAAGTGGGGAGAAAAATTTGCGTCAAACTATCTGATGGTTTCGCTTCCTCCTAGTTTCAGCTATCCAGCCAACGACGCGACGAGCAATATCCTCGATGAAGCCGTGATTCCCCATTGCATCGAAACGAATCAGCCTTTGGCCCTCATGATCGGAGTCAAACGAGCCGTCAACCCACAGCTTGAACTTGCCGGAGATGGCATGGGAAGAGCCGAACTCCAGTCCCTCGAAAACCTCTGCCAGCGATACCCGAAAGCAAAATTCCTCTGTACCGTCCTCGCAAAGGAGAATCAACACGAACTGTGTGTCCTAGCCCGCAAGTTCCCAAACCTCCATATTTTTGGCTGCTGGTGGTTCACCAACATTCCGCATGTCATCGATGAAATGACGCGGCTCCGTTTCGAACTACTCGGGCTCAGTGTCACTCCTCAGCATTCCGATGCACGTGTCCTCGACCAGCTGATCTACAAGTGGAGCCATTCCCGAGCGATTATCGCCAATATCCTCACCGAGAAATACTCAGACCTCAGCCAGGCGGGATGGCAAGTAACGGATACAGAAATCGAACGGGACGTCCAATCCCTCTTTGGTGGCGCCTTCGAACAGTTTTGCCAGCGATAGGCACGAATAGACAAACAAGCCCAGAAATGCCCCGACATCATCCTCTGATTTTCATTCCCTAGTAAGCGTCAGCAGGAATGCCATTGAGATTCGAGGGACACACGTTCAACACTCATGATCGATCGTTGCTTATCACCACTAATTGGCTTGCCGATAAGGTCACTTTACCTCACCATCTCCCTGATCCTTATCACAACCTCATACCCCATGAGGGTTCGCTACGCGAGATTGCCGAAAGAACAGTCGATACTTAGTTGAGTTTAACGAAACAAATGCGAAAGCTTTTGCGACACCGCCAATGACCGATTCGTCGTCATCATCCGAAAATCCTCCACTGTCTACTACGCAGGTTCCACGTGAGGTAGAGCCCTACTCCGATACGACCCAGGATAAACGAAGCAGATATGACGGCGATTCTGCAATCAAACTCTACCTGAAGGAAATCGGCCAAGTCGCCCTCCTTACCCCCGAACAGGAATGTGAACTCGCATTACGCATTCAGAAAGGCGATGTGGAAGCGAGAGAGATGATGATCAAGGCAAACCTTCGCTTAGTAGTAAAGATCGCTCACGACTATGACGGACTCGGGCTTCCCCTACTCGACCTGATAAACGAGGGGAATATCGGGCTTATGAAAGCGGTCGAGCGATTCGACCCCAACAAGGGAAGCAAACTCTCGACCTACGGAGCGTGGTGGATAAAGCAAGCGATCAAGAGATCCCTCGCAAATCAGTCAAAGACCATCCGTCTCCCTGTTCACCTTGTCGACAAGATTTCTAAACTCCGACGCACGGCATCGAAACTTCAGGAGCTCTTCGGCAGAGAACCGACCGACGAAGAGTTGGGCGAGGAGATGGAAATGACGCCTCGACGGATAGCCAGGCTCAGGAACGTGGCCATCCGTCCAGCCTCACTAGACTCCCCGATCCAAGAAGATGAATCGGCAACCCTAGCTGATCTCGTCCGTGACGAAAACGCCGAGAATCCTTACGATTCTCTCGAGGAGAAAACCGTCAATGGGATGCTTAAAGATCTCGTCTCAAATTTGCCAGAGCGAGAGGCAACCATCCTCGATTATCGATTTGGACTGACTGGGGGTCCCGAACGGACGCTCGAAGAAGTGGGGGTCCACTTTGGAGTAACACGCGAGCGTGTTCGACAAATTCAAAACATCGCTTTAGGCAAACTAAAACGGATGATTGAGAAGCTAGAAGCCGTCAAGAAATAGAATTTCTTCTTTCATGTCTGACATCGAACTCCTGAAGAATGGCATTCGCAATATCCCGGATTTCCCAGAGCCGGGCATCCAATTTAAGGATATTACGCCTGTCCTTTCCGATCCAAATCTCTTTCGTCTAGCGATCGATCTGATCATCGCTCCGTACCAACCGGGAGATGTCGATCAGATCGTCGGGATCGATGCTCGCGGATTTATTTTCGGAGCCGCCGCCGCCATGCGTCTTGATGCGGGATTCACTCCAGTGAGAAAAAAAGGCAAACTTCCCTTCGACACCTACGAGGAAAGCTACGATTTAGAATACGGATCGAACACAGTCGCCATCCATACAGACGCAATCCATCCAGGATCAAAAGTACTACTCGTCGATGATCTTCTAGCAACCGGAGGGACCGCAGCCGCAGCGGTCACACTCCTAAGCAAGCTAGATGCTAAGCTACTCGAAGCCGTCTTTCTGATCGAACTCGACTTTCTCAAGGGCCGAGAGAAGCTCAAATCAACATCCGTTCGTTCCATCCTCAGTTATTGACATTCCGATCCCGCCTCTACGGTGCCCCCTGAACCGAGAACACGTTCCAAACACTTCGAGGCGAAATTTTACAATCTCCGCGCAACGCTCGATTGTGGTCAGGCATTTCGCTGGCTAGAGCATAATGACACCTGGACAGGTGTCATCCATGGCCAATGGATTCAAATTTCAAATCGCCAGAGCGGAATCCTGGTGGAAACGACGGCCTCGTCACCTAAATGGGATCTCATCGCGGGCTATTTCCGATTCACCGAAGACATCGAATCTATCACCAAAGCATTCCCCGATGACGAGCATATGACAAGGGCCGTAAGCGCCTACCGGGGATTGCGACTTCTGAGGCAGGATCCTTGGGAGTGTCTTGCCTCATTTATTCTTTCCTCAACGAAACAGATTCGCCACATCCGACAAATCATCAGTAAGATCGCCAAACATCACGGCGAAGAGATCCCCTCACTTCCCGGGCATGATCCGGCATTCACATTCCCAGGTCCTGAGACGCTCGCGAAGCTCTCTGAAAACGCTCTGCGCGAGCTAGGGATGGGATACCGTGCCCCGTACTTAAGGCAGACAGCACAAACGATTGCGGCCGGAAAAATCTCACTCTCAGAAATCGGCAAACTGCCCTACCCCAAGGCTAAGGCCTTGCTCCAGCAGTTCGCCGGCGTCGGTCCCAAGATTGCAGATTGTGTTCTCCTGTTTGCCTATGGAAAACAGCAAGCGTTCCCGATCGACGTTTGGGTTAAACGAGCCATCAACGAACTCTACTTTGCAGGACAGAAGCCTAACAAGGGAACGCTCGAGAACTTCGCCCAGACCTATTTCCAACCGAATTCCGGCTACGCCCAACAATACCTCTTCCACTACATCCGGATGATGCACACAAAAGGGCCTCAATCAAACTCACCCTCATCCAATCTATGAACGAACAAGATCACGAAAACCGAATTATCCAAATCGAATCGAATCTCGCCCAACTCGAACATCTTGTCGATCGTTTGAACGAAGTCATCCAGGAGCAAGATAAGCAACTTCGAATGTTCTCAAAGGCCCAAGTCCATCTCACTCAAAAAATACAGACGTTCGAACTCGATCAAATCCAGCGTCACAACGACAAGCCGCCTCATTACGAATAGCGAGCTAATTGGCAAGCGAAGAGGCCTTTCAATGCCCGCTACAACCACCACTACTCGTCGTTCCAGCGGTCAATATCGACACTAATCGTAGGCTGCATCTTGACTGTTTCATCAAGTTGCTTCGCGTGGGAGACGATTCGACTACGCAAATGATGACGACTCCACCATTCCGCAGCCATTTCGTCAGTCCAAGTTCTTGCATGTGGACTGAGCTCGAGCAGGTCGAGAAAATCCCCGACAGTCTGGGGACGATCAGCAGGATTCTTTTCGAGACACTTCATAATAGCACCTTCCAAGACAGAACAGTAGCCAAGCCCTGTTCTATCACGAGGTGCAATCGGCAATTCAGAAATCTGCTTCTCACAAATCTCATGCGCCGTTTCACCTTCAAAGACATGTTCTCCCGTCAGCAGATAATAACTCAGCGCTCCCAGTGAATAGAGATCCGTTCGATGATCAACCGAGTGGGGAGATTCAATCGCCTCGGGAGAAAAAAACTGGGGAGTTCCCGTTACTGATAACGGTTTCTTGGCAGACTTGGACGCTTTAGCCTCCTCTCTAAAATTCATTACGAGCCCAAAATCAAGCACTTTGACCGTATCAAGAATCCCTCCTCGATCACAAAGAAACACATTGGCAGGTTTAATGTCTCGATGAACCAAGTGAGCCGCATGGGCTTCCCTCAAGGACGCGCAAATTTGACGGAGAAAATGGATCAGGCGATTCTCAGGTAAGGGACCATATTCCTGTACGAGCTCCTTTAGACTGATGCCTTCCAGATACTCCATGGCGTAATAAAAAATCCCCTCGGGCGTGTGCCCATAATCGTAAATCTGAATCGTATTGGGATGGGACAACCTCGATGTCATCTGAACTTCCCGTTCAAACCGGCTAATGGCGACTCGGTCTGCATTTTCAGGCATCAATAATTTGACAGCGGTGGCACGACGCATCAATGCATGCCGTGCTTTGAACACGGTTCCCATGCCGCCCTGCCCAATTCGATTGACCAGCGTATATTGCCCGAGTTCCTTAGCTTCGAGAGTTGCTTCTTCCACCCGCTGTCGAAGATTAAGATTGAGATACGAGAACAATGACATCGCGACGGCACAAAGCAGTAACATCAAGAATAAGGTCGCAAAGGTCCATTGCAGCACGGCCAAAGGCTGGTAGGCCTCGGCGGCGTCTACTTTGGTAGCAACACCAAAGCCATATCGAGGCAGCCACTGCCAAGCCCCTACAACATCAACCCCCCGATAGTCACGAAACCCTTCGACGTCGACCCCCACACCTCCTTGAACGGCCTCAGCAACCATACGGGTCAAAGGCCAGGTAGAAGGGGGCGCTTCAATTTCAAACGAATTCATGAGATTCTCGCCCGGATCTCGAAGTTCAACGTTCAATGCCGACGATTGATCCCCTTTTTTTCCCAATAGCCCCAGTTTTCGCAGTTGATCATCGAAGCGACTCTGTGAAATCAGAAGCCCAGCACGATCAAAGGCAAAGGTTTCACCAGTCTGTCCAGACCGAGCGACCGATAGTATTCGCGTGAATTCACTCTCTGGCCTAATGAGCAAGCCAAGACCAGCAAACACGGTCCCCTCGACATCAGAGATCGGAGCACTCACCTGCATCATTGATTCCCCTTCTGTTGCGCTACCTGCAACCACAGAATCGTCCTCTGCAGTTCGGCGACTCGCACGAATTTTTCGAAAAACCCGATCAAGCGGCGTCCGCCCCCCGCTCGCGGGAGGCTTGTAGGGAGTGATTAGCACCGGTTGCCCCGTTGAAAATAATCGATCGACCAAGCTTAGCTGTTCCGGTTGCAGGGTGGCACCGATGATTTCATCCGTGGGACCACAAATAACATGGCCTTCCCGGTTGATGATCACAAAGCTGTAGCCAAGCGGAGTCAGCCTCGTTTCCAAATAACGTCGCAACACCTGCGATTTCTCCAAGGCGACGTTAATATCTGCGTCTTCTGCCTCGAGGTGCTCTACCAAATCTATGACGTACTGGCCAATCTCAGGATCTCCGGCCAATGCCATCGCCGTTCTTCGTTGAGTATTGATCCAGATATCAAGAGCGGTGACATCAGCGGTCAGGATCGTCTGCAACTCACTTGTTAGCTGCTGCTGCATCGCACTACGAACCGTCGTACTGGCCCACCAACCCGAGATCCCAACCAGTAATGCAACCAGCAAAGGAGCCATCCAGGCAGCACTAGAGAACTGCTTTTGGTGATTCAGTAGGAAACTATCTTTCAAAATTGATTCGTGACGTTCCTAAACGATAAGGGAGCCTTGAGATTTTGGCATCGAAAATCGAAACTGACTCCCGCTAATTTCTCAAATCCAAGGGGCTCGTTTGGATTCCGCTAGACGCTTGATGTCGACCTGCTAGATTGAAGCCGTATGGCAACACCAGCAGCAAAGCGCCCGCCTCGATTAAATCTCCGACGTCCTGATGTGATGAAGGAAGTTCATGCTCAGGTTGTTACCCACTATCGTAGCCGCATCGTTGATTACCTGCGAGCAAACGGCAATACAATCGTTGCCAAGGACCACTTAACGATCCATCTCGCCAAGGAATTCGGCTTTTGCTACGGCGTCGAACGAGCCATCGATCTCGCTTATGCAGCCAGAAAGGTGTTTCCAAAGGAGCAACGAATACTGCTGCTCGGCGAAATCATTCACAATCCGGATGTGAATGACCAACTCAAGAGCATGGGCATTGAACCGCTCGAGAGTCGACCCACCGAGGCTGAATTGGCCCAACTTACGCCCAAAGATGTTGTCATTATTCCTGCCTTTGGAACCGAAGTCGCAACGCGAAAGGTAATCGAAGAGATCGGTTGTACGATCGTCGACACGACTTGTGGCGATGTGATGAGCGTTTGGAAACGAGTTCGGCAATACAGCCGAGACAAAGTAACGAGCATCATCCACGGAAAATCTTGGCATGAAGAAACTATGGCGACGAGTTCTCAAGCAAGCGCCACGAGCGGCCACTACCTCGTCGTACTAACACTTGAAGACGTCGATTTCCTGTGCACTTACATCACGGATGGCGGCTGTCTCTTATACACATCTTGACGCTGCCGA